>CAZLLG010000414.1:0-2508 GCA_964560275.1 uncultured Eubacteriales bacterium | reverse complement strand
CTTTAATTCAGATTATTGCTATTAATAGAGCGAACAATCAAGAAAAAAGCGGAGATTTTAGATATAATTTCCCGTACTTGTTCCGGATTTTTGGATGCAAAAAAAAATATCATTCATGAAGCGATTTTTGCTGTTTTGGAAGGAATGTGCCTCGTTCTTTTCTTTCTACAGACGAACCGACAGACAATTCAGAGAGATTGTCTTCTATTCTGAGGAGGCACAATATATCTCTTTTTTCGATGGGTTGATGAGTGCATTGATCCATAAGCACGACGCAAAATTCAGCTACATTACGTCTGATTATAATGATCCCCTTTTAACTAACCATTCCCCCAACATAAAAGTTTTCTACATCCGCAGCCTTTTTTCTTTTTTCCTCCCGTTCCTAAGCTCCAAAGTCATCATTTTGACTATGCCGGATCTCAATCAATTCCATATAAAGAAATCGACTAAAGGGACGGATCATGTCTATATTTTCCATTCACTGGTAAGTACTCACATGATCTATCGACTCGGAGCATTTGATTTTTATGACACGATCTTTTGTGCCGGGCCTCACCACTTCCAAGAAGTCCGACAAACCGAGAAGCTGTATAATCTTAAACCCAAACGTCTTCTCAAGGTGGGCTATCACAGAGTTGAAAGAATTTATGAAGACCATAAAGATTACGTTCGGAAATCCCATTCAGAAGCAAGCAGGCATAAATGTGTTCTCATTGCACCTAGCTGGCAGGATTCGAATATCATCGAGTCGTGCGGACAAGAATTGATCGGCACGCTGCTCCGAGCAGATTATGTGGTTGCTTTGCGGCCCCATCCCGTAACCATCTTAAAAAAACCGGAACAAATTTTATCACTGGGCAAGGAATTTGGGTCTCACGAAAACTTCAGGCTGGACACAAAAACAGAATCAGAAGAATTTATCCACGACGCAGATGTGCTTGTCTGCGACTGGTCCGGCATTGCATTTGAGTATGCCTTTGGAACCGAAAGGCCGGTCTTGTTTATCGATATCCCGAGAAAAATTCACAATCCCGAATATGAAAAACTTAACATCGAACCAATAGAAGTCGGGCTCAGGAACCAAATTGGAAAAATCATCAGTCCGCATGACGCTTCCAAGGCCGATAAAATAATCTCGGATTTCCTGGTAAACAGAGAATTCTACACAGACATGATAAAAAGCTCAAGGCAGAAATACATCTACAATTTTGGAAAATCATCTGAGATCGGCGCAAAATTCATTATGGAGATCTGCAGCGGACGTATGGCTCACTAAGTCCCATTCATTTTTTTTTCCTTGACAAAGACTGCGGAAAGTGTTTACATGTTAGCGAACAAGTAAACGTTTCAACATGGGAAAAAATACGACTTTTGGGAGTTATATCAAAAATTTAAGAATCGCGAGGAATATTGGACAGCGGGAGCTGGCGAGGATCATAAATATTTCACCCTCCTACTTAAATGATATCGAAAACAACAAAAGAGATGCCCCAAGGAAAGAAATCATCAAGGCACTATCTGCAATTTTAGAGGCAAATTTAGAACATTTATATGATCTGGCCGGAAAGACCAAAAATAGGATTCCTCCTGATATCCCAGAAATAATTAGAAAAAATAAAGAGATCCCATCACTGCTGCGAACAATCGAGAGATTAGGACTCAAAGAGGTTGAAATAAAAAAAATAAAAAATGGAATAGAGGAGGCCAATATGAAAGCGATTATTATTGCGGCAGGCATGGGAAATCGCTTGCAGCCCTTAACGGATGATATGCCCAAGTGTTTGCTGAAATTAGGCAAGAAAACTCTCCTCCAAAAACAAATCGAAGCCTATAAAGCATGTAAAATAAACAATTTTGTTTTAGTCAAAGGATATAAAGAGGAAAAAATAGATTACCCAGGAATCAATTATTTTATCAATGACAATTATGAAAACAACAATATCTTAAATTCCTTGTTTTACGCAGAAGAAGAAATTGAAGGCGAAATTATTATTTCCTATTCAGATATTCTTTTTGAGAAACAAGTCGTAGAAAGACTCATGGATACAAAGAAGGATATTTCAATTGTTGTGGATATCAAATGGAAAGATTATTACGAAGGACGAAAAAGCCATCCTATAGAAGAGGCTGAAAATGTTATCTTCGATGCAGATAACAATCTGGTAGAGATCGGGAAAATTCTTACTCAAAAACATGATGTGCACGGAGAATTCATAGGCATGATGAAGCTGTCCTCTAGAGGATCCGAGATATTTAAAAGACATTTCAACAGATCAAAGAAACTCTATTGGGGGAAAGCTTTTCAGAGGGCGCCTGTATTTGAAAAAGCCTATCTTACAGACTTGATTCAAGAAATGGTCGATTTAGGCGTTCCTGTTCACTGCGTTATCATTGAGCGCGGCTGGAAGGAAATTGATACTGTTGAAGACTATGAAAAAGCAGTGAAAGAATTCGATATTTAGAAAATAATATAGTTAAAATTGTTGGAATATATTTTTCTAGAAT
>CAZLLG010000413.1:0-2518 GCA_964560275.1 uncultured Eubacteriales bacterium | reverse complement strand
ATCATCCGTGGAAAAGGCATGATCCAGCTCTTCATCATAACTGGTACTTAAAGAGAATTTAGTTGAAAACAAAACCGGAAATTTTTGCGTTGCACAAAACCGGAAGTTTTTACGTAGTGTTGACACATTGCCGAGGGAACTTGACTAAAAGACGTATCTGGCTTATAAACATAGTCTTGGCATGTTAAGAAAGGGACAGTTGACCTTTTTTGGAAACAGTCTGGCTGTAACACTACCCTGTTGAGAAATCTATAAGACTTGGCATGGTATTTGCATATCTGTCCAGTAGAGGAGAAAGACAATGAAGAAACATTTAATAATCTTATTCGCACTCATCCTGTGTTTACCGGGATTTGTTTTTTCCGATTTGGTGTCATTTAAAGTTGGCTTTTTTATTCCTCGAGCTATGAGTGATTTATGGGAAGAAGAATTTCTAAACATGAGCTTCATAAAATCCGAGTTCCAGAACACCAACTTTGCTTTTGGCTACGAATATTTTATTTCCCGTGAGTTAAGTATGATTTTAGGAGTAGAAGGATATACGAAAACTAAATCCGGCATCTACAACGACTATGTTGGGCTTTATGACGAATTTGACGACTTCTGGGGTTTCAATATTTTGGATGTCGGAACCGGAGAACCCATCAGTCATGTGTTTTCAGTCTCGATCACGCCCGTTCAGGCGTCTCTTAAACTCGCCCCTCTTGGAAGAAAAGGTAAAATTATTCCTTTTATCGGAGGCGGTTTAAGTGCCTACCTTTGGACAGTCCGGCTCCAAGGAGATATGATCGATTTTAGTGTGGAACAAGAATTCATTGATCAAGATGACAATCCCATAGGCACTGGCTATTTCATCAGGCCTACCGATGCCAGGGAAGAAAATAAAATCAGTTTTGGATACCACGTTTTCGGTGGTGTCATGCTCCCCATAGCAAACAGGATCAGCTTAGAAGGAGAAGTCAAATACAGCCGGGCAACAGGTGTCCTCAAAAATGCATTCATTGGGTTTGAACCTTTTGATCTTGGTGGAATAACCATCAGTGTTGGCATGAATTACTGGTTTTAATCTCAGGATACTTTTGCCCCCAATTAAAACTTTTCGTGAGAGATAATCTCGTCCAGGCTTTTCCTCCCTCTGTCTTTAGGGACTTCATTGGGATAACCCAGGGGGGTTAAAGCCAACACTTTAACATTCTCTGGCACACCCAGATGCGTTTTCACCTCTTCTTCCCGGAATGAGCCTATCCAGCATGTTCCCAGGCCCTCTTCCTCTGCTTTCAGCATAAGATGATCAACAGCAATGGCGACATCTACAGGCCAAGATTTCATGTACCGCCCCATCTTGGCATAGGAATTCTCCGGGTAGGCACAGGCAACGATCACAACCGGCGCTTCAGCAATAAAATACTGATGCGCCGAAGCTATCGCTAATTTCTCTTTCATGTCTTGGTCTCTAACGATAACAAAATGCCAAGGCTGTAGATTTTTTCCAGAAGGGGCTATCCGCGCCGCCTCCATTACTTTGAGAAAAACCTCCTCAGGGACTGGATCTTGTTTATATTTACGTGTGCTTCTCCGTGTCCGCATCACATCAATAATACTCATTTCTCCTCCTGTTTGTGTTGATATTTTTCGATGAGGCCGGAATAAAAAACAACTTCTGTTTTCTTATTTCTTTTCCCGAATCCAGCCACTAAAATCTGGCACTTTTTTAAAAGTTCCTTCCTCACCAGCTCCTTTTGCTGAGGGGACAAATCCATCCGGAATATTTTTTCCAGCGCTTTGACACGGAACTGATCCATTCCCCAATATTTATGCGAAAGTTGGTCAGGATGACCTCCTCTTTTGACTATAAGAGGTTTGGAAATCAGATGGATAGGATATCTCAAAGCGACACGCATTCCAAAGTCATAGTCTTCACAAGCCGGAAGATCTTCATCAAAAATTCCTGCCACTTGAAAAACAGACCGACAGAAAAGGGCAGACGAAAGACTGAGAAGGCAAAGAGGAAGGACTTTTTCAAAAATCCATCCCGAATATTTTTTATGTTTTTTTTTTGGATTCACAAACACGGAGTTACGAATCCAGATTTCTTCCGTGTAGCAGACTTTTGTCTGAGTTAAAGATTTCATCAAACTCATCTGAACAGTAATTTTGTCTGGTTTCCAAAGATCATCTGAATCCAAAAAAGCCACATAGTCCCCCTGAGATAATTTGATCCCCAGATTCCTGGCTGCACTTACCCCTTTGTGGTTTTGATACCGATAGACAACAGGAGATGAAAAAGACTCTACCACGGCTTTTGTCTGATCTGTGGAGCCATCGTCAATAACTAGAAGTTCGAATTGGATGGTTTACGAGCCAGGGGAAAAAGAGTCCTGGGCCAGGACGGATCGAATGGCTACTTTTAAAAATTCAGCGCGGTTATAGCTGGGAATGATGATGCTGATCATCTCGGATAATCGTTCATACTGTTTTTAGAAATGATAAGCTTTTTATTTATGGAGAATGGAATTTG
>CAZLLG010000412.1:0-2524 GCA_964560275.1 uncultured Eubacteriales bacterium | reverse complement strand
TAATGTGAAAAAATCTTTTCCTTTCCAATGCGCAGGAGCACTGATAACATCAACAGTATCTCTACCTAATTGTTTTAAATATTTATAATTGAGTTTATTCTGAGAAGTTGATATTTCTCCTTTCAGGTTTTCTGCAGAAGAGAAAAAAACTAGAACACACATCAGAAAAACAAGCAATAAAGGTTTACGTTTTGTGTTTTTTTGTTCAGGCATGCGATTACGTTTTGTCCTTTTTCATAAATATGTCGATTCTATCAAGAATTCTTTCAGTCACTCCTTGGAATCGATTAAGAATCTTTCGGGCCTTCTCCCCTCTTTCTTGAGTCTCCTCATCGTCAGAAAGAAGAAAAATTCGTTTTAAGTCCTCTTGCGTCTCAACGATTCGAGCAGCATCAGCTTGGACAAACTTGTCGGCAAGCTCTTTAAAATTCTCCATATGCGGTCCAAAAAAGATGGGTTTGCCATAGAAGGCCGGTTCAAGCAAATTCTGTCCTCCCCAGGGGATCAAACTCCCTCCAATAAAGGCTATATCACACAAAGCATAGAGTCGCGACAATTCTCCCAGGGTATCAAGAATAAGTACATCCCAAGTTTGATCTGACTGGATTTCCGATCGTCGCTTGACCACAAATGGAGAATTTTTAAACAAGTCTTCTATTTCCCCAACTCTTTCGGGATGCCGGGGAGCCAGGATAAAAACTATGTTTTCTTTTTCATTTCGTGCTTGAGTAAAGGCCTCTATCAATTTTTCTTCTTCACCTTTTCGAGTGCTTCCAGCGAGCACAACCTTGTGGCCTTTGAAAATATTCAAATTTTCTTTGTTTTGAATAACCTCATTGTCTGTATATGATGGAAGAACAACTTCTGTTTTTAGATTCCCTGAAACTTCTATACAGTCTGTATGGACTCCGATTTTTTCAAGACTGATCTTCTCGCTTTCTGTCTGTACTGAAAAATAATCGATATTTTTCAAAATTCTTTTGAAGAAAAACCGGAATCTGAAATATCTTCTAAATGACTGAGCAGAGATTCTGCCATTGATCAGGATAACACCTTGTGTTTGTCTTTTCGCCTCTCTCAACAAATTGGGCCAAAATTCCGATTCCGCAAGAATAAACAATTCAGGCTTGAGAATACAAAAAAACTTCTTAACAATCCAACGAAAATCAAAAGGTATAAAAAATATTTTATCTACACCAATAAGCTTTTGCTGAGCGATTCGAAGGCCGGTATTTGTCAACGAAGAAAAATAAATTTTGTACTCTGGATGCCTCTCTTTCAGATCCTGGATCATTTTTTGAAGAGAGAGAACTTCCCCGACTGAAACAGCATGAATCCATACAGATCTCTCTGTTTGACTAATCGGCTGTAATTGGAATCCCAGTCTCTCTTTCAAGTGCAGACTCTCTCCTTTCACTAATTTCAGCTTGAAAAAATAAAGTGGTAAATAGAAGGCACATGAGATCAGCAGAACGAAGGAATACAAAAAATACATGTGCCCAAGCTTACTAAAATAAACATGGATAGTCCAGAATCAGATACATCCTGTCGGTATCTCCATTTCCTTACGAAACGGTTTATTTTCAACCCATTTTCTGTTAAGCTACGGTGGTTATCGAAATAATCAAGCAAACGTTGTACAAAAATTAATACGAGGAACGAGGACAAAAAATGGCTGAAGAGAAAAAAGAAGTCACTGAAACAAAAGACATAAAGGAAATCAAAACTGAATCCGGCAAGAAGAAAAAAAGCACGAAAAAGGAAGAGGTAAAAGAAAGTCCAGCAGAGACAGATATAAAAAAGAAAAAGTCAACCGAAAAACCGAAAAAAGAAGAGAAGAAGAAAGAAACCTCCCCAACTGAGAAAGACGATGAAAAAATGGATGAAGAAAAACCGTCTGATAAACCCGCTGAATCCAAAGAAGCAAAAGCAGACAAAAAAGAGGATAAAATAGAGGAAAAAACTGAGGACAAGACTGAATCTCAAGACAAAATAAAGAGCAAGGAAAAGGATCAAGAAGAAAAAACTCCGGAGAAACAAAAAAAAGTAGAGGCTCCACCAGAACAGGCTGAGGAAGAAATCAATGATGAGCCTGAAAAAGACACGACAGAAGAAACGAAGAAAGAAAAACAACCAAAACCTGAAGAAAAAGACAAAATAACTGAGGAAAAGAAGGAGATTCCCAAGGATCCAGTGACACCGGATGAAGTGCCTCCATCCCCTCCCTCAAAGAAGAAAAAAATCAACAAGATGAGCCTGGACGAAATTGAGGATAAATTAAAGGCTGTGAAAGAGCACCAAGGTGGTTTTGACTCCAGATACGCCAGGCAGCTCTTGAAACGAAAAAAAACTCTTTCTTCCTAAAATTCACCAGTCCAATCCTGTCCTTCAAGAATCAGACTGTAACATCTAGATAGAACACACAGTGTATTAAGAGACTGATGGAGGGGGTCCACGTCCTTCTGTGTAACGTGTTGGCTCATATAAAAACCTGACCGAAGCTTCTAACGTTTACTCATCTAAG
>CAZLLG010000411.1:0-2524 GCA_964560275.1 uncultured Eubacteriales bacterium | reverse complement strand
CTGTTGAAAAACTATTTCTGGTCATCTTTGATCAGGAATCCGGAAAATTTAAGGTCAGCAATTCCATTGGATTTGAAGAGGACAAGATCAAAAAGGTCTTTTTTCTAAGCACGGGACCTCTTGCAAAGTGGCTGAAAGTCAACAAAACGCACTTTCACATTCCTGAACAGTCGGGCGTTCTTCGGTTTTTGACAAAAAAAGAAAAGGAGCAGCTTGAAAGCCTCAACATCGAACTCTGCTTTCCTCTCGTCTCCATGAACAGGTTGATAGGCATCATTTTCATTGGGCCAAAAGCAGAGAAAAAAAAGTTCACCAAACAGGAACTCGCCATTATTTCAACTTTGACGCCACAGGCAGGGATCGCTCTCGAAAATGCTATCTTGTACAAGGAACAGCGGGAACGATTTCGGAGGATGTCCAGAGCAGACAAACTGGCGACCATAGGAGAACTGGCAGCCGGGGCCGCCCATGAAATCAGAAATCCACTCACGGCCATCCAGTCTTCACTTCAGTATCTCAGCTCAAAAATTCAAACGGAAAAAGAAAAACAACTCTTGACCAATGCCCTGCAGGAAACGGGAAGGATTAACGAGATCCTTTCTGCCCTCCTCTCCTTTTCACGGCCCTCAGAGATCAAGAAAGAGAAGAATAACATCATCGAGATTCTTGAAGACAGCCTTGATTTGATTTCAATTCAGGCTAAAAAATTCAAGATCACTATCACACGAGATTACCCCACAACACCGGTTTTACTCAGCAGCGACAAAGCCCAACTCAAACAGCTTTTCCTCAACATCCTCCTGAATTCAGCCCAGGCCATGTATGCAGGAGGAGAATTAAAGATCACGATCCACCCGAAAGACAGCCACAAAATTCTGGTCGAGGTGGCCGACACGGGGGAAGGAATTCCCGAAGATAAACTGGACAATATTTTCGATCCATTTTTTACCACAAAAAAAGGAGGGACCGGTCTTGGCCTTTCGATTTGCTACGGCATTATCGAGGCTCATAAAGGAGAAATAGAAGTCAAAAGCAACGTTGCTCAAGGTACAACTGTCCTGATCACACTTCCTCTGGAATAACACACATGAAACATAAAATCCTAATCATCGACGATGAAAAAAACATCCGGGATATTTTTTCTCTTCTTCTCGAGGAAAAGGACTATTCTGCTCGGACTGCAGAAAACGGAAAAAAAGGATTAAAAGAAGCCCAGAGTTTTAATCCCGACATCATCCTCCTCGACATGAACATGCCAGACTATTCAGGCATTGAGGTCCTCGCCAAAATAAAAGAGACATCACCCACCGCAGAAGTCATAATCATCACGGCATTTGGCACAATCCAGAATGCCGTGGAAGCCACTAAGCTGGGAGCCTATGATTATCTGGAAAAGCCTGTCGATAACAATGAGCTCTTGCTCTCGATATCCAGAGCATTGGAAGTCAAAAGACTCCGGAGAGAAGTTGATGAGCTGAAATCAGAACTTTCGGCCCGGTACAGATTCTCCAACATAATCGGAACCAGCGGAAAAATGAATTCAATTTTCCAGATGATGGAAAAAATCGCACGAGTAGATGGAACTGTCCTGATTACGGGTGAGAGCGGAACGGGAAAGGAACTGATCGCCAGAGCCATCCATTTTAAAAGCCCAAGAAAAGACGAGCCTTTTGTCGTGGTTAACTGCGGCGCTATCCCTAAGGATTTGATTGAGTCAGAATTTTTTGGCCATATCAAAGGAGCCTTCACAGATGCCAAGGTGGAAAAAACAGGAAAATTTGAACTCGCCAATAGGGGAACAATATTTTTAGACGAAGTGGGTGAACTCTCTCAAGAAGCTCAGGTCAAACTTCTTCGTGCTCTGGGAGAAAAAGAGATCGTCAAAGTCGGGGGGACAGAAACCGCACCTATTGATGTCCGCGTCATCGCCGCCACCAATAGAATCCTGGAGAACTCAGTCAAAGAGGGAGTTTTCAGAGAAGATCTCTATTGGCGGCTGGCCGTCCTTTCCATTCATGTTCCTTCCTTAAGAGAAAGAAAAGAGGATATTCCACTCCTCTGCGAATACTTTATCGAAAAATTCAACCAGGAACTGGGTAAAGACATAAAAGGAGTGACGCCAGGGACACTCAACCTGCTCAAAAACTATGATTGGCCTGGAAATATTCGCGAAATGGAGAGCGTCATTTATGAAACCCTGGTCATGAGTGAAAGCTCTAGAATTGAAGAAGAGAACATGCCGCTGAGAATAAGAGTCAAAGCTGCAGATGAAAAGAATCTGTCCTTCGGCAAAGGACGACCGATGAATCAAATGATTCAAAATATCACAGAAAAAAATGAAAAGAGTTTCATAGAAAAAGCACTTCTGGAGTCGGGGGGGAACAGGACAAAAGCCGCACAAATTCTTGGAATCAGCCGCAAAACGCTCTTCAATAAAATGGTGCAGTACAAAATTCAATAGACATTAATTGGGGACATTAATTGGGGACAGGCCCCATTTTTTTATAGAAAAAATGGGGCCTGT
>CAZLLG010000410.1:0-2577 GCA_964560275.1 uncultured Eubacteriales bacterium | reverse complement strand
CGATGGAGGAATTAATTCGAAAAATGCACACTCTCAAAGTGCGGAATGTGGGTTTCAAATGTGCTTAATTCTATTTAAGAGGAGTTAGGCATTTATAACTTTTAAAACTACCTGGTAAATTTGACACAGACTGTCAGATTAGCTAGACTGAAAACACTTCATCAACAGGGAGAAAGAAGGTAATAATTTTAAAGAAATCCCTGAAAAAACTCTTTTTTTACGGAATTCTTCTAGGTTTTGTTTTTCTCGTCTTCTCTTATGGCTTGATCTGTTGGGACATTGGAGAAGGAGTTAAATCGATCAGTGAAGAAGCTCTCGAAATTTACCCGGGAAATGCGGTATCGGCTCTTATGAACTATGTTGATTCAGATGAACATAATCTGCAGACAAGAAACAGGGCAGTCTGGGCTCTCGGACAGCTCGGAGATCCGATGGCTCTTCATGTTCTGAATAAACATTACACGGGAGAGTCATGCGATCATGTGCGATTTCTCTGCCAATACGAGCTAAAAAAAGCCATCAAGTTGTGCAAAGGGAGTTGGAATGCCACTGCTTGGACCAGACGGCGGAAGGTCAACTAAAGTGTACAGAATTTAGACAAAGAAGAAGTTATATGTAAACCGCTTCCCTTTCCTGATAGGCTTCCGATTTATGGGATCACCGAAATATCGGTGATATATACCAATTAAAAGTCGAATTCTGTATCTGGTTCTGTGGTTCTCACCTCAAACTCAGTAAGGCGGTTAAGCAAATCCTTGTTTTTCAGATATTTTCTGATCTGATCCGCCTTCTTTTGGCTGAAAACCCCCAAGAGCTCTCTATTTCCGGTCTCGTCATAAAGATACAATGCTTTCTTCGGTTTTGCCTTCTTCGAAGCCTCTTCAATCTGCTGTTGCAAGTCGATTGTTTGAATTGATTGCATTTTTCAGTACTCCTCTCTACTTTTTCCTATTCCTATTGCAAAAAACATGCCAATATGGAATTTCATCATTTTCACTTAATATACGTTTATTCGCTTCCTTTTGTTTATATGGGGATTTGACAAAAAGAAAAGTAAAAAAATGACAATTATAAAGAAATAAATGAAGAAGTCAAGAGATATTTTCATGATTTATTAAAAGAGACAATTGTCCATAAATCGGACATATTTCTAAAACTAGTGTGTTTTCTCAAGTTTTTTTTCAGCACAGGTGTTCTCCTGGAAAATTCTAACGGCTTTATGGGCATCTTCTTTGTGAATCCACAATCGAACACCCCTGATTTCATCGTTAGAAATTAAAGCTTGGACGTCAAAACATTCGAGGAGATTTTTTCCGGCCTCTGCCTCATGTAAAGAGAAATAGGTTATAAAATGGACCAGCCTGTTGTTCCCATTTTTCGGTTCCCTGGGGGATTCCTTGACTAAAAGGACATGGCAAGCCACACAGACCTTTACTCCATCGATATAATCACCTGAGCATCTGGGGCAAATCATAATAAACCTTTCATATATATAGACGTTTGAAAAACAAAAAAGTATGACTTTTTCTTTAATTTTTCCAAAAAACAAGAATATTTAAAAAAAACAGCCTTTTACTCATAATTGAACTCCGCCTTCTATCCAAAATAACATTTTCTCTTTAATAAGTGTTTAAGTATCTAAGGAATGACTGAGGGCCGGCGAGCTGATTTTATTTAAGATAGACATAGATTGTATGGAAAGCCTCGTCCTTATAGTCAAGATATATATAGTTTATCTCTTTGAGCTCCCATCCCGGAACTGCATAATTATGGGAGACGACAATTGTCCCGGGAGCGAGCAAGGTTTCAAACATAGGTCTCAGCAGTCCAAGAGACTTGGGAAGGAGATACACCATAAGAACAGTTGCTTCTGAAAAATCCACTTTCATGACATCCTGGAGTTGAAATTCAACGAGGTCTTCGACTCCGGCATAGATGGCATTGGCATTGGATTCAGAAATTCTTTGAGGATCGATATCCACACCGACTCCTCGGATTCCATACTTTTTTGCGGCTGTAATGACAATCCGTCCGTCTCCACAGCCTAAATCATAGAGGATGTCACCTTTATCGATTTGAGCCATTTCAAGCATCTTTTCAACGACATCCTCAGGTGTGGGAACATAAGGGGCAAGATCCGGAGCATCCGATCTCCCGTGTGAACCATCATAAAGTTGGAGTTCATAGTTCTCATCCAGGCGAAAAGAATATGGACGCCCAAGGTAGATCCGGCGGGTTTTTTTTTCTTTTCCATTTTTATAAAAGACATCAAAGTCAGAGTACTCAAGAAATCGGTCGATAGCGCCTATCTTAAGAATTCTTTTGATAGGTTTTTGATTTGAATTGACAGCCTTAATAGTATAACGCACCGTTTTTTCTGTGACATTGCGAATGGTCGTTTCCTTGATGCCTTGAGCAGTAACATCTAGAAGCATACAAACTATAGAGAGCAATCCGAACCATACAGTCAGAGCAATTTTCCGTTTCATGGCTTTTTACTATACACAATAAAAAATAATATTTGGCAAGCACATCATTTCAGCATCTTTTTGGTTTGAATCCCATGGTCAATTGAAA
>CAZLLG010000409.1:0-2582 GCA_964560275.1 uncultured Eubacteriales bacterium | reverse complement strand
TTGATTTGTCCGGCATCGGGAAGAAAGATCTGAGCGTCTCCGGCAATTTGATCGGGCAGATCTTTTCTGTGGATTATTTCCGAATCAACTGTGACCATCAAACGTTCGATGACATTTTTCAGCTCCCTGACGTTTCCCTTCCAAGGGTACTTCACAAGTGCGTCAATGGCGTCTTCCGAAAATTTTTTCTCTTTAAAATTGTTTTCTTCTGAAACGTGCGCCAAGAAATAGTCTATTAAAATCGGAATGTCCTCTTTTTTCTCCCTTAAGGGCGGAGAGAGGAGCGGAACAACATTGAGCCGAAAATAAAGGTCTTCTCTAAAATTGCCCTCTTTGATCTCAGCTTTCAAATCCTTATTGGTTGCTGCAATCACTCTCACATCCACCTTCCCAACCCTATGAGAGCCAACTTTCTGGACTTCTCCCTCCTCTAAAACCCGAAGGACTTTAGCCTGGGTTTTAAGGCTCATGTCTCCGATTTCATCTAGAAAAATGGTCCCTTGATCGGCCAGCTCGAACTTTCCCAGCTTCTTTTCTGTCGCACCCGTAAAGGCCCCCTTCACATGCCCAAAAAGTTCACTTTCAATCAGCTCTTCCGGTATGGCAGCACAGTTGACTTGAATAAAGGCTTCTTTTTCTCGAAGGCTGTTCATATGGATAGATCTGGCTATGAGTTCTTTTCCTGTTCCGCTTTCACCATGAATCATAACGGTCGTGTTTGTCGGTGCAATCTTGAGGATCTGTTTCCATAAATTTTTCATGGACTCATGACTGCCGATAAGATCATACTTTTTATCTGATTTTTTCCGCAAATCCTGGCATTCTCGGCGCAGTTTATTTTGGCTTGTCGCATTCCGGATGCTCAGGAGTACTCTGTCTCTGTGCAGAGGTTTTTCCAGGAAATCAAAAGCCCCCAATTTCGTGGATTCGACAGCTGTCTGCACTGTGCCATGCCCGGAAATCATAATGACTTCTGGAGAGTAAGGTTTCTTTTTCAATTCAGAGAGAAGTTCCTGGCCATCCATACCAGGAAGTTTGATATCCATCAGGATCAGATCGAGTCCGACAGTTTCTTCGATTATTTCAAGCGCCTCTTCAGCATCGGCCGCCTCCAGAAACGTATACCCTTCATACTCCAAAATCATCTTGAGTGATTTCCGGATATTTTTCTCGTCATCCACGACGAGAATTTTTTCTTTGCGCGCTTTTTTCATATAACCTGTTCGACATCTGTAATGGTTTTTGGAATGCCTTTTCCTAAAACATGACGGCCTTTATCCGTAACAAGGATATTATCTTCGATCCGGACACCACCAAAATCTCTATATTCATTCACTTTTTTATAGTTGATATATTGTCTGTGTTTTTTCTCGGCTATCCACTTGTCGATAAGGTCTGGAATGAAGTAGATACCGGGTTCAACCGTGAGCACATAACCCGGTTGAAGCTCTTTGGCCAGTCTAAGATAAGCCAGTCCAAATTGATCACTCCTCATAGTCTTTGCATCATAGCCGACATTATTCTCTCCATAGTCCTCCATATCATGGACGTCAAGCCCGATATGATGGCCCAGTCCATGAGGAAAAAACAGCGCATGGGCACCAGCTTTCACTCCTTCCTCCACATCTCCTTTCATCAGGCCGAGCTCCTTCAAGCCCTTAAAAATTGTTTTGGCCGCTTTCAGATGGATGTTCCTGTATTTGACGCCGGGTTTTATGGCTTTGATGGCTGTTTCCTGAACTTCCAGGACAATGCTGTATATTTCTTTTTGTTTTTCTGTAAATTTCCCATTTACGGGAATTGTTCTTGTAATATCCGCCGCATAGTGCCTGGGCGACTCGGCCCCGGAATCAGCCACAATGAGTCTCCCCTTTTTTAGCTTGTTGCCGTGATAATGATTATGAAGAATCTGTCCGTTTATAGAAAAAATTACAGGGAAGGCCATGTGACACCCCGCGGAAAGGGCTGTTCCTTCCATCTGACCGACGATCTCCCTTTCAAAAACTCCGGCCCTGCTCATTTTCATGGCAGTCAAGTACATATCATACGTCACTGCATGGGCAAATTCCATCTCAGCGATTTCCTCTTTTATCTTGATGGAGCGCTGTTCAACAGCAGCCTTGATGAGGTCCTTGGAAACATAATCCTTGATAAGGTCTAAATGAACGCCAAGGAGCTGACTGATCTTCTGTTTGTTCTCGGGACGGTAAGGTGGTAGAAAGTGAACCTTCCTACCCTGTTGAATCGCTCTCTTAAGAGTTTCCTCCAGCTGTCCATAAGGAGCCGTTTCCTTGACTCCGACTCCTGCAGCCCGTTTTTTAAGAAGAGGTTGAGATCCCATCCAGACGATATCTTCCATGGTCACATCATCGCCAAAGAGAATATCCTTTTTCTCGTCGATATCGACGATGCCGGCTAATCCATACGTGTCGAGTCCAAAGAAATAAAGAAATGAACTATCCTGCCTGAAGTGATAGGGATTCGCGGGATAATTCATGGGAGTTTCATCATTTCCTAAAAACAAGACAACTCCCGACTTAAGCTGTCTTTTTAAGCGGTTTCGTCTTTGAGTGTAAATTTTT
>CAZLLG010000408.1:0-2615 GCA_964560275.1 uncultured Eubacteriales bacterium | reverse complement strand
GTAGGCATACAGCTTGGATCTTTTGAGGGCTATATGGCCTCCATTGTACTCGTGTATATCCCACTTCTATTTGGTATCTATTGTATTATAGCGAGCACATCTATCTTGGCTGGAGAGGAAGATAATGGAACTCTCGAGTTGATCGTTGCTATGCCGTTAAGCCGTTGGCAAATATTGACAGCAAAGGCTATTGCTCTTTCTGTTGCTGCCTTATTTATAATGATTATCGCGAGTACCGGTAATGCTTTAATCCTGGCTGTAATAAAAATAAATACTCCAATAAATGTAACACCATTTGGCCTTTTTTCAGCTCTTTTGAGCAGTCTGCCTTTGGCGCTGGGATTTATTACGATAGGCCTTTTTCTTGGAGCCATTCTGCCAAATCGTCGATTATCCGCAACTGCTATGGCAATCTTTTATATCGCCAGCTTTTTTGGGGAAAATATTGCAGGTATGGTAAAATCATTGGAACCAATAAAATATTTTTCTCTCTTCAATTACTACAATACCACCGAAACAATTTTTACGGATGGAGCACGATTATCAGATACAATTATTCTATTAGGAGTTGCAGCTGTATTTTATGTTTTGGCATCAATCTTCTTTACAAGACGCAGCATTACAGTAGGAGCCTGGCCCTGGCAGCGAGGAAAGATTACAGATTAGGAATCATAAAGAAAAAAATTGCCAAGACCAAAGCCTAATCGGTGATATCGACCACGGATTCCATAGCAAATCTCTAGATCAAAATCATTCAGGCTTCAGATTAACATCATTTTTTCTTACTAAGAGTGAAATGGCGCAAAATTAATTATTTCACACAAGACGCTTCAATCTCGACTAAATCTATAGAGAGAGTTCTATGTCTGACTTTATAAACTGGTTTAAAACGACAACTGGAATCGATTTGAGTCATTTTGCAATATGGTTGAAGGCGACAACCGGTCTTGAATTAAGTGAGCTTTTTCTGGTAGGAGTCTTGCTTCTGATGGCCATAGAGTTGATTATCCTTGTCATGAGAAGATCAAGAAAAGCAAAAGGGATCCTCTTATATCCTCAATCCAAAAAGAAAAAATAAATCCCACAAGCTCCACCACAAATTCCCAAATTCTTTTGATTGTCCTCTATGCCTCTCCCGTCATATCTTGCCATGAAAACTTTTTCCTGTTAATTTATGTATATAATAGCAACATGAAACCTCTTTTGGTGTTTATGGTGGCGTGGCTGGTTCCTGGCTCAGGTCATTATCTGCAGGGCAAGCGTGTTAAAGGGATGGTATTCTTTTTTGGAATTTTAGCCTTGTTTGTTTTGGGTTTGATCATGTCAGGCGGGCTGACCGATCTCTATGATGCCAAACCTCTGACTTTTCTGGGATTCCTGGGAAGTATTGGAAGCGGAATTTTTTATTTTTTCGGAAAAATCCTTGGTTTGGGTACCGGAGATATTGCGGCTTACACCTATATTTATGGCACGACCTACATCGCGGTGGCGGGTTTTCTCAATCTATTCATTGCTGTTAAGGCTTATGGGATAGCGAAGGAAAAGAAGGATGTTTAAAAGCCACCTGATTTCTCTTCTGCTGTTTTCCGGCCTCGTCTCTGTTTTAATGGCGTTTATCAAGTTCGATGAAAAAAGGGCCATTATTCATTATGCCGTAAGATATTTTATATATATGGTTGGAGGTGTGATCCTCGCGAGTTGGATCATGCGGTTTATATAATGAGCAAAAAAAAGAAAAAGAAACAAAAAAGAGAGGGCGTCTTCAGAGAAAATGTCGAGATGATCCTTGAGGTTTTGGTCCTCGTTTTTTTCATAAACGCTTTTTTGCTCCAATCTTTTGGCATTCCCACTCCTTCTATGGAAGACAATATGCTGGTCGGCGACCATCTTCTCGTCGACAAAGTGGCCTATTCCCAGGCATTAAGCCCAATCGATGGCTTTGTTTTCCCCCAACTCAAGATAAAGAGAGGCATGATTGCTGTGTTTAAGGCTCCACATGAAGTTGAGGCTGGAAATTTAAGCACCATGACCTATGTCAAGCGTGTTATCGGGCTTCCCGGAGAGTTGATAAAAATTGTTGGAAACAGGGTTCATATAAACGGCACGCCGTTGGATGAACCTTATACTTTTTTTAAGGGAGATGTTCGGGTTCCCTCAGATTTTCCTCCAGAAAACGCCATCCTTTGGAGGGATGAATTTCCCCCTCAATTCAGAAGAAACCTCGAGCCCACAGAAATGGGCATGGCCTTTAGAATTCCCGAGGATTTTTATTTTTGTATGGGTGACAACCGAAGCCTCAGTTCCGACTCACGCATATGGGGACCGCTTCCAAAAGATTTTCTGATTGGAAAGCCTTGGAGGATCTACTGGTCTTTTGAGGCCTCCACCGATCATTTTTTGAACAAGGGTTTTTTCCAAAGACTGTTTGACACGATTAAACATTTTTTCAAACAGACCCGGTGGAAAAGACTCCTGAAAAAGTACTGATCTGTCCTACCCCCAAATCCCCTCTATCAAAAAAGGGGACAATAGAAAATACTTGTGATAATTTATTATACTGAGATCAAGCATTTGAGGAGGACGAAGGAGATGTTCCATAAAAATTCGGTTTTGTT
>CAZLLG010000407.1:0-2709 GCA_964560275.1 uncultured Eubacteriales bacterium | reverse complement strand
GTAAAACGATAGAATTTTGTTGAGGGGTGAAAAATCCCGATTTCCTGAGTTGTTTCTGTCATGAAAATAGTCCTTAGTGCTAAAATGGCTTGATGAGGCGCTTATATCACAGGAAAAAGTTGCTTGTCAATTCGCCCTTTTGTTATATTGGATTCAATCAATAAGGATAACTTTATGATAAAAAGTATAATTTCCGATTTAGGCAATGTCCTCATTTTTTTTGACAACAACATTTTCTTTAATAAAATTGCGGAGTATTCTCCTTTGCCCGTCGATGAAGTTGTCAGTGAAGTTTTGGTCCACCTGGAACTGAGCCGCTCTTTTGATACGGGAAAAGTGTCTCCCGACGAGTTTTACAAGCAGGCCACTCAAATCTTTAGGGCAACAATTGATAAAACCGCCTTCTTTTCCATGTATAACGATATTTTTTCTCTCAATAAACCGATTGTAAAACTCCTGAAGTCACTCGAGCCGAGATATCAGCTGGTTTTGTGTTCCAATACCGATGTCGAGCGCTTTGAATTTGTCAAACAGAGATTCCCCGAGGTTCTATTCTTTAATAAGTACGTGGTTTCGTATGAAGTGGGTTTCATGAAACCTCATCCAAGAATCTATGAAGTCGCATTGGAAGAGGCGGGAACTTTACCCGGAGAAAGTTTATTTATTGATGACAGAGAAGAAAATACAGCAGCCGCTGAACAATTAGGTCTGCAGACTGTACTTTTGAGTCCGGATACAAACCTCAAACAAGAACTTCTCAAGAAAGGGGTGGCAATCCTCTAACCTACGCTAACGTAGACTTTTCGGCGCCGCGGACCGTCAAACTCGCAGAAGTATATGCCCTGCCATGTTCCCAGAACTAATTCCCCATCGTCGATTATAATCTGGATGGAGGAGCCCATGAGGCTGGCCTTCACATGGGCCGGGGAGTTTCCCTCCATGTGAGTGTAGGGGAGATTGTCGGGCACCACTGTTCTTAGCGTGTTAAGGATATCGGATTGAACAGAAGGATCGGCATTTTCATTGATGGTTACACCGGCTGTGGTATGGGGGACATAAACTGTACAAATTCCGGCCCGGATCCCTGAATCCCCTATAATTTTTCTCACGTTTGAGGTCAAATCGATAAATTCTTCTTTGGTCCGTGTGCTGATCTCAAATTCAATTTTTGCCATATTAAACCTTTTTATTTGTAATGTCCTGTCATTATAACACATCCGAATTCTTTGCCTGACTTATCCGGTTTAAAAATCGGCACGTTTTTTCAAAAAAAATCACAAAAATAAAAAAAAAAATGAAAAACTCTTGACAATCTTTTGCAATAGGAGTAATTTAGTGGAGTTTCCACAACATTTTGTAGCGTTCAATATCGGGATACACAATATATTGTAATTCAATCCTCTTTGTTTTTTGATGTCAAAGAGGTTTTGGGATGGATAATTCAATAAAAATGGAGGACGCTCCGCTGTGGGAAGGGGAGGTTAAATATGGCTCAAAGAAAGGAGACCGCCATGCCGGGAACGATTTCTAGGATTAAAAAACGGGATGGTACCATTGTTGATTTTGTGCAGGAGAAAATCACAAAGGCGGTAGAAAAAGCCATGGAGTCCCATGGTGTGAACGACAAACGTTTGGCTCAGACGGTTTCGGATATAGCCACGTTCATGCTCGAAGACAAGTTCAGCGGATACACCATCCCATCCGTGGAGCAGATCCAAGATATCGTAGAAATGGTTCTCATGAAGCAGGGCTATCTTGAGATTGCCAAGTCATATATTCTCTATCGTGAGCGACATAAGGATATCCGTGAAGCCCGCAAAACCGGTCTCAATCTTATCAGCCTTATCAAGGATTATATTAACGATACCGACTGGAAAATCAGGGAGAACAGCAATGAGGGAGCCCTGAGTTTCTCTGGTTTAAACGCCAGAGTCTCAGGAGAGGTGATGTCGAATTTTGCTATGAATCAACTGTACTCCAGTCATATCAAGAATGCTCATATAGAAGGAAATCTCCATATCCACGATTTGTCCTATCCTATTGTAGGTTACTGTGCGGGATGGTCGCTTGAAAACCTCCTTAAAAAGGGATTTGGGCATGTCCCCAATCAGGTACATTCTTTCCCCGCCAAACATCTTGAAACAGCCAGTCTGCATATGGTCAATTTCATTGGCACCATGCAGGGTGAATTCGCCGGAGCACAGGCTTTTTCCAGTGTGGATACACTGCTGGCTCCTTTTGTCAGGTCAGATAATCTGGATTTTGAAAGTGTCAAACAGGATATACAGAAGCTGATTTTTGGTCTGAATGTCCCCTCCAGATGGGGATGGCAAACCCCCTTCTCCAACCTCACGTTTGACTGGACGGTTCCCCCGGACATGAAGGACAAGAAGGTCATTGTTGGTGGAAAAGAATTGGATTCGAACTACGGAGACTACCAGGAAGAGATGAACATGATCAACAAGGCTTTCTTGGAGCTGATGATCGAAGGAGACCTGCGCGGTCGTGTGTTCACTTTTCCAATCCCTACTTACAATTTAACCCATGATTTTGATTGGGATTCGCCTAACGCCAATCTCCTGTTTGATGCCACGGCCAAGTATGGTATTCCCTACTTCCAGAACTATATCGGAACAGGTATGGATCCGGGAGACATCAGGGCCATGTGCTGCCGTTTGAACCTTGACCAAAGAGAGCTCATGCGCCGAC
>CAZLLG010000406.1:0-2719 GCA_964560275.1 uncultured Eubacteriales bacterium | reverse complement strand
AATTTGCCCACAACAATTTGAGCTACTTTCCGGCTAGATAAGAGATTGATCTGAGTCTGAAGATAGTCATCCCTCAGAGATTCGAGCTGATATATTTCCTCGAATGTCAGAATATTCGGTTCTTTTTCGATTAAGAGAGTTCCTTTAGATATGAAAACAGGGGCAGCGGTGAAGGAAAAAATGGTGGCTGTGATGGTCACGATTATCAAGAAAAAAATAATAGTCCATTTTCTCCTCAGAACCATGCTCCAGAATCGAAAAAAAATGACCCGGTTTGAATCGGTTTTGGTGATTTCGGCGTTTTTGTTATCATATCTATTTTTGTTCATTTTGCCCTCGTAAAAATTATTCGTAAAAAATTAAAGACATACTGACTTCATGTTTTTCTGGTTTGCAGATGTGACTAAATTATTTTCTCTTTTCAGGGAAATGAAGAGGAAGTCTTATATCTTTGTCTGATGTGAAAGTTCACCACACAGATTCCGGGACAAAGAGGATATCCCCTTTTTGCATAATAAGATCTTGTGATTCGCCTTTGAGAATAGCGATCAAATTTACATCAATTTTCAATTCCCTTCCTTTGTTGTTTTTTCTCTTAATGATGATTCCTTTTTTCGCGGCATCTTCTGTAAGCCCCCCTGCCTGTGCTATAGCTTTAAGGATGGTAATTTCCTCGGACCTTTTAAATTCAAGGGCACCTGGATTCTTGACCTCACCGAAAACGAATATTCGAAATTTTTGGTCGATAGGAATATTGATGATATCATTAGAATAAAGTGGAATATTGAGGAACTGATCACCGTTGTAGAGCAGATCATCTAATCTTATGAGGAGTGTTTCGGTCTGCCCGTTTTTTCTTTCCCTCATGACATAAATCTTATCCATTGCATTTTCCTCTAATCCACCGGCCTTGGATATCATTTGCAGCAGATTATTCTGACCTGTGAGTTCATACATCCCAGGATTTTTGATGGCACCTATAATGGAAACACGATGACTTTTATACTCTTTAATAAAAATTGAAACCTGAGCATTCTTGACGTACTTGGGCTCAAGCAGATCCGCTATCTTTGTTTCAAGCTGATCCTTGGTCAATCCCTTTGTATAGACCTTTTGTAAAAGAGGCAGAGTTATAGATCCGTCTTCGGATACCCGGACTGTCTGGCTAAGGTCAGGAAGCTCGAACACTTTAATTTCCAGCAAATCCCTGGGACCGATTTGATATTCACCGACACTCCCCGCTTGATTATCCTGAGCAGAAATCGGGGATAAAATGAGCAGCAGCGAAAAAATCATACATGTTTCTTGAATTATTTTTTTCATGTCAAACCTCTTTTGATTGAAATCTTTTGCTTAAAAGTCGTTTGTTAAAAATATTCCGATGAACATTCTCTCTCTATTTGCCCAGTATTGATTGGAATCTCTTTTCCAGAAATTTAAAGATATACCCACGCCAAACTTCTTTTTAACTTTAAATACAATCCCGGCTGTATGAATCCGATACTCATCTCTCCTGAAAATTTCTTCCATATCTCTCCCGGATCCCAAGGATTGGATTGGTTTTGGATAGCGGGATTGCCCATAATTGAGATAATAATCCAATCTAAATAAATTTTTCAGATAGTACTGGATCCCTCCGCCGTATAGGTCTTCGTGATAATATATGTTGTCTGTCCAATAGGAAAATTGAAAATCTCTCTGGTAATTGATTTGAAATACAAGTTTGGACCACTTCATTCTGAGATTGCTATTCACTACAAGTCCATCAAATCCCTGTTCTTCCTTTGATCTTGGTGTTAATGTTTTGTAACCGACGGAAAGTGTTCCTCTAATCAATCCAAGAAGAGGTAAATGAATCCCTGTATAGACTTGGTAGGACAAAGAGTTTCGAAAACGGGCCTGGAGACTTTTGAACTTATAATCCGTATATCCAGCACGGAGGAACAGATCTCCCTTTTTGTTTAAGATCTTGTAGTAGAGCTCAAAATGAACATTTTGCTCTTCACGGTTGAGATTTCTTGAAAAAAAGATATTTTGGTTGAGGAAATCAACGTCTTTATAAAGGATGTCCTGCATAGATCCTGTAAATCCCAGTGAAAGCCTCTTTCCTTCATCAAAATACAGACTGCCCGAATATCCCTTACTAATTTCTCTCACTCGGACATCAAACTCACTAGTGGCTCTGTACCTATAGCTATTCCAGAAATATTCTCCACCCAAGACCAATTTTTTCAAAACAAGAAATTTTATTCCAGGCCTGAAAGAAAGATTAAATCCACTCTCCCGATGCTGTTCCATATAATAGACAAATTCGGGATTGATTGAGAGTGAGAAGATGAGTTTTCTGCGGAAGACGGCATAGGTATTGAACTCGGGAGAGAGAGTAACAGTAAAATCAGATATTAGCTCCTCATCTTTATGCTGATAATACACATTGTTGTCATATCCTAAATCATTGAGATGGAAGGCGGGAAATATTCTGAGAGGTCCGATCCTGAACTTCGTATTCTTCTTTATCCGAGCCACTTCCAGTTTGAACGATTGATAATCTTGTCCGAAGGCCACCGATGTCCCATTGAAACCGATCACGACAAAGAAAAGAATTGATGCGACAAAATTATTTGTCAGAGCCTTCAATGCTTTCATTCCGATCTGTCCATCATTTACTTATTGAGAGAAATATTCTTGAAGGTTTGAGGTTAACCGAACATGGATAAAT
>CAZLLG010000405.1:0-2747 GCA_964560275.1 uncultured Eubacteriales bacterium | reverse complement strand
TCTGTCAAACTTTTCCTTCGCCATTTTCCTTGCCTCCTAAATCTAAGCTTTTTTTAGTCCACTTATTCTAACAAAGCCCACGACCAGATTTGAACTGGTGACCCCGTCCTTACCAAGGACGTGCTCTACCGACTGAGCTACGTGGGCAGCCTTTCGGCAAAGCGGGAAACGGGACTCGAACCCGCGACAAACGGCTTGGAAGGCCGATGCTCTACCAACTGAGCTATTCCCGCTTAAATGGGCAGGGGAGGATTCGAACCTCCGAAGGGTCACCCCAGCGGGTTTACAGCCCGCCCCATTTGGCCACTTTGGTACCTACCCGTGTACGTGTATCAAACATCCTAATCTATTTCACAGCCAGCGAGAGGAATCGAACCCCCGACCCGCTGATTACAAATCAGCTGCTCTACCGACTGAGCTACGCTGGCACAAACGACCAAAATAAATTATTCCGTATATACTTTTACTATACTAATAGGGGTTGAAAAGAGAAGAGAAAGGGGCACACTCGGTCTCCGCGCGCCTTATTATTTCCTATCTGCTCCGGCTCTAACTCTTCTTTCTTCGAAAAAAAAAGTACAAATCTACTTACGTAATGCTAAACGAACTCGGGCCTTATGTCAATAAATTTATGAATTTTTTTAAAAAAAAATATAAACCAATTTCACCTGTTTCATCCATGAATGAGGATCAAAAAAATTCGTAACTCGACGTGACTTTTGGAGTTAGAGCAGAATGTGATCACGAGTTCCTTTTATCTCTTTTTTCTTCTCTGGAGCTGCAGCCTTTGTTGAGTTCTTCTCGCATTGTCCAGCTGTTCTTGTAATCCCCTGTAAAAATCCTGTGAAAAAATGATGTATTTGGCTTGCTGGTTCAGCGATAGATGGTCTGCAAGAAATTTCTCGAACTCAACTTCCTTATCCTGAAGACTTTCTTTGAGTGTTTTTATATGGCTAAGAAGATCGCTGAGTGTCTGTTCATTCGGATCGTCTCTCCGAAGTAGAATTCGCAGGTTTCTCATCTGCAGCTGGAGATCACGATGGAGTTCCTGTTTTTTTTTTTCATTTTTATTTGTAGCTGGCATAATCACTGCGACTTGGTCCCCCGTCAGATCCAAAGCTTGAACCATCCTCGCTAATCTCAACATTCTGATATTGGTTCTCACACCTCTCTGTCCGACACCCCTCTGCTTCCACCATGATTCAATAAAAATGTCTCTCTCCCGATCGCTTTTTAATTTAAAGAAGGCTTCTCTTTCTTCCTCTGAATTCATGATCCTTTGAAGCAAGGCAAGAAAATTCTTGTATTTTGGAGTGAGTTCAGTTTCTTTCTTCTCTTGTCCCTCAAAATCCGCCGCCAAGAAAACAGAGCCATATGATGCCATTAAGAAGATAAATAGTATAGAAGCAAACAGAGTCTTGTTTTTCATGATCCTCCCCCTAGAGTTCACCATCCTCATCGAGTTCTAGTTTTAGTTTTTGTTTTATTTTAGATTCATTACTTTTTATATCCTCTTCACTGAGATTTTCATGATAAATAGGATTCTCTATAATAAAAGGAATAAATTCCTTATCCAGCCCTTCCAAAGCTTCCGTAAAAGAGGTCAATAAAATCGAGTTGAACAATTCCTCAAGCTCCTCATTATCCTGGATCTCTCCAACAAGACCCCCCAACGCGTCTTCAAAAGACAGCACAAAATATCCTTCTGTTGGGATAGATGTCGGTTGAAAAACAATAAAATAGACAAGGAGGAAAAGGACAACAATAAATCCAACGGCACTGTATGCCCATTTTTCGAAGCCGGAAAATCTCTTTGTTTGCCCTTTTCGCCTCTGTCCATTCAGGAGCTGCCTTTTTAATCTTTCTGAAAACTCCAAAGCATACTCCTTTGGCATTCCCTTTTTTTCTCTCTCCCTAACTTTAGAGCTAATTAAAATAAGCTGGTTGCGGTATTCGCGGCAGGACGGGCACTGCAAAATGTGATTTTCTAAAATTGATACCTGTTTTTCTGAGAGTCTCTTATCTAAAAGATCCGAGATCTTCCTTTTTTTGATTTTACAGCTCATCGTCCTCTCCTTTTAAATAAGGGCTGAGTTTGGATTGGAGAATTTTCCTCGCTTTGTGCAGCCGCCATGATACAGTATTTTCCGAACACTTCAGCACATAAGCCGCATCTTTATGGGACATGTCTTCATATTCCACAAGCACAAGTGCCGCCCTATAAGGCGTCGGAAGAGCCTGGATGGCTAGATCGATTTTGTCACGGAGTTCCTCTCTTAAAGAAGATTTTTCCGGATTGGAGATGGTTTTTTTCGAAGGTTTTTCTTGAGGAAAATTTGAAATAACCGCCTTGAATTTCCTTTTTTCGCGCTGAGATTTCTTAAAAAAATTCATGGCCCGATTGACGGCTATCCGGTACAGCCACGTATAAAAACTGGAGTCCTGTTTGAATTTCCGTATGGATTTATAGGCCAACAGAAATGTCTCTTGCGCCAAATCGTCAGCATCCAAATGGTTTTTTGTCAATCCTAAGACCAAGCTGTAAATCCTCCCCTGATAGCGGCGGGCCAATTCAGTAAAGGCCTCCATATCTGCCTGTTTGGCCAGCCGCAAAAGTTGAGCTTCGGATAAATCATCCATATATCTCTTCCTTTCCATTAGACAACCATTCTACCAAATCCTTTGGTAGAATGGTGAAGATTTGGGGCCTGGCTTTGAAGATGTGAAAGATTGGTCCAATCTTTCAC
>CAZLLG010000404.1:0-2761 GCA_964560275.1 uncultured Eubacteriales bacterium | reverse complement strand
CGGTTCTCGTTCGACTTGCATGGGTTACGCACGCCGCCAACGTTAACTCTGAGCCAGGATCAAACTCTCCCGTTGATATAGAACTCCCCCGAAGGGGAGGACTAAGCGTAACTAGATCGAAAAAAATTGACAATTTGGATCAATTCTGGCTGCTCCGCTTAAATTCAAAGATCGATTTTCTTTCTTACCCGAGAAAGAAACTTCTCGCCTCTAAAAAGACAAAAGACTTCTATTGTTTATGCACGAATCGTGCAAAAGAAGCTTCCATATAATAGGTATTAACACAAAAAAAGTCAAGACTTTTTGCAGCCAATTCAAAAATTTTATTCTAGAAATTGGGGACTGTCCCCTATTATTTACATATAAACTCTAACTACATTATTTTCAATAATTTATCATTTAATTAGGGACTGTCCCCTATTATTTTTCTGCCCAGTTTTTCAGCTCGCGTTTAATTTTTTCTTCGATTTTTTTCCCTATTTCTTCCCATTCTCTGTCTTTTTCTTCAGTCTCGTCGACCCAATTCTTTATCCCCTGGCGGACTTTCTCTTCGACCTTGACGCCAATCTCTTCCCACTCTTTTTCTTTCCTACTTTTGGATTTTTTATACTTCCTGCGCGATCCATGACCCCCGCCGCCCAAAGCAATCATCGCTCCGATCAAAAATCCAAAGTTGTACCAATTGCCTGCATTGTTGATTTCGTACATCTTAACGCTATCTGTAAAAAGGCTGATGATAAAGGTTATGACAAGGATTAAACCGTGCCACAATCCGGCCCAGAATCCGGCTGCCTTCTCCTCGAAACGGACATTCCCTGGGGCGCAGCTCATACTAAAAATGAGAAAAACTACCAATCCCAGGATTAATGCATATTTTTTCTTTTCTGACATCATGACCTCCTTTGGATTTTAGACATTGATACCTTAAACATTATCATCTGGCTGAGACTACTATGACTAATCAACTCTACTATTTCGAGCTGAAAAGGTCGAGAACTTTATTTTAAATCCGATTTGGACTGAATATCCTGTCAACGCGATTTCTCCTCTTCTAATATTTCTTACGTCTGCACCTGAAGGCTCTTCACCAAAACTCAACGAAGGGTACCATTTTCCATCTCTTTCATATTCACCGTACCAAAGAATCACATTATCCTCCGCCTCATCCACTGAAATTTCGTGGTTGAGATAGACTTTATATTTCGAAGTCCCACGAAGATCCATCAACTTTGCATATCTTCCGCCAGCTTCAATCACGAATGAAAACGAACGATTCAGATTTAATTCAATACCAAGGCCGCCATGAAAACCAATTTTATTCTCCTTCATGTAAAAATCGTTCAAGTAGTCAGCCGTATCTCCCAATTGATAAAAATTCCAAATCGAACTCCAATCAAAGTTGACTACGTAATATCCTATACCGCCACAGGCATAAATTTTCACCGCATTGCCCAGAGGAATCCCGAAATAAAGACTGAAAGTGATTGGAAGAGCCGATATTTCCGGAGATAGGGCCTTTTCCCAACTCGTAAAGATACTAGAATAATTATAGGTCATCTGAGTACTGGCATGAACGTACCCCACGCCAACACCCATTCCGAACTGAGGAATAAAATTTATATAAGCCTCTATAGCTCCTCCATAACCTATGTGCAGGGGATTGTATTCGCCCTGCATCGTAGAATTCGGATTTCCTTCAGCCCTAGCACGATAATAATCAATATCAGTCCTGAGACTTTCGTTTAAATCATCCGGATAAAAATAATTTCCGGATCCACACAATTTAAATCCAACCTCCATTCCGGATGTTCTGCGTTGTTTTTCCTGATATATCATTGGTTGTTGAGAGATAGATTTTTCAGGAAGTGTGACATCTTTTTCAGGCTGAACAACAGCCTTTTCCTCAACATCCTGCTCAGCTATAACCTCCACCATACTGCTGTGTAAATAGCCTGTCACAACAAAGCCCTCTTCATCCGGCGGCAGTTTCACTTTAAACCATTCTCCAGTTTTTTCGACAGCATCCAACTCTGTTCCTGCCGGAACTGTCGCCAAGATTATACTGTCCATATCCGGTTTCAGCCGGAATTGGGCATCAACTAAAATAACTCTGACTTTTATCACTTCTGCTTGTCCCAAAATTGGGAGACTACATAATAGCAACAGACAGAATATTTCCAATTGTATGAGATACATTTTCTTCATTTCCCCTCTCTCCCTATTCAAAAGTTATTCTATTTTAGAATAACATCCGTACCATTTCAAACACTTTTGACTCTTATCCAAGTGATCCACTAAGTTTTTACCACGATCGAGATGTCAACTTGTATTGACTATTCCCAAAGAGATTGACTACCCCCATTGACTGATTTGCTTTTTTCACGAGATTTTTAGGCGAGCCTAAATCCTGAAGCTTGGTACACTTTCTGCTATATAAATTATGAGAAAGGATACAATTCGTGAAAAAAAACAGATCGGGTTTCAGTTTCATAGAGATCCTGATTTCTTATGTGATTATTTTCGCGTTGATTCTTGGAACAGCACAGCTGACACTGTTATCGCTGCAGAGCAAAAAAAGCAGCGAAGAGAGATTTCTGATTTCGGAATTCCTTTCTTCTAAACTCGAGTACTTCAAATCAATATCTTTCAGTGGTCTGGCCCTAGAAGAAGGAATACATGAAGAACACATACAAGATATATCTAGTGGACTCATCTTCATATGGAAATGGAATATTAGCTTTAATTTCTTTGATTATCATAT
>CAZLLG010000403.1:0-2787 GCA_964560275.1 uncultured Eubacteriales bacterium | reverse complement strand
GAATCAATTTTTCTTCTCCTTTACAATTTATGAATAGATCAGGTTAATTATTTTAAAAAAATGAATTAAGTAAAATGTCCCTCTAATTGCCTCTAATAGCAAATTCGGCCATTCACCGACATAAAGTAGGTGTTCGCCGAAAAAGACTTTGATATTTTCAGCCGGCCATTTATCTTGTGGGTGTGAGACAAAAATCACAAAAATAAATTATTGGAGGACAAAATGGAAAAAAAAGGTAAAGTTTATTTTGATGCGAGGATCATCGTTGCAATGTTCATCATCGCTATCGGAGTTCTTTTTCTTCTCGAGAATCTAGGAGTTCCAATCGAATTTAATTTTTGGGAGTTGTGGCCAGTGGTTCTTATCCTGATTGGCTTGAGCCAACTCTCCCGGACAAGAGATACCGGCCAGTCATTAGGCGGATGGATCCTGATCATCATCGGTGTGTTGTTTTTGCTGTCCAATTTGGCTATCATTCCGTATGACTTTTTTGATTTTTGGCCCGTTATATTGATTCTGGTCGGTCTATTGATCTTAAAAAATGCATTTTGGGGATTTAAAAAGACACCGTCTTCAAATGATTTCATCAATCTGTCTTTTATGCTTGGAGGAGGAGATTTCAAATTTAATACCAAAAATCTGAAAGGTGGAAAAATCACAGCCATCATGGGCGGAGGAACGATTGATTTAAGAGAAGCCGATATGCAGGAGGACGAAATTGTAATCGATGCGTTTGCTTTGATGGGTGGGATTGAATTTAAAGTTCCCACAACATGGGAAGTCAATGTACAGGGTACTCCCATACTTGGAGGCATGGATAACAAAGCAGCCTTTCATGCCGCCAACGACAAAGACTCCCGCCTGGGACGCTCACAAAAGAAACTTACTCTCAAGGGAATGGCAATCATGGGAGGAGTGGAGATACACAACTGACATGCATCCTTTTCTAAAGTCACCCTGGTCTATACTTCTGATGGGGCTCTTCTGGAGCCCCATCGTTCTTTGTGTTGTATTGCTCGAGAAGGGATTGAGTGGTCTCCCCTTCCTTGAATCTCTAATTCTTGTGGGCCCGGCCATGGTGCTGCAATTATTTGTCGTTCTTTCGTTATGGTTTCCCTGCAAGGCCATCTCGCTTGAAATATCCAACACGATTCGATTTATCGTGCGGCACGGTTTTTCAGCTATAGCGATGATAGGAGTTTGGTTATTGTTTTCGGGCTTGTACAGTGAAATCCTCGATGTTACAACCAAAGCTGGAGTTTGGAGAACACGTTTTAATGAGGCCTTCCCGCTTCTTTTAGGTATTGGATTGTTTTTATACTCTCTCTTCAGTCTGATTTATTATCTTATTCTCACATTAGAAAAAAGCCGCAAAGCCGAACAGCTGGCCCTAAAGAATCGTCTTGATGCCAGCCGCGCTGAACTGATGTCGCTTAAAACCTCTATCCATCCACATTTTTTATTCAACAGCATGACAGCATTGAGCACTTTGACACAAACTTCACAAGAAAAAGCCCATCAGATGTGTATCCAATTGTCCGATTTTCTTCGTTACAGCATAGACTATGGTCAACAGGATTGGGTGCATGTCAAAGATGAGATAGAGCATATCGAAAATTATCTAGGGATTGAAAAAACTAGGTTGGGAGAGCGCCTTAAGCTTGACTTTAGTGTTAAACCTGAAGTTTTCGAGGTAAATCTTCCTCCATTTACGCTGCTGCCTCTTGTAGAAAATGCTGTAAAACATGCGTTCCAGCAGTCCCTGGAGATCAGAACTCTGTTCCTCCGTATTCAAAAAATTCCGGATTGGTTATTGATCGATGTTCAAAACTCCTTTGACCCAAAAAGCCATACTGCCGAAGGAGGAGGGCATGGCCTTAAAGGTTTAAAAAAGCGTCTGGCCAATGTGTATAAAGACAGGTCCACTATGGTCGTGAGGAAAGAAGATGATATATTTTCTGTTTCTCTCCGCCTGCCACTGGATGTAAGAGATAAGAATGAGTAAAAGACGCGTATTGATTGTCGATGATGAGCCGCTTGCCCGGAAGGCTATGGCCTTGGCACTGGCTGAATTTCCGGGGATACAAGTTATTGGTGAATGTGCCGATGGATTTGAGGCAGTAAAAGTGATCAATCTGGAAAAACCCGAAGTTGTTTTTTTAGATATCCAGATGCCAAAACTCGATGGATTTGACGTACTGGAGCTTCTTGAAAATCCTCCATTTATTGTTTTTGTTACGGCTTATAATGAATATGCCTTAAGAGCCTTTGAAACACATGCACTCGATTACATCCTCAAGCCCGTTAAAAAGGAAAGACTGGGCAAAACCCTTGTGAGGATCGAAAATCGCCTTAGAGAGCGTCAGGGACAGCCTGTCGGCCATTTGCTAGAACAACACCAGAAGCTCCATATCCCTTTAGAAAGAATTTTGGTTCGGGACCACAATCGAATTCACATCCTTCCAGTAGAGGAAATTTCTTATATTGAGGCCCAGGACGATTATGTTGGGCTGTACAGACAAGAGAGATCATTTCTGAAAAAGGATACCCTTTCCGGATTAGAGAAACGGTTGGATGCCCGGAGATTTGTCCGCATTCATCGATCTTATCTTCTCAATATCGATTATCTGAGCAAGATAGAGCCCTATGCCAAGGATAGAAAGATCGCTGTGCTCAAGGACGGAAAGACACTCCCTATCAGCCGCTCAGGCTACCACCGTCTCATAGAACTAATACAAAAGTGAGTTGAACAGGAGTTTAAACGTGGTGTAGGACTGTGCACGGTTG
>CAZLLG010000402.1:0-2804 GCA_964560275.1 uncultured Eubacteriales bacterium | reverse complement strand
GTTTATCTTTGACAAGACAGTTTCGTTTTATGGGTTTGTCATTTTTAATGGCGATGTAAAGGGCCTTGTAAGATCCGACAATACAACTGAGACGCCTGGCCCGAGTGAGAGCCGTATAGAACAAATTTCTCTGCAACATGATGAAATGTTGGGTCATCAGCGGCATGACCACCGCACTGTACTCACTCCCCTGTGACTTGTGCACGGACACGGCATAGGCAAGGACAATCTCATTCAATTCTTCCCGCTGGTAGAGGACATCCCGCCCATCATAATTGACAACTATCCTGAAAGCCCGTTTATCCACATCTACAACCACTCCAATATCTCCATTAAAAACATCCTTGTCATAGTTGTTTTTAATCTGCATGACTTTGTCATATATGCGGATCTCACGGCTGCCCAACTTTAATCCATCCTGATCGGGATTGAGTCTCTTCTGCAGTTCAGTGTTCAAATTTTCCACTCCGACCACACCTCGGTACATGGGGCTGATCACCTGGATTTCCGGTGAGAGAGGATTCAAATCGAACTTTTTCGGAATACGGTTTGAACACAGATTGATAATTGTATGGAATGCCTTTTGGTCATCTTCCTGGTGGATGAAGTAAAAATCCGACTCTGTGTCTCCTTTTTCAGGATACACGAGCTTTTCCCCATGGTTGACACGATGGGCATTGTGAACGATCAGGCTTTCTTTTTCCTGCCGAAAAATCTCATCGAGCCGCACCACATAAACCGTCTCGGATTCAATAAAATCGCGCAGGAGATTTCCCGGTCCCACCGAAGGCAGCTGGTCTTTATCTCCTACAAGGATAAGATGCATTTCCCGGGGTACGGCTTTTAGCAGATGATACATCAGCGGCAGATCGACCATGGAAAACTCATCGATAATCAGAGCATCTCCTTGAAGAGGATTATTCTCATTTCGGCGGAAGGTGCCGAGTTTGGGAGTGAACTCAAGTGTGCGGTGAAGGGTTCTTGCATCGGTTCGTGTAGCTTCAGACAACCGCTTTGCAGCCCGGCCCGTCGGAGCAGCAAGAAGGACAAACCGGCCCTCTTTGTTAAAAAGATCGAGGACCGCCTTGATAATGGTCGTTTTCCCGGTCCCAGGTCCCCCTGTAATCACCAATATTTTCTTATAGACACTCTCTTTAATAGCCAATCTCTGGACAGGAGAGAACCGGATTTGAAGATCTTGTTCAGTGGCAGAAATCTCTTTTTCCACATCAAACTCCGGTTTTGGAAAGGGGAAATGGGCCAAGTTGTAGATATCCTTCACTACCTCCTCTTGCGCCATATAATAAAAAGGCAAAAAGACCGTTTCATCCGACTCACCATGTTCCGACTTAACAAGTTTGCGTGCCTTTAATTCCCTAAGAGCTTCCAGAATATTTTCCTCTTCAGCGTCGATTTCCTTTTGACATGTTTTTATAAGATCCTTTTGAAAGGAGAAGACATGTCCCTGCTCGTTATCTTTTTCGAGGGCATAGAGAATAAAGGCCTTTATCCGTTCCGGAGATATGGGATTCATCCCCAAATTGAGTGCGAGCTGGTCAGCTGTTTTAAACCCTACACCCCAGATATCGTGGCAGGCCTGGTAAGGATTCGTTTTAAGGATATGGTAAGAATTTTTTCCATACTGGCGGTATATTTTTGTGGCCAGACCTGTGGAAATACTGTGTTCTTGAAGAAAAATAATGAGCTCACGGATATCCTCATTCATGCTCCAGGACTTCTTGATCTCATTGAATTTCACCTCTCCCACTCCATCGACTTGTTTAAGCTTGTTGATATTGTTTGAAAGGATTTCGATAGTCTCTGAACCAAATCGGTTGACGATCCTTTTAGCAAGAACAGGACCTATCCCCTTGATGAGCCCAGAGGATAAAAATTTCTCTATCCCCTTAACAGAGGAAGGCAGCAGGGGAATATAGTTATCTACGCTGAACTGCTTGCCAAATTTAGGACTGATGACCCACTTTCCCTTGATCTTTATCGTTTCGCCCGGTGACAGAGGAGGAAACGTCCCAACAATAGTAAAAACCAGACCATCCTCGCCGGCAAATTTACAGACCGTATAGCCGGTTTCAGGACTGTAATAGACAACACTTTCGATTGTTCCTGACAAATAGTCCATATTCTTAGGGGTTATTTAAGTGTATGATTTTTACCCTGTCCCCCGGTTTCACCTTTAATTTATTAAAAGCCGATCCCTCCCGCACAGCTATCTCGATCAATCCCAAACTTCCAAAAAGAAAAACTGGCTCACCTGCAGGGACAGCAGAATAATAATCTCCATACGACAAAATAAAATCTCCAACAATCAGACGAACGGCCTTTTGTCCATGTTTCTTCACAAAAGGATCGAGCAGCGAAAAAGGAATGTTGGTGATCAAATTTCCAAATTTGTCGTTATAGAGCACAGTCCCATGAATTTCGCCGGCAGTCAAATTTGGTGTACTCAGTTCATTTTTCTGGACGTGTTTGACTTGTGGACCAAATTCCTCTGGGGATAGACCTAGAGATAACCAGGCAGATACGGGTGCCATTTTGTCCCGCCCATCAAAAGTTACTCCGGTCTTATGGAGTAAATACTTTGGATTCAATATTTCTCTTGAGTGAAAATCACCGTCTTCTTCCATCACGAGGCTGAGGATACCGTTATCCGGAGCGATAAAATAATATTTTTCAGTCTCCACAAGTAAGATTTTTCTATCAGAGCCAACTCCTGGGTCGATGACCGCCACAAAAATTGAATTTTTTGGAAAGAACCTATAGGAAGCAAAGAGGACAAAACTCCC
>CAZLLG010000401.1:0-2826 GCA_964560275.1 uncultured Eubacteriales bacterium | reverse complement strand
AACTGTTTTTCCCCGTGCTCGTTTTCTTGAGTCAAAACAAGCAAAAAGAACTACTGGAACTGGCGAGAGAAATTTCTTTAAGAGAGAAAATGCCCGTACAAGAGATTTTTAATTCTGACGAAATTAAGGATGTTTTACTTTCTGAAAACCTTTCTCCCATCCAAAAAGCAGATAGAGTCCGTTTACAGCTCAAGAAAAAACGATTTCCTTTGCTCTCAGTTCGAGAGAGATCTTTTGAATCTTCCAAGAAAAAACTTGGATGGCCAAAGGATATCGATCTTTCTCCCACACCTTATTTCGAAGACAATGAGATGCATATTAAATTCAGTTTCATTGGGAATAAAGATTACGTAAAAAAGTTATCCAATCTGCGGCGAATGGCAGAAAAAGGTGAATTTGCCGCTCTCCTCAAATTTGTTTCGAATGAATAACAGCCAATTTTCCCCAAAAAAAGTTATTGTCGATAAAAAATGTCTGGATTTTCCTCTTACGGAAAAAATTCTCCAAAAAACAGCACCGGTGCCATTTGAGGTTGTCGAAAACATTCAAAGTGTTTTATCCTTAGCCCAAACCAGTAAAGATCCAGTTTCTCTGGGAAAATCAACACTCCTTCTCACTCTACAGAAAGGCGATTTTGTCAAATCCTGTCCCTGTACTCCAGGATACATTGGATGTAATTATTTCATTATCAATTTGGATCTGAACTGCCCTATGGACTGCTCTTACTGTATCCTTCAACACTATCTATCCAATCCATTCATCACAGTTCACGTTAATAGACAAGATCTTTGGACTCAATTGGATGAATTCATGGGTGAACACGGAAATAAAAGACTGCGCTTAGGAACCGGTGAACTTGGAGATTCGTTAGCTCTTGATCATCTGACTGGAAATTCTATGGAGTTGATTTCCTATTTTCGATCAAAAGCTCATGTCCTATTCGAATTGAAAACGAAAACGGTAAATATTGAAAATCTTTTTTCTGTAGAACCCGCAGAGAATATCATCATTTCCTGGTCCCTCAACTCTGAAAAAATAGCGAAAACCGAAGAGATGGGAGCTCCTCCTGTTCATCCCAGAATCAAGGCCGCTCAGATGCTAGCTCAAAGAGGTTTTAGAGTTGGATTTCATTTTGATCCGATCATTATACATCCAGGATGGGAAGAGGAGTATGCTGAAATTATCAACGCACTCTTTTCTTCAATTGATCCGAATCAGATAGCCTGGATCAGTCTAGGGAGCTTAAGGTTTCCGCTGCACCTCAAACCGATCATTCAGAAAAGGTTTCCTGAATCACGAATTATCTATGAAGAAATGATACGGGGGCAAGACGGAAAATATCGGTATTTTAAACCTCTCCGCATAGAGCTATACAAAAATATTGTCAACCTTATAAGAAGAGATGGAGGAGAGAAGGTCCCTCTTTATTTTTGTATGGAGAATAAAGAAATTTGGGAAAAAGGGCTCGAAAAAAAACCGAGGGATAAGGACGATGTTGAAAAGTCCATCTCCTTACCCCTCGGAATATGTCGATAGTTTGAGTACTTTTACGAGTTAAAACGGATAGTCTTAGTTTACTCTATTCCTTCTGTTTTCTTTTCTGCAATAATCCCCACTACCTCGACACCCGCTTCTTTCAGAGGACCAATGATCTCGACGACTCGTCCAAACTCCAGGTCCTGATCTGCTCTCAAATATAGCTTTTTGTCTCCGGCCGTCAGCATGATCTCTTCGAGTGCAGTAGACAAATTTTCCTCGGTTACTTCTTCTTGGTTTAAATACAATCTTCCATCTTCTCTTATAGAGAGGACAAGTTCCGGATTTTCAGGGTAATCGATCATATTTAGCGCTGTTGGGAGTCTGACGTCTACACCTTTTTTCACCAACGGGGTAACAACCATAAAGATGATCAGCAGCACAAGAAGAATATCACAAAGAGGAACCACATTAGGTTCAGATTGGATGTCATCGTCGCCTTTTGAAACGCTCATACTCATCTCACACCTCTCGATCTCTATTAAATCAATAATAAAGATGTTTCAATTTATGCCGATTTTTGTTTTTCTTTAATAAAAAAGTCCACTATTTCTGAACTGGTGTTTGACATTTCAGCTTGATAGACTTCGACTTTTGAATTCAAGACATTGAAGCACCACAAGGCAATAATGGCCACGCCGATTCCAAAAGCTGTAGTGATCAAAGCTTCGGCAATTCCGCCGGCAACGGCCCCGATACCACCTGATCCGGTCAGTGCCATGCCTCTAAAAGCATTGATGATACCGCCGATTGTACCGAACAGACCGATGAACGGTGAAGAGGTGGCGATTGTTGCCAAAATGCTTAAGCCTCTTTTTAATTCCTGCGTGAAGATAGTAGAAGCTCTATCCATTCCTCTTGAAGCGGTCGAAATCTGCTCTTCGATATCTAGGCCAGCTTTTTTCCCCTCAAAAAATTCCTGGATTCCAGCCGCTGTGATTCGAGCGAGATGGCTTCCCTTAAACTCTTTCTTGGACGAAAGATTCAGTGCTTCATCAACTTTTCCACTCTTTAAAAGATTTGCGAGTTTCGGAGCGATTTGTTTGGATTTTCTTCTGGCTCTAGCAAAAACAAGATTCCTTTCAAAGAAATAATAAATTGATACGATGGATAGAAAAACCAGAATAATCGCAACCGCCTTGGCCAAGCCTCCCATGGCCGACCACATTTCAATCAGACCGAATTGCATTTTAGTACCTCCTTTTAAGATAGAAAGCCACAGACGGCTTTTTTTCTATTTTAATTTAAATATAACAGTGACAGTAAAAATAACTCCTCTTGGACGACCGT
>CAZLLG010000400.1:0-2836 GCA_964560275.1 uncultured Eubacteriales bacterium | reverse complement strand
GAAAAAAGATAAAATCCTTGAAAGTCGGACGCAAACAATCGCGTCAGACTGTCCCGGCTGTGTGTTTCAACTCAAATCCTCTCTCAAAGATGGAAAAGACACTTATGATATCAGACACACTGCCGAATTTCTGGCAGATGCTGTCAAAAGGGAGGATTAGCATGCTTCCGAAAGAAATTAAGAAAATCTTAATAATTCTGAACTGGCCCACAAGTTTCTAACAGCAAACTGCCCTTCTCTTGGTAAGGCTGCTCTAACCATAAGAATATTTCTTCTGCAGAATTGAAAAACATATTATTCAATATTTCCACCGTGTCTTCGACTAAACGAATGAATAATCATGAGACTGCAAACTGACGGCTTCCTTGTTTCGCCTCATCCCAACTTATATAATGAAAACAACGTGAGGCAACAAGACGAACCTCTCAACATTGAAAAAATCATCGCCAAGTACAAGCCTATCATAAGCTTCAAGGTGAAAAAATCCATTGGAGCCCACACTCCAGAATGGGAAGATGTCGTCAACGAAGTGTTACTCAACGTGATCGAAAAATTAGAAAAATCAGAATTCCGCGGGGAATCATCGATTGGGACATTCATCTACACGATCACAAGCCGACGGATCATCGATTACATCCGGAGAAAGAGTAAAGTCTTAAAACATGCCCCTGAACCCGATCCCTTTTCAAGCCCCCACCAAGATGTCGAGGAAGAGGAACGAGCCGAATACATGGCCAGTCTGCTGGAACAGCTGAAGCCAAAATACAAAGAAGTTTTATATCTTTACTATTATAAGGATCTTTCCCGTGATGAAGTCGCAGAACACCTCAACATCACGCCAAGACGAGTCAGCGAGCGCGTGAACTATGCCCAAAAACTTCTGAGAAAAATGGTCCTAAGATGATTGTTTATTCAATTTTATTTACGCTCGAAACGACTAAAGGGTTGATGTCAATAGAAAGGTGATGGATATGAAAGAATGCAATTATGAAAACCACATCGACGATTACTTGCTTAACCGAATGACGGATGAAAAAAAGGAGATGTTCGAAATCCATTATTTCAATTGTTTGAGTTGCTTTGAAAAAGTCAAAGAACGCAACTCAATGATTTCAGTTATAAAATCCAAGGGGAATAAGATCTTTTATGACCAGAGGATAGAAACCGAAGAAACACGAATACGGATACGCAAACGAAGTTCTATTTTTGAACGATTATTTACCTTTCTTACACCTAAACAGTGGACCATGGCGGCAATATCGGCCTTCGTCCTTCTAATCGTGGTGATTGGGATTGTTCCTGTCTTCGACCTAAAATCCCCAACACAACAATTTGTTCTTGACAGTCATTCTGTTAGAGGAAGCTCACTCGTTCTGGTTTCTCCGATCAAGAATACTCCAACCATCCCTTCGAAATTCATATGGGATAATCTCGGAGAAGGCATTGAATACAAAATCTATATCTATAAAGGCAGCCTTCTGTGGAGTGCCACTACAACAGTTGAGGCCATTTCTCTCCCAGAGGAGGTGAAAAAGCTTTTCGAGGCCGGCGAAAATTATTCCTGGGAAGTGAAGGCTTTTTCTCCGGAAGGAAGCCTCATCGCCGCCTCAGATAAAGTGCAGTTTCAAATCGATTCACACCTATAGAGCCCCCTTTTTCATTCCGTCAAGAGGATATTCCCCCAGAATATCCTCTTCCTCTTCTTTAATCTTCTTCGACTTTTTCTTCTTCAGAATAGAGCCGGCCGCGGCTTTCATCCTCGAATGCGAGGCAGCACATCAGCCGACCACACAATCCAGATATTTTTGTTGGATTAATTACAATTTGCTGCTTTTTTGCCTTCTGAATTGTCACGGGCTCAAAACTCTTCATGAAGCTGGCACAGCAGAGATGGCGCCCACAAACGCCCAGGCCACCTATCATTTTCGCTTCATCCCTGACTCCGATCTGACGCATCTCTATGCGCATCCTGAATTCTTTCGCCAGATCTTTCACGAGCTGTCTAAAATCGACACGTCCGTCTGCTGTATAATAAAAAATTCCTTTTTTTTCATTAGAAAAATATCTCACCTTCACTAATTTCATGGGCAGATTCCGAACCTTGATCTTTTCTAAGCAAAATTCAAAGGCCTTCTCTTCCTTATTTTCGAGTTGGCTGAATTTCTCTTCATCCTCTATGGTGGCCTTGCGAACGATCTTGACGACATCTTGAGAAGCCTTGGACATTTCGCAGGCTGAATGGGGTGAATGAATCACAACTGCAAGCTCCTCGCCCAAATCGATCTCAATAATGCACTTGTCCCCCTTTTTCAGTTCCTCATCTTCCTTTTTAGCTCGGAAAACTCGGCCTAAACGTGAGGAAATGACACAAATGATTTCAGACATAATGTTTTTCCATAAAGTGCGAAAATAAAGAGCTTATGAGAAGATTGACATTAAGGTTTTTCTGCAAAGCATAAAGACTATAGTCTATTTTTTTTAAGAAATCCAGAGCCTGTTCCAAACTCAGAAGCCTGGCTGCATCCCGCAAGTCTTGTCCATAATCAGGATTCATGATGTGATTCAAATCCCCGTCCTCTATGACCAAAACAATATCGCGGCAAAAAGAGGCGAGGAACTCAAAAATCTGCTCCATTTCTTCTCTGCCCAGATTGCGAGAAGAGGAAAATTCCTTTAAAAACTTTGAGGTATTTTCTTTTCTAGTCAAGGCAAAAAGGACCTGCCAAGCTTTTTGTCTTTTATCCTGTAAATCCTCCCAGTCTAAACTTAAGGCGTATTTTAAATTCCCACGAACCACCAGTGATAGCGGAATCCCGATCAGCCACATTGCGAATCC
>CAZLLG010000399.1:0-2862 GCA_964560275.1 uncultured Eubacteriales bacterium | reverse complement strand
ATCAAATGATTTTAATGAATTTCTTCACCCGCTCGAATCTGCACTCCCGGAATATCCCAAAATCATTTTGACCGAGTTTGGGGCCAAACTTGCCAGAAACGGCAATTTGATTCTCCCAGAAAACATTCTCAACATATCCGGCTTACAGGACTCCAACAGGAAAAAAGATCAAAGGCATGAAATTCTGTTCAGGCTGTTCTCTCCCGATGGGGAACTTTTAGCCCTTGCGAAAACTGTGCAAAAAAAAGCCGGTCTTCATCCTTTCCTGGTTATAGACACAGGAATAAACCAGAGATAAAGAAATTTCATTCACTCATTATCCAACTTTTTGAATTCATGCTGACTGGAGTCTTGATATTTACGCCAAGGTATTGTATTTTAATGAGGATATGAGATTAAGCAAGAATCAAATTGAGCACATGAGCTTTGTCATTGCGCGCAACTTGATTAAAGAAGAAAAAATCATATCTGATGACAAACAAAGTCTTATCGAAGGGCTCATCAATCTCATCACAGAGGAATTTCAAAAAGAAGATAAGCTCGATCAGGAAGTCAGGGGCATTCTCAATGAGCATATGGAAAAGATCCGAAAAGACAATATCGAATATCAAACAATGTTTAGAATGATCAAAAATAAACTCGCTAAAGAAAGGAATCTTGTACTATGAGCATCAGGCTGTCCCGAGAAAAAGTGAATTATTTATCCCGGCAAATTCTTGATAAACTGTTTGAAAACGACGAAGTTGAATTTTTAGACGAATCCAATGAGATAAGACTCAGTATTGTCAACAGTATCGAAGATGAAATGAACCTGTATGAGAGTATTGATAAAAAAGCCATCGAAAAAATTGAAACCCAAAAGAAAAGCATCAAGGAAGGCAGCCGGGAGTGGGAAATCCTGTACAGAAAATACTACAATGAAGAAATCACAAAACTCGGAAAATTTTTCACCTGAGTTCCTCTCCTCTTCATCATCTCAAGCGTATATCGAGCTCAAGGCAAAAGTCCGCTATTCCGAAACCGATAAAATGGGAGTGGCCCATAATAAAAACTATTTTGAATGGTTCGAAATTGGAAGAACGGAATTTTGTCGTCAGAAGCAGATCTCTTATAAAAGCATTGAAGAAAGAGGATTTTTTCTTGTTGTTGTGGAAGCCTTCTGCAGATATAAAAAAGCCCTTAAATATGACGATATTTTTTTTATCCAAGTGTCACTCCAGGATATCACAGCCAAAAAAGTTATTTTTTCTTATCAGCTGTTGAGTGAAGACAAAAAAAAGATAATGGCCAAGGGATACACGATTCATATTGTGACAAATGCCCAAACCGAAGTGATGAAATTCCCAGAGGACATCATTTTTAAGCTCAAAAGCTGAGCCCGCTGCATCTCTCGTAAAATCCATTTCCATACAGCACATATAAAAAAGGCCAGAGATAACTCCCTGGCCTTAACATCAGTAAACTATACGGTCTTGGTTTAGCTAGGCTTAAAAAACGATTCTGAATCCGAGTAACAGTTTGTGCATGTCGGCAATTGGACGTTCACTTCCCACGGGAAGTCTTCCTTCGAAGAAAATCGATCCAACTGTTTTAAAATTGTCGAATATGTTTACACCCAGATTACCGATAATGTCCAGCCCCCCCTCTCTGACTTCCTGGTCTTTAGTCGTGTAGCCAACGCCGGCTCCGATATAGAGAGGATCAAAATGGATATTGAACAATCCATCAACCATAAAAAATGTCTTCCATATATCCGTATCGGCTAATGGAACGGCTGGGCCGGCTCTCAGGATGAAGCTGAAAGTATCTGGGGCAAGCCAGTAGAATAGTCCAACTCTGGCAAAGAGAAACATCGTGTATGTTCCTTTTGCAAGGAGCGGTCCAATTTCCGCTAGCATGAAAAGTCTTTTCTGGGTCACTTCGACATCGAGTTTGCATATTTTGGACATCGCGCCAAAATCATCGGTTACTACCACCGCCACTGTATAGATACCAGGTTTATCGAAGATCTTTTCCCACGAAAGAGGGGCTGCTGAAACCGTATGCGTATCTAAAACGGTACCAGAAGTATCTGTAATTTCAAAAGCCGCCTTGACAACTTCCCCATCCTGGTCCGTCGAATTAGAGGCATCAAAAGTGATTCCCCGTCCCACATAATCTATGCAGGGCAGACAGTCAGTGAAGATACTGCATATCGGAGGAAAATTGACATAGGCTCTGGCTTCACAGGGATTGGATGATGGTGTGCCTTCGAAATTGACAGCTCCGGCCTTAAATACATATTCACCGGGTTCAGACAGCCGCATCTGCCACCTTGGAGAATCTGGAGTTAAGGTTTTTGAGGCGACTTTTACACCTGCTGCATTAAAGACATCAACTGATAGGGACTCTGCATGTTGGGAACCGCTCATGTCAACAGTAACCGGATCATTGATGTTCAATTTGACCGGAGTGACTGTGATGGCACAAGTGGCATCCGGGATCACTTCCTCAATCCCCACCAACGAGATGTTTCCACAGGGCTTAGGCATGACAAATTCATAATTCTTGTAGTCCTTTCTTACGACGAATGAGTAGACTGGAAGGGGGGCTTTGCCTGCCCACTCCAGGTCTTCCACGAGTTTGACTTTGCCTTTGGAACGAAAAAGCATCCACATGAATTTATCCCCGACAGCCATATGTCTTTCCTTCACGGTTCCAGATCTAATCTGCTCGATAAACGGGAGATAAAGATCACCATAACCGGCAAGATTAAATCCATATTTGATATCCCCGGTGTATTTCTCCAAAAGAATTTTAAGAATTTCTGAGGTGGGAACCTCCCCTTTTATTTGAACCAGTGTAAACCGGCCGACACTTTTT
>CAZLLG010000398.1:0-2864 GCA_964560275.1 uncultured Eubacteriales bacterium | reverse complement strand
GGTCGCTCTTGAATCAATTTTTCTTCTCCTTTACAATTTATGAATAGATCAGGCTTTATTAGAGGAATGAGTGCTCTGTCTTTCACCGATGTAGGAAATAAAAAAAATAACGGCATTTATCTCCTTCAGTTTGAACGAGAGGCCGATGCGGGCTTTCAACTGAGTTTTGATTTTCAGAGGATTGAGAGTGATGTAGAACTTCGGACAGGATTCCTCAATAAAATTGACTCTCAATCAACTGAGGTCAGCATGGGATATGCCTGGCGGTTCAACCAAGGAGCGGTCAAACGTTTCAGTTTGGATCTAAGCGGTACCCTCAACCAGGATACTCATGGGAATACGACTGGCTATTCCGGCTATCTCATGTACTGGGCAGAATTTTTAGCTCAATTTATGATCCATGGAGGATTTTCATTAGGAGAAACTAAATATCAGATTTTCGATAACACAAACAATCTCATTTGGACGGAAGATTATTATAAAACGTTTGGAGGGGATTTTTTCGATTTCCGGTGGATGCGGGGCGGATTTCTCAATGAAGCGAGTGTCGAAATTGGCTGGGAAAAACGAGCGATCTACAATGAAGATTTTACAGCAGTCGAACCAGGCTCAGAAGTGCGTGCTGAGTTGGAGATGTCTTTGAGACCTTTTAGTTTTTTTGAATGGTCAGTCAGTGGCAATTGGATAAGGCAAACAATAGATGAGACAAAGGAAAAGGTTTTTGATGGAACGACATATGCTTCTTCTGTTCATATCCAGCTGTCCAGGAGTCTATTTGTCAGCACACGGTTGCTTGGGGAAACCAGGGAGGATCAGTACAATCTGGATTTTCTTGTGGGTTATTATTTCGGAGCAGGTAACATCATTCAGCTCAGCTATAAGAAAAGTGCACGGAATGAAGGCTTTGAGCGAGAAAAGGGATACTCCATCACATTAAAAGTATCCTATCTTTTAAGGATTTAACAGACCACCAAAAAACATCTGCTATTGAGAGTAAGATTAATTATTCTCTAGGAATTCAAGAATAAGGCGTGTGACTGTTTCTGACTGGACAATAGTCAAATCATGGCCGGCATTTTGGATAATCTCCACATTTATATGAGGAGCGAATTTTTTGAAACGAGCGACCGCGTCACTGGCCGAATATATTTTTTCATTTTCCCCGACAAGATAAAGTGTCGGCACCTGCAAACTCTGGAGTTCTTCGTCAGACAAAACTGTGGGAGTGACAAGCATTTGTGGTTTAAAACACCTCAGTCCCAAGTAAGCGTTTTCTGAAATGAATTAAAGGTCTTTTCGACCGGATTCTCCTCTATTGGCGAGATCATCTAGGATGAAAGTCATCGCTTTTCTGACATAGCGGCGGTGGGGGATCATGGCTAAAAGCGCACCTTTTAAAAATCCTGGACCGAGTTGGATTATGGTGGCGGCTGGGGCCATCAAGATGATTTTTTCAAGTTTGTTCGGATAACTCAGCGCATACTGACTTGTAATCCATCCTCCATAGGAATATCCCCCTATATGAATATTGTTCTCCAATCCTAGAGACACTAACACCTCATCCAGCCAATGGACAAAATCATCCGGAACTTTAAATTTTTGTGTGTACACACTTCTTCCAAAATCATAAATATTATCCACAGCATAGGTTCTGTAAGTTGTGGACAGCGCTTCGATGTTTGGAATCCACTGGAGTGAAGTGATATTGGCGCCCGGCAAAAGTACAAGTGGAGGAGCTTCAGATGGACCGCTTATTCTCACATAGGTTAGGCCATAGGCTGTCTCGACCATTCGACTCTCAAACGGAACCGGCCAAACTTGTTCCCTTTTATCGTACATTTCAAAATAAAGTTCTTTGGACTTTTGAGAGCGGAAAGGATGGTGATCCGTCATTTGCATGAGGGTAAATTGTGGGACTAGGAGTGGGAGAGCGATATTCAATAGAAAAAAAACCAGAAAAACAAGAGTGTATATATAAGATTTGTTGAATTTTTTTAGAGTGTAGGATGTTCCCAACCGTTTGGAAGAACGGATTGACTGGGCTATAGAATAGATTTTCAAAACAAGAATAATAACAATAAGACAAGACAGGAAAAGAAGATCACGAGAACTTTTAAAATTCAGATATGTCCAGATTATAAGAGAAACAAGTACAACTATTTTTATGAAAAGGCCTTTAATTAATTCTCCATTGTATATTTGACCTAAACCTGATGAAATAAGGCTTAAAAAGGCTGAAATTCCTGCCTTTCGTTTTTTTATTAAAGAGTTTTGTTTAGATAAAGATTTGTTATTATTTTTCATAGTCAAAGTTATCCTTATTAAATGTCAGGATACGGTTGGGTTCTCTTCCAAAACCCAGGACCTTCAAATGATTTGAATAGACTTCGAAAATAGAATAGGCATTTTGGTCCTTTGTTTCAACCAAACCTTTTAGTGTGAGATAGTGAATGCCTTTCTTTTTTGCATAACCCCCGGCATGAAAATGTCCACTCAAAAAGGCAACAACACACGGATAGGATTCAAGGAGTTCGATGAGTTCGATATCGTTCCACAGATTCTCTTCCCGTGAAGGGAAGACAGGAAAATGACAAAATATAAGGACTTTTTCTCCTGAAAGAGAAGCTTGCTTTAAGAGGTTTTCCAACCAGGATATTTGTACTGAACTCAAACCTCCGTTCCATTCAATAGCATTAGCAGCTCCTCTGCCTTTAAGTTTTTGATAAAGACTATTCGTTTCATCAGCATGTTCACTCGATTTTGCTGGAGCATAAAAACTTAAATCATTGCCATCAAGCACAATCAAACGCCACTCTTGTATACTGAATTCATAATAACGTGTATTTAGGTTCAGCTTTTGTAAG
>CAZLLG010000397.1:0-2885 GCA_964560275.1 uncultured Eubacteriales bacterium | reverse complement strand
CTCGAACCTGTGTACACAGCCACCGGTTTTTCTCTGGCAAGGCTGAAAGCCCCGAGAACTTCCACACCACATTCGATATATTCAAATTCTTTTGTGAAGAGATTATACCTGAAAAGATGACGAAAGGAGCGGTTATTTGTGACAAAATAAATACAGTTTTCCGTTTGACTCCAAACGGCTTGGTTAATGGCTGGATTGAAATTTTTAGAAATGGGATCGATGCTGTTTGTGGCCAGATCCAAAAGATATGCCTGCGTATCATATTCATTGGGAGCAGTGGCGTTAGGGAGATTGATTCCTAGCGAACCGAATGCCGATGGGCCTCCGAGAATAAGAAGCCGTCGTCCTTCCGGGCTCCATTGGACTCCGTTAAACCAACGTCCTTCCCAAAGCAGGCTGGGCTGCAAAGTTTTAAGGTCTAGGACAAAAATCTCTGTTTTAGAGTAAGGTCGATCTATGTAGTCCTCGACTGTGCGTGTAAAAAGAAGTTTCTGTCCATCTGGGCTGATTCCGTTGAGAGCAGTTGTGAGCTGGCCGGAAGTCAATCTCTGACGAACTCCAGAGCTCAAATTCACTTTATAGAGAAAGCTTCTATCCCGCCAGCCGGGCTGCCTATCCGCCATGTTGATGATCCTTTTGACTCCCGGGCGGTCTTCAGCTCCTTGTTCACTTATTGTATAGAAGAGGTATGTTTCATCTGGAGACCAGGCGTGAGGTCCGAGGTTTTGAACATTTTTCAGGAGAGGCTTTGATTGGGCGGTGTCGATATCGGCAATCCAGAGCGTCCCTTGGGAATTGTCTCTAGTCGTGTATGAGAATTTTTTTCCAGTCGATGCCCAGTTAATACTGGAGATGCGAGTTGTTCCTCTGTATGTTTGAAATAACTCTCTATTTTCGGTTCGGTAAAGTTCTATCCAGGACTCCGAGGCATCACTGGGTGGTTGAGTTTCACGGAAAGAAACAGCGGTCAAGCTCCCATCGGGAGAGATAGACACATTGGTGATTTTTGGGCCATCGAGCAGAAGAGGAATGCTCATACGCTGTTTTGAAGAAATCGTGACTTTGGGTCTGGGATTTTCTAACCTGTCTGTGTAGTTCAGAGAAGCACGTAATCCCCAGGATGAATTTTCATTTTTTACATAGACGGATTTAATGAGAAGGAGATGGACTCCGGTTTCCATGTTGACATCGATTTTGATTTTTTCCTCTGTAGCTGAATTGTATTCGACCTTTGTCCAGATGCGCCTCCCATCCAAGTACACACGGAAGGGCTGTGGACTTGCAATACGAATCTGTCCCTTTGTAAATTTTTCTGTATCTATATAGGCAGCCAAATAAGCTGTGGCCGGACCTTCAGAATCGTATTCTATTTTAATTTCTTGATCGCTGGCTTGAATGGTCTCCCATACGGCTGTGGAATTGTCATGCCATGTGATTGTACTATTGGCTTGTGGTTTCAATTTGTGGACATCGACTTCGTTGAATCTGAGAAAATCTTCGAGGTCAAATTCATTATTTCTTGAATCATGAAAGGCTGGCAGCGGTGTTGAAAATGGACCCAGTTTTAGCCAAGGAGCAATAGAAATCTCTTTATCGGCAATAGGATTGGACTGTTGACCTGCTGAAGAGAGATTGATTATCAGGAGAGCTGTCACAAGAATGATATTGAAGAGTCGGAAAATCACACGATCTATTTTTTTCTTCATTTCACAATACCTTCTTCAAACGATCTTCCATCGATAATAGTAATTATATAAGTAGTACGAAGAATTGTAAAAAAACTGTTTAGTCTGACTTTACAAATCTTTAAGTAAGATCAAACTGGAGTTCTATTTATTCTTTACGAACTTTTCGAACCACTCCATCATTTCGGCCAACACATGGAGAACAGATTCTTTAGCGCTGTAGCCATGGCTCTCGTTGGGCAGCATCACCAGTCGTGCTGTGGCTCCGTGACCCTTGAGTGCGTGATAAAGACGACGCGATTGGATAGGGAAGGTTCCGGAATTGTTGTCGGCTTCACCATGAATAAGGAGGATTGGTTCATTAACTTTGTTGGCGTGCATGAAAGGGGAAACTCTGAAGTAGATCTCTGGGGCCTGCCAGAGGGTACGGCGTTCGCTCTGAAATCCGAAAGGAGTCAAGGTTCTGTTGTAGGCACCGCTTCGTGCGACACCGGCGGCAAAAAGGTCACAGTGGGCCAGGAGATTGGCCGTCATAAAGGCGCCGTAGCTGTGTCCACCAACTCCGACTCTTTTGGGATCGATAATCCCCATGGAATCAAGTTTGTCGATGGCGGCCTTTGATGCGGCTACAATCTGTTCGACAAATGTGTCGTTCATGGTTTTTGGATCACCCAGTACAGGCATTTGTGCTCCATCAAGAAGCGCGTAACCCTGCGTGACATAGAAAAGCTGGGATGTGCCTCTAAAAAAGGTGAACCTGTATGCCGATCCTCTGATCTGCCCGGCCAGTTTAGGATCGTTGTATTCACGGGGGTAGGCCCAGATGACAAGAGGCAGTCGTTCTCCCTCCTTGTAGCTGGGAGGGAGATAGAGCGTGCCGTAGAGTGGAACTCCATCTTCGCGTTCGTATGTGATTCGCTCTTTTTTCATCCCTGTCATTTGGGGAGCTGGGTCTTTATAGTTTGTCAGAGGTGTCCTTTTTTTTGTCTTGAGTGTATAAATGAAGTAATTGGGCGGTTCTGTTTTGGACTCATAAGATGTGATGATCTCTTTGCGGGAATCGCCGAGAAAATCCAGAAAGCGCTCGTAACTTTCTCCCTCACACTGGAACAGCCGTTCCTTTTTCATAGTTTTGAGGTTGAGTTTGTCCAGGAATGGGAAATCTCCTTTTGGGGAGGATCCACTGCCTGAGAGGTAAAT
>CAZLLG010000396.1:0-2911 GCA_964560275.1 uncultured Eubacteriales bacterium | reverse complement strand
ATTAACCGCGCGACTCCCAGCAAAATGAGTTTTTTTGGCATAGGGCGCTGGATGTTCAAGAAGATGATGAAGGCCAAAAATGTGGCCTCTCTTCCTGAACTCAGACAGGCGGCTATTGACCTAGGCGTTAAAATGTACGGGTGCCAAATGTCTATGGATGTCATGGAAATCCCGAAAGAGACAATGATCGATGAAGTCACCGAATGCGTGGGAGCTGCCTTCTATGTCGATCAGGCGCAGCAGTCTGATTTTTCCCTCTTTATATAACAAGTAGCACGGACCTAGAACAAAAAAGGAGAATACAATGAATGAAGATATTTCAGCTGCTATGACTTTAGATCTCAAGGGGCTCTTGTGCCCTATGCCTGTGGTTAAGCTTGCACAGGCAATTAAGAAAGTGGAAGTTGGTGAAGTGATTGAAGCCTCCGCCACAGATCCGGGTGTACTGGCTGATATTCCGGCCTGGGCTAACACAAGCGGAAATGAGCTCGTCAGCATAGATCAGGGAGATGTGATTGTCTTCCGCGTCCGGCGTCTCAAATGATCAGCGAAGGATTACTTCATTTTGTCGAGTTCGAGCTGCAGATTATCGCACTGATTATATTTGTCGGACTCTATACATTGAGAATTTCCCACATCGTCAGGCTTCCTCTTCCTAAAGAGTCTGCTCCTAATCGTGGGAATCCAGGGCTGGGAGTGGTGATGTCCTTTTCTTCCATCATCAATCCTTTTTCCATGGACAGCACGACCAAACATATTGGACGTTGGGTAGAATTTATGATCTATCATCTTGGTGCACTTTCTGCAATTCTGGCCACATTCACCCTCCCATTTGCTCCGAATATGATGACCTATCCAGTCAGGATTGTATTTGCGGTTTTTATCGGTTTGGCCGTTCCCATTGGACTTATTAAAATTATCCGGCGTTTTACAAATCCGCACCTCCGACACATCAGTGTTCCGGACGATTATTTCTCCCTTATTGCTGTGGAATTTTATTTTATTTTTGCGGCACTCTGTTTGGTTTTCTTTAATGACCTGTGGAGGTTTATCTTTTTTCTTGTGACCGCTCTGTTTTTGATCTACGTTCCTTTCAGTAAAATTTCACATTATGTGTACTGGTTTTTTGCACGAATCTACCTGGGTATCCGGTTTGGACGACGTGGCGTTTTGCCAAGACAGGGGATGCAAAATGGATAAACAGAAAGAAACTTTTGTTCAGAAGGCGAAAAATGAGATGGAGAAACGCTTCAGCCGGCTGGTTGGGCTGTCATCTTCAAACTTGTGTGTCCGGTGTGGCCTGTGTGTCGATGCCTGTCACTATATTATGAGTGATGGGAAAGACCTTGCTGCCTCACCAGTTGCCAAAGCCGAACGAATCCGCAGTGTATACAAAAAACATCATGATTGGTTGAGTAAAGTTTTTCCGTGGTGGACAGGGGCAAAAAAGCTCACGGAAGGCGAACTTGAAGAATGGCGTGAAGTGGTCTACAAAAACTGCTCTATGTGTCAGCGCTGCACGGTGAACTGTCCTCTAGGTGTCGATGTGCCGGCTGTGATGGGCGCGGCGCGAAGTACTCTGTCCTCGCTAGATATGGCTCCGGAAATGCTGACAATGCTGGCTGATATGGCCATTTCGCGTGAAGAGAACATGGATTCATTCAAAGAATCTTTTGTGAAAGGCATAAAAGAGATGGAGAATCAACTGCGTAAGGACACCGGCGATCCAGATGCCACTATACCTATTGAGGCCCATGGAGCTGATTTTCTCTATGTTCCTCTGTCGGGATCACACACGATTATGCCCGCTGCCAAGATCTTTAATAAGGTGAAACAATCCTGGACCATCAGCATGTTTGAAGCCTCAAACTACGGCATCTTCCTTCAAGACAAGGAGAAATCGAAAAAAATCGCTGACAGAGTTGTCAATGAAGCCATCCGGTTGGGTGTCAAAGAAGTGATTATCACAGAGTGTGGGCATGCCTATTCACTCTTCCGCTGGACGGCTCCCAGTTGGTATGATAAGCCCTGGCCGTTTAAAGTCCGGAATCTTATTGAAGTCGTCGATGAATATATCCAGTTTGGCCGGATCAAAGTGAATCCCAACAAGATCAAAGGATCTTATACACTTCATGACTCCTGTAATCTGGCACGAAACAGCGGCCTTATTGAAGAACCCCGCAGGATAGTTAAATCCATTATTCAGGATTTTCGTGAGATGACTCCCAATAAAGAGAGAAATATCTGCTGTGGGGGTGGTGGGGGACTCGTGGCCAATCCGGAATGGGAAGAGACGCGCCTAAAAGCCGGAAAACCCAAGGCAGATCAGATCAAGGCCACCGGAGCAGAGAATGTCATCGCCTCCTGTGATAACTGCCTTCATCAGCTTGGTGAAATAAGTGATTTTTACAAGCTCGATACAAAAGTGACGGGGCTCTCCGAACTTGTCAGCGAAGCCATGCTCCCGTAGATTCAGATAAAATAAATAAATATTTTATTTTCTAAAAACACGTGATAAACTACCTCAGTCGTGTGGGTAGTAATATCAAATATTTTATCTTTTTTTACTTTTCTATTAAAATCCAGAGAGAAAGAAAACAGGGGATCTCTCTGTCGATTTTTTCGCTTTTTTTCCCCAAATTTATATTTAATTTAGGAGGAGGTTTTTATGAGTGATATTGTTATAGCTAGTGCCGTCAGGACTGCGGGTGGCAGTTTTGGAGGTTCCTTTAAAAAAATCTCGGCCGTAGAGTTGGGAGCTTTGATTCTTCCAGAAGCTATCCGTAGAGCGGGCATTGAATCCAATCAGATCGATGAAGTTGTTTATGGGACCGGTTGGCAGGCAGGTTTAGGGCCGAATATAGGCCGTCTGGCCACAGTCAAAGGAGGCCTGCCCATAGAAGTGCCGGCA
>CAZLLG010000395.1:0-2935 GCA_964560275.1 uncultured Eubacteriales bacterium | reverse complement strand
TCGCTCTTGAATCAATTTTTCTTCTCCTTTACAATTTATGAATAGATCAGGTTAAATATGAGCATGATCTGAAATCCCTTTCCTGAAAAAAGGTTGTTTTCAGGTCGGTTCTGGTAGATCTGAAATTGGTCGGGATTCCAGAATCCGATGACATTGATAATCCATTGGTCGTAGGTCCGGCGCCAGTTGAGAAAGCTGTAGACTTCCTTATTGTCCCAATCATAATAGAAAATGCAGCTTAAGTTATCAAGAAGGCTTAGAGGATAGTTGAGCGAGATTGCAGAAAAAGTGATTCCTTCACCCGCTGTTAACGCATTCTGACTGCTTTCATAAATGAAGTATTCACCGATTACATTTAGACCGTTTCCCAGACCAAATGTGTAATCCATTCCGATATTGATGGCCCGCTGCCAGGGAAGCGGCAGCCAGTCGCTGTCTTGATGTGTTAAAGTCCCTTCGAACCAGAGCCCAATCCCCAGATCCCATTTTCCATCGATGGCATAGCGATTCTCTGGAATGGGAGAGCTGCCTGGTGTATCCGGGAGGAACGGGCTTGTGTTTGGATCGATATTTCTATGGTGGTAGGTAAAAGCCAGTTCTCCTTTTCCGAGAGGGTGTTGGAGCCGACCACCGAATTCAACAGACTTGGGTTCTGAAGGCATAAATTCCCATCCTTTGAGATCATCGCTTCCGGTGAGTCCCCAGATCCAGATGTTGGCATTGTTGAGGAAATAATATCTGAGTAGAAGTCCGTACACTCCATCTGTCAGTTGAAGGGGATCGCGCGGATCGATGCGGTCAAACCACATCAATGGCCTGAGTAGGCTGGCCGAGCCAAAATTTATCTTTTGAAGCCCGATGCGGGCCTCGAACCGGGAGGTGGAAAATCGTCCCCACATCCTGTAAAGATCGATATCTCCATCAGTAGGGGCTCATTGAGATAACGAACATGAGCCGTGCCGTAGGCATTTAAAGAGAGTTCGAAGTCTACCGTGTATTTTTCAGAGAGTGCTTTTTCCATCGTGAATTCAGGGATATACCGAATTCCAAAAAAGGGCTGTGAGAGGCTGTCAATATTGGCCGTGAGCCATCCCGTGAGGAGACCTTTGATGCTGAAAACGGATGGGAAGGCCTGAGTGTTTAAAACCAGGAGCACCCCTCCTAAAATTAATAACTTGGCTCCTGTACTCAGATTAATTTTCACTTTAATTCCTTTTCATTAGGCAATATTCCATAAAAGAAAAAATTGACCATTTCCATTACGAAGTTTTGAGGAGATTCGTACATGTCGATCAATTGTTCGTCGGCCGTCATCTTCTGGAGTAGACCGATAACATGAAGAATAAAATGTGGATTGATGTTCTCTCTAATCTCTCCCTTTTTTTGCGCGGCAACCATATCGTCGAGAAATTGTTTGAGAGTTGCCTGAACTCTTTTCTGCATATAATCCGCAACTTCGGGGACAGGATTATTCCACAAATCCTGGATCATCTCGGAACTGACATCCTTGCTCGATTCCAATTTCAATGTAATAATGTCTTTAACTTTTTCTGAATAAGGGCGATCTTGGGCCATGATGTCGTTATAACGGTTTTCGCCTTTTGTGAAGATGCTGTTGAGCACAGATATTGCTAAGTCATTTTTATTATCGAAGTATTTGTAAAAAGTCATTTTGCTGACAGCGGCAGTTTTGCATATTTCTTCGATGGTGATCCGTTTTATTCCGTGACGCATAAACAGATCATGGGCGGTTTCTGTGATTTGTTCGAGTTTTTTGCTTTTTGCCGTATCTTTTTTTTCGTTCATGGCAGACAAAAATTTGTACTAAAATAATTTAATTGTACGATAAAAGTCATTATTTACTAATTACGTATATAATATGGATTAAAAGTAAGTTTTTGTCAAGTTTTTTCTATTAAAATAATTATTTTTGTGGTAATTACTGACTTGAGAGTGGTGAAATAATGCCTAACAAAACATTTTCTAAGGCTACTAAATTCACCCGATTGCTCTTTTCGATGGGCCTATTCTTTGCCCTCTTTTTTGTTCCGGCAGGAACTCTCAAATGGACTGAAGCTTGGATTTTGATAGTGTTCTATCTTGTCTCTATATCTGGAGTTGTTTTCTGGCTAAAAAAGAATGATCCCGAACTCCTTAAAGAGCGCTCGCAAAGAAAAAAGAATGTTAAAACCTGGGATCGGATATTTATATTCGTCTATATTTTCTTTCTAATGATAATGCTTTGTCTTACTGGCCTAGATGCTGTGCGGTTCCAATGGTCACACGTTCCTCTTTTCTTGAAAATCATTGGATTTTTAGGTTTTATCCCAGGATTTATTTTGGGTTTCTGGGCCATGCGGGAAAATACTTACCTGTCCGACACTGTTCGGATTCAAGAAGACCGCGGTCACAAGGTCTGTAAAACCGGACCGTACAGGTATGTCCGACATCCCATGTATATTGGGGTTATTATCGCCATGCTCTGCTTCCCCTTTGCCTTGGGATCGTATTACGCTTTGATCCCGGCACTTATTATTGTTATTTTATTTGTTTTCCGGACAGCACTTGAGGATAAAACTCTTCAGAAAGAACTTTCAGGATACAAAGAATACACAGAGACCGTCCAATTCAAACTTATCCCCGGAGTCTGGTAGCAGGATCATCTCACTCCGCTTTTATATTTTTTGTGCTCGATTTTCTTAATCAATATGGGTGGACGTGAAACACCGCCTCCAAAAGAACTTCCATCTGAAGTTAAGATAGCCTCGACCAAATAATGAGAATTAAAGTTGTTCCTTTTTCTAAAAACTCATTCTGAAAATAAATCTAAAGCTAGACTATTGTTCAAATTCGAACTTTTAAATCTTCCTCTTTGATGATTTAGGCTCTATAACAAAAAGTGTGATGATATTGGGAGCAAAGCTATTGGAATAAA
>CAZLLG010000394.1:0-2955 GCA_964560275.1 uncultured Eubacteriales bacterium | reverse complement strand
ATAATCATGGTTTCCCAAAACATGGTATTTTTTTGTTTTGATCTTGTTGAAAACAGAAAGAACTGGATCATAGCTGTCGAAATCCCTATCAATGAGGTCGCCAAGTTGGATAACAAAGCTCAGTTCTTTTGCATTAAAGACTCTGACACATTCGTCTAATTTTTTAAGCGATTTTGAGTAAAATCTGGTTCCCAAGGGATCGCATTCGCAGTACTGAACATCTGCAATGATTCCGAATGTAAAGTCGGGTTTCGTTTCAACCTTACCGAAGACAAAACAAGCTATAAGCAAAAAAAAGAGACAAAAAATTATCAGGTATCTCAGTTTACGATTTGGGGGATTGTTTCTCATAAATTTAATTATACAGATACAATATGTTTTTGTCCTCTATGCTGCTGTTCAGATAAGGATGGATAATTCAAAAGGTGTACGCATCACTCCTATTAGAGATCTGCGTAATCTAAATAGAGATCAATATCTGTAGTGATCCGGTTTGTAAGGGCCTTCAACTGGATATCCAAGATAATCCGATTGTTCTTTTGACATGACCGTCAGCTTTGAATTGAGTTTTCCAAGATGCAATCGGGCGACTTCCTCGTCTAGTATTTTAGGCAGCGTGTAGACTCTCTTTTCATGCTCCTTGGCGGCAAGTTCTATTTGGGCCAGACACTGATTGGTGAAGCTATTGCTCATCACAAAGCTTGGATGTCCGGTTGCGCATCCTAAGTTCACGAGACGACCTTCAGCCAATACAATGATTGAATTTCCTGACTCCACTTTCCATTTATCGACCTGAGGTTTAATCGTGGTTTTGACACATTTTGAATTGTTTTCCAAGTAGCTCATTTCAATTTCATTGTCAAAATGACCGATATTGCACAAGATGGCACCATCTTTCATTTTTTCCATGTGAGCACCGGTAATGACATTATAGTTTCCTGTAGCCGTTATAAAGATGTCTGCATCCTCAACGATATCTTCAAGTTTGACAACAGAGTATCCCTCCATTGCAGCTTGAAGTGCACATATGGGATCGATCTCTGTGACATACTGGCGAGCTCCGAATCCCTTCATGGATTGGACGCACCCCTTTCCAACATCACCATAACCGAGAATTACAACTTTTTTCCCGGCAAGCATGATGTCTGTGGCTCTTTTGATTCCATCCACGAGAGATTCACGGCAGCCATACAGATTGTCAAATTTTGATTTTGTTACGGAATCGTTGACATTGATAGCCGGAAACAAAAGTTTATTTTCTTCAGCCAGTTGATAGAGCCGGTGAACGCCCGTTGTGGTTTCTTCCGAAACACCCTTTATTTTGGCCGCGATTTTTGTCCAATACAAAGAATCTTGATCCATGCTGTCTTTTAAGCGATCCATCAAGATCTGGAATTCTTTATTTTCATAGTCTTTCTCGAGTAGGGAAGGATCGTTTTCCACCCTTACACCTTCGTGAACCATCAATGTGGCATCCCCACCGTCATCGACGATCAGGTCGGGTCCGGACCCATCAGGCCAGACAAGAGCCTGTTCTAAACACCACCAGTACTCTTCAAGAGTTTCGCCTTTCCACGCAAAAACAGCAGCCCTGCCAATTTTGGCAACAGCGGCGGCCGCATGATCCTGCGTAGAAAATATGTTGCAGGACGACCAGCGAATGTCTGCACCCAAATCGGCAAGCGTTTCGATCAACATGGCCGTCTGGATGGTCATGTGAAGGCTGCCTGTTATTTTTAAATCTTTTAGAGGTTTTTGAGGTCCGTATTTTTCTCTGACTGCCATAAGGCCAGGCATCTCATTTTCTGACAGTTTCATTTCCGCAAGTCCCCAATCGGCCAAAGATATGTCCTTGATTTTATACTCAAGGGATGGATCCAATTTGAGTGTATTCATATCAAACTCCTTTAACTTTTAATTTTTTTGGATGTATATAAAAATCCTTTTAATCCTTTTTTAAGATCGAAGTGATCTACTTTAAGAGTAAGAAAGTCACTCTCTTTTAACCATTTGTTTAGATTCTCTATGGAAAAACCTAACCAAAGATCACCATATTTTTTTCGCATGGATTCATCCTGGTGGAGGAGCAGATCGATAATGATAAAAGACCCCCCCGGCTTTAATATCCTGTGGACTTCATTAAACGCTTTTTTTGGTTCGGAGAGGTGATGAAGAACAAGATTCATCAGAGCGATATCTGCCTCTCCATCGCGAAGGGGGAGGTGTTCCAATTCACCGATGCGAAGATCGATATTGTCTCTCTCTAGATCATAGTGTTTTCGTGCAACTTCAAGCATCTTGACGGATTTTTCGACCCCAATAACGTTTAAAGATTTTGTCTTAAGGAGAGGGAGAATATCTCCTGTTCCGCAGCCGAGATCCACAATTGTTTTTGACTGGGGGATGGATTTAAGGATCTTTCCATTCAAATCCAAGTCACCGATGATGTCCTGTTTAAGAAGCTCCCAGTTTTTTGAAATTGAATCGAAGAAACGGGTCGTCTTTTTCGATCGTTCCACAATACATTTATCGGCAGCATCAAGATCTTTTTGAAATTGAGTATTTGAATTCAGCAGATATTTAATCGATTGAATAAACTTAAATTCTTCTCCATTGCTGGCCGCTGAGTAGAATATCCAGAGACCATCCCTGCGAAACGTCAACAGTCCGCAGTCCGTAAGAATTTTTAGATGTCTGGAGATCCGTGATTGTCCCATTTCCAAAATACTGACAATTTCATTGACATTGAGCTCAAAGTGAATAGACAGATTCAACAGTCTCATTCTGGTTTCATCAGAGAGGGCTTTAAATAAGCTTACGGCAGTCATGTATATATGTATATCAAGATAAATTGATATAGTCAAGTCTTTTTTTATTTTTTTTGGTTTAAAGATATAGAAGAGAAAGACTAAGGAATAAAATGAATTTTTTATAAAAACCTTTATTAGATCTGAT
>CAZLLG010000393.1:0-2974 GCA_964560275.1 uncultured Eubacteriales bacterium | reverse complement strand
AAGCGATGGGAAATGTCCTTACCGAACAAGTGGGAAAAGTCCTTGACTTTTACATGAGAATTCCTGCGGCTCTCATAAGCGTTTCTGCGACCATGGGACCGGCAGGTTGAGCCGAGGACATTTGATCCTGCACCATCCTATCGGCGATAGTGCCTACCAGCAGAGGAGGGAGGACAGCTGATGGATCCTTATCGATCCCCCTAAAAGTATAGGAACGCCCGTCAGCTCCCTTAAGTGCCAGTCCCATTGTCTGCTGTCCGCCAACGGTCATGACAGGGATAAGACCTCCCGCTTCATTTTTAAGATCGAGATATTCTGTCTCTATAGGCAATGTCCAAAGTTTCCGGTAGTCCTTTCCAAGGAAAAGTCTGGCAAAGCCGTCTCTCCAGTAATGAGGGCCTGCGGCAATTTTTTTGGTCTTCTGGTCCTGAGAAACACTAGGTTTGTTCTTTTCCACATCTTCAGCCCCTGATAGGAAGGAGAAACAAAGGACAAAAAGGGAAAGGATTAAAATAGTCGTTTTTTTCATACTGCCCTTCTTTTTAGAGTTAATAAACGTTATCTATAATTTTTATCATACTCAAGCTGAAATATTCAATATATTGTTTTTTATTCCCTTTGCGTTCATAATTTGTTCTCAGGAGATGAACGAAAAAGACTGGATTTACAGACAATCCGGAGTGGTGCCCTACCGCCTAGAAAAAGATGAATTGAAAATTCTGCTCATCACATCACGGCACCGCAAGCGCTGGATCATTCCTAAAGGGATCATCGACTATGGTTTTTCACCTCAGGAGTCAGCGGAAAATGAGGCAAGAGAAGAGGCCGGGATTGAAGGGATTATTGATCCTCATCAGATTGGCGAGTACCAATTCCAAAAATGGGGCGGAGATGTGTCTGTAAAAGTCTTCCTCTTCGAAGTGACTTTTGAACATGAGAATTGGCCGGAGTCGTTTTTTCGGCAGAGAAAATGGGTCAGTATTGCGGAGGCAGAACAGCTCGTTGATTTAGAAGGGCTCAGAAAAATTCTGCACAATCTTCCCTCAGTCCTAAAAAAGAGAGGTGTCCATGTAAGAATTCCTGCTAAGGTTTAGAGGTGCTTTTCTAGTGTATTGATCACGGTTTTCAACGTTTTTATCCGGGCAAATAATTTGGAGTTGGATTCGATGATAGTCCATGGTGCATAACTTGTGCTTGTTCTGTAGAGCATCTCATCGGTAGCGGCTTTGTAGAGATCCCACTTCTCCCTATTCCGCCAGTCTTCGTCTGTGATCTTCCACTGCTTATGTTTGGTCTTTTGTCTCAACTCGAACCGTTTTAACTGTTCATCTTTGCTCACATGTACCCAAAATTTCATGATGGCGGTTCCAAAATTTGCCCACTGTTCTTCCATTTCATTGATTTCAGAATACGCCCTTCTCCACTCTTCTTCTGTGCAGAATCCTTCGATCCTTTCCACAAGAACCCGTCCATACCATGATCTGTCAAAAATAACCACATGCCCGGCTTTGGGAATATTTTTCCAGAATCTCCACAAATAGTGGTGCATCAGTTCGATTTCATTCGGAGCCGCTGTTGTCACCACTTCATATCCTCTTGGATCCATTCGCTGGACAAGCCTTTTGATGTTTCCCCCTTTACCGGCTGCGTCCCACCCTTCAAAGGCCATAATCACAGGGAGTCTCTTGGCATAAATTTCATGTTCAATTTCCCGAATCCTTTCCTGATGTCTCTTCAGAGCATGTTCATACTCCTCCCGGCTCAATGATACCGAGAGATCACACCTATCCAGGATGGAATTCGATAGTTCCTGCAGTTGAATCGTGGATTCTTTTTTCACACGGCTGGTTCTTTTTACCTGTTTCATTTCTGCGATCTTGTGTTCGATCATATCGATAGATGTCTTGAACACCTTTATTGTGGAATAACGTCGATCGTGCGATTCTACAATGGTCCATGGAGCCGAAACTGAATGAGTTTTGGCCAGCATCTGTTCATACGCTTCGATATAATCGTCGTATTGATTGTGGTGTTTCCAATCTTCCTTGGTGACCGTCCATTTTGTCGATGGATTGCTCATGAGGCTTTTAAATCTCTTTTTTTGCTCTTTTTTATCGATATGGAGAAAAAATTTAATGATTAAATAGCCGTCGTTGATGAGCTGTCTTTCAAAAGATAGAATTTCATCAAACGCTTTTAACCAGGTGCTCTTTTTTACCGTTTTATCGATTCTCTCTTCCAGGACGCGACCGCACCAGCTTTTATCAAAAATGGCGATTCGTCCTCGTTCGGGAATCTTTGTCCAAAATCGCCATAAAAATGGCCTCAACCGTTCTTCTTCATTGGGAGAGTGAATGGGAAAAACTTTAAATCCCCTTGGATCTAAGGAGAGTGTGAGTCTGTTAATGAGGGTTCCCTTTCCGGCAGCATCCCATCCCTCAAATAGAACGATTATGGGAATCTTTAAATCCCTGGCTTCTCTTTGAAGTTCACCCAATTTTTGTTCGAGTTCGGAATGGAGGTTTTTATATTTTTGTTTTGAGATTTTCTTCGACAAATCAAACTTTTCTAGCATTTATCCTCCTGAGTCAAATCCAAAAAAACACTCCATTTGTTTGCGAATTCTTCGAGCTTGATTTTCTTTTCATCCTGGAGATTTTCTTCATATTTGACATAGGAATTCTTGTCAAAATAGGACAATTCCCCAAAATCTTTTTTGAAATTATTGAGAAACTTCAGTCCGATGTCGTAGTCATGCCATTTCCCTAAAGCCTGGTGCATGCCTCTCAAGGAATCGTTTACATTTTGTAATGAACTTTTTTCTGGATAACACTTTTGCAGAATTTCCAGAGTGTACCTGGTTTCTTTTGAGAGGATTCTGATGGCATGGTAATCTCCCTCAACTAAGGCCAAATGATTTTTATAAGCAAAAAGCTCATCGATCAAAGTCTTGAACCGCTCCTCACTCTTGTAC
>CAZLLG010000392.1:0-2975 GCA_964560275.1 uncultured Eubacteriales bacterium | reverse complement strand
TGAAAGTGTTGTACCGAAAATTGCCGAGCTTGCGGCAAAAGGCCCTTCCCCGGAACTGGGTAAACTTCAAAAAAAGCAAATGAGCCTGGGCATGTTCAATTTTATTCTCAGCCTCATCATCCTCCTGCTCTCGGGTTACATGAGCGCACTGCCATAGATTATTTTTCCTGGCTGTCCGATTTTTGGCAAAAAACGGCCTGTTCGGTTTCTATATTCCAGGTATTCTTCTTTCAATGTGGTTGCATCTTTTCACTCCAGAACCTTTCTTGGTTCGTTGAGGCACAAATGATAGAATTGTTTTGAATATAGATATGAAACGATTTTCAGGATTTGTTTTAATTGCTGTTTTGGGTTGGGGATATTTATTTGGGACCTCCTTCTCTGCTGATACACGCCAGCTATCCTATACTTTTGAACCTGAATTTTTAAAAAACAGCATGATTCTGCATGTTGAAATGGTGTTTTTGGGAAATTCTTCGGGCCGAACTCAGATCATTCTTCCCGATGAATGGGCGGGTCAGAAAAAGCTCTATGAGAGTATCACAGGCCTTTCCAGCCCGGATTCGAATATTCAACTCGAAAAAACCAGTAAATCCCATACACGACGGATTATCCATGAACCCAATAAATGGATCAGGATTCATTACTGCGTCAAACAGCAGTGGGAAGGCCCCATCGAAGGTCAAAGAGCCCAAAAATACTGGCCCATACTTGACAAAGAGTACTTTCATTTTTATGGGATGGTTTTTTTTGTTTTTCCGGAAAGATTCCGTTCTAGCTTGACTCGTTTTAAGATTTTATGGAAAAATTTTCCAACAGAGTGGTCCATTGGAAACAGTTTTGGCTGCCAGAAACGTCAGCAAAATTTTTCGGCCTTTTTAGAGAATGTCCGGAGGTCTATCTATTTTGGAGGGGACTACCGGATCAAAAAAATTCTTGTACAGAAATACCCCGTTAATATTGCTTTGAGGGGAGGGGATTGGCAATTTTCAGATGAAGCTTTTTTTTCGTTTGTGGAAAAATTAATCAACGAGGAAAGAAATTTTTGGGAGGAATATGAATTTCCCTATTTTTTGATCGTTCTAACACCATTTGGTCGTGGCCATAAAAATTCCGGAGGCACAAGTCTTTTTCAGTCGTTTGATGTGTTCTTCTATTCTGATGCTTCTATGAATTTTGATTTTAAATATTTATTTTCTCACGAACTTTTTCATACCTGGAATACGGGAAAGCTAGGTGTCCGCCAAAGTCCCGAACAGCTTCTCTACTGGTTCAGTGAAGGATTTACAGATTATTATGCCCGGCTGCTTTTGCTGCGTGCAGGCTTGATCACTCTAGAAGAATATGTCTCTGATTATAACGATAAAATAAGCCGCTACTATCTGTCCCCGGTCAGGGAAGCTTCCAATCAAAAGATTTTAGAAGGATACTGGTCGAATGACGACCTCGGCCGGCTGCCCTATCAGAGAGGTGATGTTATCGCGCACCGATGGAACACTCTTATAAAGAAAAAGACCGACGGCTTATTGTCTTTGGATGATATTATGCGTTCTCTCTTCAGGTCTGCTCAACACTCTTCCCAAGTTATTTCAAATGAACTGCTTTTTGAGAGGGTGAAACAAATGACCGGACTCGATATCCGAGAGGATTTAGAGACTTTTATACAAGAGGGGCATCTGATAAAAATCTCTGGGGATGAACTAGGCTCCTGTTTTAATCTCAGGAAAACCGATTACCCTCAGTACCAAACAAGCACTAGAAGCTCTCCTGAAAAAGAATATTTATGCCGAAAATGGTTTAAGATGAAGTAGAATCTACACGTAAGATTGAAGAATATTCCCTGATGGAGACATGCGAAGTTTTTTTAGGGCTTTCATCTCGATCTGTCGGATTCGCTCTCGTGTCACATTAAACAAACGCCCAATTTCATCAAGGGTGTGCTCTCGTTCGCTGTTCAATCCGAATCTCATTCTCAGAATTTTGTTCTCACGCTCTGAAAGATCTTCTAGAGCTTTTTCAATGTGCTCCTTGAGATTGATGTACATGACTGCATCCGGAGGTGAGACGAGGTCTCTCTCTTCAATAAAATCTCCGAGTTCGGCCTCGCCGGCTGTGCCTACAGGTGTCTGAATCGAAACAGGTTCCTGGGTAAGTTTGAGTGTATCTCGAATTTTATTGAGAGGTATGTTCGTCCGTTTGGCGAGTTCCTCATAAGTCGGTTCTCTTCCTTCCTTTTGAACGAGAGAGAGGGAGACACGAGTGATTTTGGTGAGAGTTTCGTTGAGATGAACAGGAATTCTAATTGTCCTGGACTGGTCGGCTATCGCTCTCGTTATGGCTTGCTTGATCCACCAGTAGGCGTATGTTGAAAATTTGTATCCTCTTCTGTATTCAAATTTTTCGACGGCTCTCATCAATCCAATATTCCCTTCCTGAATAAGGTCGAGGAGATGAAGACCTTGCGAATGGAATTTTTTTGCAATAGAAAAAACGAGTCTCAGATTGGCCGAGACCATTTGTTTCTTGGCTAGATCCCTCATCATCTTGCCGTTGTTGATCGAAACGAGGATGTTTTCGGTCATTTTTTTACGCTGCGAAGATTTTGTCCTCTGACCGAATGTCACGAGCTTGTTTTGAATTTCTGAGGTGATTCTCTCCATTTCTTTATCGTGGATGCCAAGATCTTGGATATGTTTTCGCAACTGAATGAATTTTCGACATCGTGCCAGGACATTCTTTTTTGTTAGAGATGTGCCTTTAAGAGAGGAATAAATCTTTTCAATTTTTTCGATTTTCTTGAGAAGTCGCAAACTTTGTCCTTTTGGGTTAGATTCCTCTTCGTTTGGTTCAATGGGATCGAATAATCTGTGTATTTGATGCGGATTAACCTTTATCGTTTCACTTAGTGTTTGGAGTTCCTCCAACATGAATGGTGTTTGAATGAGAGAATTTCGGATGATCTTATTACCTCTTTC
>CAZLLG010000391.1:0-3015 GCA_964560275.1 uncultured Eubacteriales bacterium | reverse complement strand
TTTTTTAAGGGGAGTTTTAGTCAGTAGAAAAGAAATTGCTAAAAAAATAGCACAATATGTTGACAAAGAGTCAAAATGGTGCTATATTTTTAGCATGCTAAAATATTAGCATGTTTTTTTAACTGGACAAGAGCAGGAGAGAAAGATGAAAATTCTAAAAAACCTAAGCCGCAGAGAAAGACAGATCATGGACATCATCTATGAAATGAATGCTGCAACAGTCGCCCAGGTTCTCGAACTGATCCCGGATCCTCCAAGCTACTCGTCTGTCAGGGCGCTGCTCAGAGTGCTGGAAGAGAAGGGACACCTGAAACACACCCAGCAAGGCCCGCGCTATATCTATTCCCCCACTCTCCCTCGTGAAGAGGCAAGCCAAAATGCACTCAAACATGTGCTCAAAACTTTTTTCGATAATTCTACAGAAGACGTCGTCGCCGCTCTGCTCAACATATCGGAAGAGGATTTATCTGAGGAAGAATACAAGCGACTCACAAAATTGATCCAAAAAACACAGAAAGAAGGAAGATAATGACAGAAATTCTCGCAGGGATCAAAGGATTCGACTTCATTTGCGAATTTTTTATCAAGAGCACTATTATCCTCACATTTACTTTTTTGCTGGTTTTTTTGTTCAGAAAAAAATCAGCGTCCATCAGGCATTTTCTCCTCTCTGTGTCTCTTTTATGTTTGCTGCTTCTTCCCTTCCTATCCACACTCACACAGGGATGGGAGACAGGACTGCTCCCGTCCTGGCAAACCAGTGAAAGTTCCTCTCAGGTTTCTTTGCGATGGGATCAATTCAGAAAAACAACAATTCCGTTAAACTCCATCAGCCCCACACTGTCAGATCCACAGCTAACTGCACAAAAACTGGAAAACAACAGCCAGTCCAATTTTTTTCTTTCAAAATATTCCATTTCAAAAGGAATTTTAGGCTCTGTACTTATTTTTATCTGGTCGGCTGGACTGCTTGTCCTCTTGTCCAGAATCTTATTAGGAATTTACGGTGCGCATAAGCTCACCAGACAGGGTAAGGAAATATCGGATTCACCTTGGCGGCAGCTTCTCAATCGCTTCCTAAAAGCTATCTCCATCAAGAGAAAAATAAACCTCTTCAGTCATAAAAATGTCTCTATCCCTCTAACCTGGGGAGTTTTAAAGCCTGTCGTGATCCTTCCAGCTGAATCCAGAAACTGGACTCAAGACCAGTGCTCCTCTGCCCTCTTTCATGAGCTTTCTCATATAAAAAGAGGTGATTTCCTCATTAAAATCCTCGCCCGCTGCAGCATCGCTCTCTACTGGTTTAATCCTCTCTGCTGGTTCGCTTTCAGGATGATGAAAAAAGAACAGGAAAAAGCCTGTGATGAACTTGTCCTCAGAACCGGCGTTAAGCCATCAACATATGCTGTCAATCTCTTATCGATTAAAAAGGCCGGACAGTTCCAATGGAATCCGCCGACCGCTGCTCTGGGAGCTGTGGGGAAATCTCAATTGAATGAAAGATTGACTGCCATTCTCAAACAACAATTAAAACCAAAGGAGGTCAACATGAAAACAAAAATATTGCTTTCGTCGCTAATTATTTCGGCCATCGCATTTATAGGGCTGGCCCGCCCTTCTCAATCTGAAGCCTTCACAGAAACGATCCTTCCGCCAGAAAGTGCTGTACTCGCCGACGCTCAGGAGACTACACAGGAAGTCTCAATCCAGGAAAAGCAGGTCGAAAAAACGATAAAAAAGACGGATGAGCAAGAATCCAAACACAAAGTCAAGAAATCTATCACCTGGATATCCGAGGATGGGGAAAAATTCACATTTACGATCTTAGAAGATGAAGAGGGAACGATCAGTATCTCAGGAATTGATACAGATATGTTGTTTGATATCGACAAAGACTCCGATGAAAATAAGTTCACTTTGCGCCTTAAAGATAAGAATTTGATTCTTCAAAAAGATGAGGAAGGAAACTGGTCACTTCAATCAGATAAAGGAGAAAAGTTAAGCTTCCAAATCAGCACTTCAGAAAAGCATGATAAAAAATACAGCGTGGTTTATCGAATAAAAACAGACAAAGACGACAAGAGTACTTATGTTGTCAAAGCCTCACCCTATATCCACATAGAAAAACATAAAACGCCAAAAGGGGCTGTAGATATCCATATCTCCCCAAAAACTGCAATCAAAAATAAAAGATTCGATATCCATTTTGTTCCAAAAAAAGGTGAAGTCAAATATGTCACGGCCAAGCCTTACGTTGAATTGCATGCAGCTCCCTACACAAAAGCCTTTACAATCAGGAATGCAGGCCTGGACCAAAAAGAACTCAAGGAAAAGCTGGCCAAAATCCTGGAAAAATTGAAAGAAATTAGAGAGAAAAATAAGACCGAGATGGGTAAAGAAGCAAAAGAGGATGCTCTAGAGGAAGTGGAAGACATGCTCAAGAAGCTAAGTGAGGAGATCAAAGAGAAAAAAACCGAAATTGCAGATATCGCGCTCAGCGTTCATGCCGATATCGAAGATCTTCATCTCGATGAGGCAGAGACCATTGACGTCGATGTTAAAGACCTTCATCTTGATAAAACTGTAAAGATTGAAAAACTAAAGGACGCAGATGTAGCTTTGGCTGTGCATATCGATGAAGCTGACGACATTAAATGGGTATCAGCAAAGGACGTAAATATTGACATTTTGGACGGCAAAAAAGTCACCTTCATCACGACTGATGAAGGGGAATTTCAAATAAGTATGAAAGCCCATTTTGACAGCGAAAGCAAAGCCAAATATGACGAGATCATTGAAAAATTAAAAAAAGATCTTCCCAAAGGGTCCACAGTTGAACCGATTTTCGACGAAGAGGCCGAACTCATCACCATAAATATCAAAGGCACTCAAAAAGGCAAAAAAATCGGGGACGAAATTAAAAAAATCCTTAAGGATCTTGAAAAACAGTTTTCCTCAATTAAACAAGAGAAAAAGGAGCCGCACCTTTTTATTTAAGGCTGTACAATCTGGCCG
>CAZLLG010000390.1:0-3021 GCA_964560275.1 uncultured Eubacteriales bacterium | reverse complement strand
TGGAGAGTGTTTCGTTTAAGCGCCTAAAAAATGGGGACCGCACGGCCCTTTTTCGGTTCATTTTCGAAATGAAGACAAACAATACCAAACCTAAAAGTAAATACAGCCATTTTCGCATCTGAACGTCTAACCTTTTTGACCGTCTTCGATCGGTCTATGGCATTATTGGAAAAAGATGAAGTATAGTCAAGGAAATCAAAACAATAATAAAAAAAGAAATTATATCTCCTAAACAAGGATTTGATTATTTAAGGCATTTTTTATTCTTGAAGGTGTCATGGGGAGCAATTGCATCCGTATACCTGCAGCATCAAAAACGGCGTTTGCGATCACTGCTCCCATCGTTGTGATGGCTGGTTCTCCACATCCTTGAGGAGGCATCTCCGGATTATCCACAAGAACAGTTTCAATTTTAGGCTGCCAGGAAAAACGGGGGATCTCATAAGTGTCAAAGTTTTCATCTTTAACTTGGCCTCCATGGAAATTGATCTCTTCTGTGAGGCAGTATCCAAGGCCCATGATCAGGCAGCCTTCGATCTGCATCCTCACTCCTAGGGGATTGATAACCTCTCCTGTATCTTGAGCACAGACTATACGTTCCACACGAATTTCGCCGGTGCCTTCATTGACCTGGACCTGGGCCATTGTTGCCACATATGTCCCCAAATAATCGGTACAGGCTATGCCATACCCTTTGCCACTTGGAGCTTTAGAGAAGGATTCCCCGAACTTTTCTGCAGCAGCTGTCAGAACTCTTAACATCCGTTTATCCTTCAGATTCTTCATTCGGAATGACAGAGGATCCATACCGCATTCAGAGGCCATGATGTCTATGTGGGACTCCATAGCAAAAACGTTGGTGTTGCTTCCTGGCCCCCGCCATGCTCCGGTCCCAAACGGATGGGGGCTGTTGCCGCCTCCTCCCCATCCTCCGTAGGACGTGATTTTATAATGGGGGATATCGTAAAACGGCTGAGAGCTGCGATTGCCTGCATAGTAGTTGTGATATTCCCAGTACACTATTTCGTTAGTATCGTTGAGTCCTGATTGGATATCAATGACGGCTGCTGGGCGGAAAGTGTCATAAAAGAATTCTTCCTTTCGGCTCCAGGCCACCTGAACGGGTTTTCCTGTTAATTGGGCCAACCTGGCGGCTTCTCCGACCTGGCGGCCGCTGTTTTTCCCACCAAAGCCGCATACTACGTATGGAGTGATGACCCGTACTTTTTCTGTTGGAAATCCAATGGCTCGAGCGGCATCTCCCTGAGCTCGAAAAGGAGCCTGAGTGGATGCCCAAACAGTGGCCTTATCTCCCTCGATGACGGCTGCAGCTGTATGATTTTCGGATGGAGCATGAGCGACATAGTGATTAAAATATGATTTTTCTATATTTTTTGTAGCCAGTTTTTTACCTTCATTCACATCTCCGGATTCTGAATCGACATTTCCTTCTGAGGCGGAATTTTTTAAGTGTTCAAAAATGTTTGTGTTATCGACATTAAATTCTGGTATTTCATATTCGGCTTTGATCTTTTTTAGTGCACTGTCTGCGATATCCCGGTGTTTATGGAGTACGGCCACCAAACCATTGTCCTGAATAATCTGGATTCCGGGAATTTTATTTGCTTCTGTCGCGTCCACGTTTTTCAGTGTCGCTCCATGTGCCGGTGGTCGCAGAATACGTGCAAACAACATTCCAGGAAGACGAATATCGATGGCAAATTTTGCCTCCCCAGTAACTTTTTCTTTTCCATCCATTCTGTCAGTGGATTTCCCTGAGATCGTGTGTTTTGTATAGTGTTTGATAGGGGGTTTAGTGCTGAGATACCGTTCTATTTTTTTTCCTTTGGTGAGCTCTCCATAGGAGATCTTTTTTGCGGGATTTGTTTTATCGGAAATCACTCCGTCAATCACCTTTAAATTACTCAGCGGTCTATGAAGATGTTCCGCTGCCATCTGCAGGAGAACACCCCTAGCTTCAGCTGCGGCTTGACGCATTGGTGGGCCAAAATATTTTGTGCTTCTCGATCCAAAAGTGCCGCTGTCGTAGGGGCAGAAGTCGGTGTCTCCAACAATCATATCGACGGAATGAAGAGAAACATCCAATTCTTCCGCAAGCATTTGTGCAAGAGACGTGTAAACACCCTGCCCCATCTCAATTTTGGGACAGAAACAGTCCACACGGCCGTCTTCTCCAATTTTGAGATAGGCATTAAAATCTTCCGGGTATCCGCGACGTCTTCTCTGCTGCAGCGAAAAAAGGTCCTTTAGGGAAAAGAGAACAAAGAGTCCCCCCCCTGAAAGTTTGAGAAAATCCCTTCGATCAAGTTGAGTGGGTTCAATTTTTTCTTCAGACTCATAGAGTTCAATATTTTCGTTTTTCATGGTGTCTGTCCTATCATGACTTGTGAAGCCGAATGAATGGCCTGGATTATACGTTGATAAGATCCGCATCTGCAGAGGTTCCCTTCCAAGGATGATTTGATTTCTTTGGAGGATGGTCGAGGATTTTTTTTCAAAAGACTATAAACTCCAAGGATCATCCCAGGAGTGCAGAAACCGCATTGGAGGGCATTATGTTTTAAAAAGGCTTCTTGTATTGGATGCAGCTTCCCATTGTTCTGAAGTCCCTCTATGGTGAGAACGTCCTTGCCTTCAACTTTTTGGATTGGGTATTGGCAGGAAAGAACGGGTTCATCATTAACAAGAACCGTACATGCTCCGCAAAAGCCCTCTCCACAGCTGTATTTTGTGCCTGTAGTGGAAAGATCTGACCTTAAAATCCAGAGAAGCATACGATCTGAGGATGTGGTCAGGCGAACAGCCTTCCCATTGAGTCGAAAATTAATGATTTTTTCCAATTTTATTCCCCATGAGTGAAATCTATTTGTATCAATATTTATCACATGAAGTTCATGCTGTCAAAAATTGTTATTATGTGTGAGAATGCAGGAGGATGTAATGGTTATGTGCAGGGTCAGAAACATTAGTGACACATTTAGTAAGGCAGAAATGTTAGAA
>CAZLLG010000389.1:0-3023 GCA_964560275.1 uncultured Eubacteriales bacterium | reverse complement strand
GAAAGGCACTGATCTATTACAAGAGCTCAAAAAAAACCGGCCAGACCTGCCAGTGGTCATGATCACGGCCTATGGCGTTATCGATGATGTCGTAACAGCTATGCGCAGAGGCGCCTATGACTTTATCACCAAACCAATAGATTATACAAAACTCCAAAATACCATAAAGAATGCTCTGGAAACCGCTTCTTTAAAAGAAAAAATCGCGTTCTATACCGAAAAAGAAAAAAAGCAGTTCGATATCAGCCAGATCATTGCCGCTTCAAAGATGATGACGCAAGTCTTAGCCATGACCAAAACGATTGCCCAGAGCGAAACATCCATCGTCTTATTACAAGGGGATAGCGGAACTGGCAAAGACCTGCTGGCACAGGCCACCCATTATCTCAGCCGCCGCAAAAACGCTCCCTATATTGCAATAAACTGTTCGGCCATTCCAGAAAATCTCCTGGAAAGTGAGCTATTCGGATACGAAAAAGGGGCTTTCACCGATGCTAAACAGCAAAAAAAAGGCCTGGCTCAACTCGCCAACAAGGGAACTCTCTTTTTAGATGAGATCAGCACCCTGAATATATATCTACAGGCAAAGCTGCTGAGATTTCTAGAAACCCAAACATTCAAGCGTGTGGGCGGATTGAAAGATATCGAGGTGGACATCAGAGTCATAGCAGCCACAAATCAAAATCTTGAAGAAGCAGTCAATGAGAACAAATTCAGGAAGGATCTGCTTTACAGGCTGAATGTCTGCCCTATTTATATCCCTCCCTTAAGAGAACGCAAAGAGGACATTATCCCCCTGGCACTGCATTTCATCTCCCACTATAATCTAAAATTCAGAAAAAATATAAAAGGCCTGCATGAAGACTCGAAAAGGATATTTTTGGAATACGATTGGCCGGGAAATGTCAGGGAATTAAAAAATGTTATCGAGAGAGCCTTGATTTTTGAAGAGAATTCACTCATTTCTGCAAAATATCTCCCTTTCCCTGTAAACAATGCCTCCCACCTCATCTCCGCCAGGACAAACAATACTCCGACCCAGGATTTATCTCTGGAAGAGATGGAACAAAAGATGATAAATAATGCCCTGAAAAAAGCAAAGGGGAACAAAACCAGAGCTGCCCAGATTTTGAAGATCTCGCGTGATACGCTGAGATACAAAATAAAAAAACTTAACATCAATTGATCCGGATTCTTCACAAGTCGATGGGCTAGGCTGGGTTAATCCTATTGTCTTTATAAGATTCATGGGTTATTTACCCCACGGGTGGGGCAAATGCCCCACTGGCATTTCCAGATGAAATCTCCGTTTTTCTTTTATTACCCCACTAAATTGATTTATATCAGCTAGTTAGATACTCTAACCAAAATTCCCAAATTTTGGCACAAACCTTGCTATAAAAATACAAGGAATAGAGGAATTGTACGTGGTGAGAAAAATTTTAGTTGTCGATGATGACAAATTGATCCGCTGGTCCCTCAAAGAAATTTTCTTAGGAGAGGGTTATTCAGTGGATGAAGCAGCATCTTCCGGAGAGGCAGAAACACTAGCAGAAGGTTCTTCCTTTAATCTTGTTTTCGCCGATTTAGAAATAGCCGATGAAAACGGAATCGAGATGCTTAAGCGAATCCAGAAGATCCAGCCGGAAGCAATAATTATCATTCTTTCCGCCTTAAACAGGCATCAGATAGAAGCCCAACTGGGACATTTGAACGTTTTTTCCATCCTTGAAAAACCGTTCAAATCGGAAAAAATCAGGTCCATTGCCAGAGAGGCCTTGGACTCAAAAATCCAAGAATAGGAGGTTTGCGTTGCCTACAAAAGCAAATAAGATTTTAAAGTCACCCATCATCAGCGCTCTCGGATTCATCTGTCTAGCAGTGTTTTTATGCTCTTTTCTGATCGCTGCGAAACCGATCGCTCAACAAACATCATCATCAGATGATGTTGAAACATGCGCTGACTGTCACGAGGACCTGGCGAAGGCTTTCATGACAAAACCTCATTCCGTATCCAAAGACTGCACAAGCTGTCACGGCGATGCCGAAAAACATCTGGAAGAAGGGGGCGGACCCAACATTTTCGCCTTCAAGGCATCGGATTTCCCCACTCAAAAAACAGAAAAATGTTTAAACTGTCATAAGAAATCAAATGCGAGATATTTCTCGAGTCCCCATGGAAAAGCTGCTCTTGATTGCACCACCTGTCATGGTGTTCATGCAGAAAAAACAAAGCCTAATCTGCTGAGAACGAGCTCGACCAAAAGCTGCCTATCCTGTCACGAGGGTGTATTCGCCCAATTCCAAATGAATGAACGCCACCGTCTCCAGGAAGGAATCATGAGCTGTGCCACCTGTCACGACCCCCATGAACCGGCGGCCAGAGAGAGACTGGGAGGATTCAAACATGAATCCTGCTTGAAATGCCACACAGATAAAGGAGGCCCTTATCTTTTTGAACATGGAGCCTCAAGAATCGAAGGCTGCACAGCCTGTCACGATGTCCATGGTTCCCCCAACCGCCATATGCTGACACAACAGAGCATTTCAGACCTGTGCTTCAGCTGTCATGTAACGGCAGTATCATGGCACAGCCGTTTTGACTCCACCTCTACAAACTGCACCGCCTGCCACTCTACAATTCACGGCTCCAATCTGAGCAAAATATTTATTAAATAGGAGGGATAAGATGCGAACGAAAAAAATCATATTACCTGTTATATTGTTTGCCTTGATGTTTTCCCTGACGTTTTCTCTCCATGCTGAGGATAAAAACTTCGATGGAAACTTTTTGGTCGGCTACCGCTTTGTGAACACAGACGGAGCATTCACCAAATACCAGGACGATATCAATCTCAACGATGGATTAAGGCTCTTCAACTTTAATCTGAGCTACACCCCAAATGAAGAGTTCCAGAAATTATTCGATCAGCTCAATCTGAATGTTTATAACTTTGGAGGAGATCCTTTCGAATCTTTCGGATTATCCATCAAAAAATACCAGAAATACAACTTCAAATACG
>CAZLLG010000388.1:0-3119 GCA_964560275.1 uncultured Eubacteriales bacterium | reverse complement strand
TTTGATAGCCACAGGGTATGTCAGGAATGAGAAGCAAATCATTGAGTTTTTTAACGTTACTATAAAAAAGGCAGACAGTATGATTGTCACACTTCTCTATTATGTTTTAACCGCTTTTATTGCCGTGTTGATCATCTGGAACCTGATTAAAAGCAAAAAATGGCAGGATGAAATTCTCTATATCATTATTCTCATTCCTTTCCTCCTGCGGCTTTTGCGTTTGAAATAGAGGACTGTATGAAAACTTCAAAGATTCGGAAAGTTTGTTTCTCCTTGTTGGGAATGGCTCTTATGGTGTTTGCAGGAATCAGCTTTTACAAAAGCCGCCACCTCAAGGAACCGGTTGTGCTCGGTCCAGGAGTTACTCAGGTCAAAAAATTGAGTGCCTATTTCCCCAAAATCAAAGGATCCATAAATGATGCCAATGTCTATGTTCTAGAAGGTTCGGAGCCCGGAGGAACTATCCTCATCCTGGGGGGTTCCCATCCTGAAGAACCGGCCGGCCGATTGATGGGATGGATATTCGTCGAAAATGCCATTGTCGAAAAAGGGACTGCTATCGTTCTCCTATCGGCCAACCGAAGCGGGACAACCGTCACACGGCTCGGAGGAGCTTACCCTCCTGATTACTCCATCCCCACTAATTGGGGAGAGCAGACTTTCCGAATGGGTGACCGATGGTCCAACCCTCTGGACCAATGGCCGGATCCAGAAGTCTATATTCACTACCCGAGTAAACAGGAACTGGCCTATGTGGATATCCGGAATTTGAATAGAACATGGCCAGGCCGGGCCAATGGCACTCTTACGGAAAAGACATGTTTTGCCATGACCCAGCTCATCAAGGACGAAGGTGTCGATATTGTTATTGACATCCACGAAGCGGAACTCCAGTATCCGGTCATAAGCACTATTGTCGCTCACCAGAAAGGACAGGATTTAGCGGCCATGGCCTCGATGATGATTTCAGGAACAGAGGATTTTTCTATAGGAGTTGAAAATTCTCCGGAAGCTCTAAGGGGACTGTCCCACAGGGAGATCGGAGATCACACAGATGCCATATCCCTCTTGTTGGAAGCTCCCGAACCCATGCTGGATGCCACGCGGGGACGGACGAACAGAGCTCTGCTCCTTGAGGGAAAAGATGAGTTTATCGTCAAAGCAGGAAAACATGGCCTTTTATTTGAACGCATGGACGAAAACGGCTGGCCTATCGATGTGAGGGTTGGACGCCACTGCTCGACAATCCTCCAAATTCTAGAACTCTGGTCTGAAGAGGAACCAGAGAGAGGCATCCGGATGAGCCAAGTCCCTCGGTATGCCGAGGTCATCGCAAACGGGACCGGATTTTACCTGCAGAACCCTTCCACCGCCCCCCCCTCCAAACTCACTTTCGAGTAGGAGCATCTCAAACTCATTGATTTAAAGAACGAGTTCTCCGTGAAGTGATACGAAATCACGCTTCGTTTTCCCCAGCGAGGAAAACTCGCTCGGTTTCCGTCCTCGCTCTCCTCCAAAGGAGGAACCATGCCCGCTCGTCCTCCCCGTGCGGATTTCTCCATCATCTTCCCAGAACTCTAAATAAAATCAATGAGTTTGGGATGCACTTCCTAACAGCGGTGGAGAGTTCTGACTTTTACTGCAGCCAGCATCAATCCAAAATAACACACGAGCCCGACAGGAATCCAAACCATCCAGTTGATCGAGGACAAAAACTGTATAGTCCCGTCTATAAACTCTTGCATTTTTCCAGAACTCATAATGATCAAGGGGATCAGCTGGAGAAAGACCAGGAACACTAAGGATATCTTTAAAAACGCCGTATAGGACGTACTGAAAAGGCCGATAAAGGCCAAAGCTCCCAATGCCAAGGCAAGAAGGGCATTGAAAAGAATCCACGAGTACGCAACGGTCATCTTTTCCGGAAGTGCAGGAGAGAGAGAAATCAAAGTGATGGTCACCCCTGCAAGCAGGAGTTCAGCGCACAAAACACGCAGGAATTTTGCGAAAACAATTTCACGCACATTGATGGGAAGAGTACTGAGAAAGATATATCCATGATGCTTTTCTTCATACTGTTCATTGACATAGATAAGTCCAAAAACCAGCATATAGGACAAAATCCCACTCAAAAAAACAAAGGCATTGGAAAGGACACTTCCGGTGAGCAATTTCAGCGCTACGACTGTCATTAAGGCTACAGCCAGATAAACTAAAGAAAAACGTATATTTTGTCTAAAAATTTTCCACATTTTCTTCTCCCTTCGAATAGGCAATCAAAATGTCATCCAGATTCACATTTTCCAATTTTACAGTCTCCTCAGCCAATCCCCGAGCTAAAGAGTCCTTCAGCCCGAGATAAGAATCCGTCACACCGGACAGTCCGAACATATGTTTTTTTCGGCTTTTTAAGGTGTCGATAATGCTTTTATCCAAAGCGCCCTCTTTATAGTGGATCCGTTTCCAATGGGAAAGGAGCTCATCTTTCGCTCCGGATATTTTTATCTTCCCTTCGATCAGAAATGTCACATAGTCAGCAATACGGGAAATATCGTCTGTGATATGAGAAGAGATAATAACGGATTTATTCTCATCGACTGCAAATCCTCTCAGGATTTCAAGCACTTCTCTCCGGATAATGGGATCAAGGCCTGCTGTCGGTTCATCGAGAAGGATAAGATCTGGATTATGAGACAGGGCTAAGGCAAGCGAAAATTTGACTTTCATTCCTTTGGATAATTCGCAGATTTTTTTTGTCCGGCTTATCGCAAAATCAGTGATAAATTTTTGAAATTTATTTTTTTCCCAATGGTCAAAAAAACTGGACACAAAATTCCCCGTCCACGCAACAGTTTTATCCCCATAGTAATACTGGTCTTCTCCGACATATCCGATCCGGTTTTTTATAGCTTTTTCATCTTTATTAAAGTCCAACCCGAAAATTTTCACTTCACCGGCATTGGGCCTGACCATATTCATCAAGATTTTTATTGTCGTAGTTTTACCGGCACCGTTGGGACCGATGAGTCCCACAATGCTTCCTTTGGGAACAGTCAGAGAGACGTTATCCAAAAGAAATCCCTTGTACCTTTTTTTCAAGTGTTTGGCTTCGACTATAT
>CAZLLG010000387.1:0-3127 GCA_964560275.1 uncultured Eubacteriales bacterium | reverse complement strand
AAGAAAATACCATCCCGATCTCAATCCAGGCGATAAAACCGCCGAGGCTAAATTCAAGGAGATTCAGGAAGCCTATTCTGTTCTCAGCGATCCCAAGAAAAAACAACAGTATGACCAGTTCGGATTTGTGGGAGATGTTCCGCCTAGAGGTCCTCAGCAGGGTCCGCATTCTTCCGGATTCGAAGGTTTTGATTTTTCAAATTTTGGAACGTCTTCGTTTAGAGATTTCTTTGAAAATGTTTTTAGTGGTTCTGCCGCGAGTCCGCAGGCAAGGCCCGAGAGGGGACAGGATCTTCTCTATTCTATGCGGATCGGTTTTATGGATGCCATCCATGGATTAAAGACACGAATTCAGCTGACCCGAATGGTGTCCTGCTCCAATTGTCACGGCAATGGTTTTATCAGCAGTCAAGGACAGCAGATGTGCCCCACATGCAAAGGGACAGGCCAGGCTAATATGCAGAGAGGCGTCATGAAGTTCGCCACGAGCTGCCCCACCTGTGGGGGAAGCGGAAGGACATCAGGGACTCAGTGCCCAGTATGTCATGGCAACGGAGCGGAACAAAAAACCCAATTCATCAGTGTGAGGATTCCGGCCGGAGTGACCACTGGCTCAAAGGTCCGAATTCCCGGGAAGGGGAGTGCCGGGCGAATGGGTGGCCCTACAGGCGATCTGTTTATTACAATCGAAGTGGAACCTCACTCTCTCTTCAAAAGACAAGGAGCAAATATTCATATCGAGGTTCCGATCACAGTTCCTGAAGCAACACTTGGTGATAAGATCGAAGTCCCTACTCTCAATGGACAGACCACTATCAAAATCCCCCCGGGAACAAAATCGGGACAAAAATTCAGACTCCGCGGAAAAGGAGCGCCAATCCTCGGAAAAAAAGTCCATGGGGATCAATTTGTTGAAGTAACAATTATCCCGCCATCTTTTAAAGATCAGAGAATCAGGGAACTCATGAAAGAAATCAAGAAAATTTCCGATATAAATCCCCGGGAAAAAATGGGACTTAATAAGAAATGAGCCCAAGAAACGAACAAAAAAAGTACCATCATATCAGCCACGTTGCCCGGATATACAATGTTCATCCTCAGACATTGAGGTTATATGAGCGGGAAGGGCTGCTCAAGCCTTCGAGGAGTGAGGGAAATACGCGGCTGTATTCGGATAGTGATTTGATTCAGCTGGAGTTGATTTTGAATCTGACACGAGATCTTGGTGTCAATCTTGCGGGAGTTGAAGTTGTGCTCAATATGAGGAAAAAAATTGAGCAGATCGAATCCGAGGTCAATGAATTTTTGGACTATGTCCGAAAGGAATTTTTTGAAGGTCGGGAAGCTGAATTTGAACTGAGAAAAAAAGGCCTGGTTCGTATTACCCCGGCAAAAATCGTCTTGGTCGAACAAGAAGAAGAATGAGTGACGAATTCAAGGGTTCTTTAGATTCCAAAAACCTTAAAATCTACCTTCAGCAAATCGCCAAATTTACTCAACTGACAGTAGATCAAGAAAAAGAATTAGGCCGACTCATTCAGAATGGAGATAAAGATGCTCTAAAAAAAATGATCGAGGCCAACCTGAGATTCGTTGTCTCCTATGTCAAGAGATACAAAGGGATGGGCCTAGGGTTTCTTGACCTTATCAATGAAGGGAACCTGGGGCTCATCGAGGCGGCGAAAAGGTTCGATCCTAACAGGAATGTTAAGTTTATATCATATGCCGTCTGGTGGATCAGGCAGGCTGTAATCCATGCTCTGTCCCAATATTCCCGCATTTATAATATTCCCCAGAAACTTTCGGATCAGATCTCGGAGATGAAGAAAGTCAGAGCCAAACTCAAAAAAGAACTGGGTCATGAACCGACAAGGGAAGAAATCGCTCAACAGATGAAGGTGACACAAGAGGACATCGAAGACCTTGAAATTTTGGGAAGACAAAATATTTCGCTCAGCGATAAATATTTTGATGACGATTCAACAGAAATTGGAGATAAGATAAGGGATACCCTGTCTCCATCAGTGGAATATGAGTACATCAAAGGCTCTATAGAAAGTCAAATCAGAGAAATATTAGAAGGATTGGATGAAAAGGAAGCGCAAGTGTTAAAATTGCGGTTCGGCCTTGGGGATGATCAAACCCATACACTCCAGGAAATTGGAGACAAACTCAACTTGACAAGAGAAAGAATTCGTCAGATTGAAAAAAAAGCATTGCGCAAACTAGCAAGAGGGGATAAGCTTAGACAACTCCGAGGATATCTGAATTGACAGCCAAAGAATCCTGTCCTAAATGCCGAGACACACAATGGGTGCTCAAAGATTCAAAAGGTTCCACTATTGCCGTTCGCTGTTCCTGTTATGAAGAGCAGAAGAACCAGGCTTATTTTGACCAGGCTGGCATCCCTAAAAGGTATACCAACTGTTCTTTTGATAACTTCGAAACACACAACGAATCCCACCGACATGCCAAAAAGATAGCCCAAAAGTTTGTCAAGGACTATCCCGTACTCAATGCCGGACTTCTCTTTATTGGCCCATGTGGGGTGGGAAAAACCCATCTGTCTGTAGCTATCATGAACGAACTGATCTGGAAAAAAGTAATTTCCTGTTATTTTTGTGATTTTCGGGAATTGATCAGGAATATCCAGAGTTCCTATTCTACAGAATCCCGCATCACAGAATCGGAAGTTTTGTATCCCATCTTTCAAAAGGACCTTCTGGTTCTTGACGAATTAGGGGCCAAGAGAACGACAGCCTGGGTTGAGGAAACGGTTTTTTACATCAGCAACCACCGCTACAATCAAAAAAAATTGACGGTCTTTACGTCCAACTACATGGATGACGAAGAGGATGAAGAAGACATGCGAGATTCCTTTTTTAAGCGGAAGGATGACTCGCTGGTCGACCGTATCGGTATTCGGCTCCGGTCGCGTCTGTATGAAATGTGCAAAATTGTAACAATTGAAGGTGATGATTACCGAAAAAAAATCAAACAGGCCAGCTACAGAAATATTTAATCCCATTTCTTCTTACCCAAGAGTTTCCGTTGATATTCTCCCTGAATTTTGCTAAATTATGAGGACCGTGCTCCTCGGTAGCTCAATCGGCAGAGCGGGTGGCTG
>CAZLLG010000386.1:0-3134 GCA_964560275.1 uncultured Eubacteriales bacterium | reverse complement strand
GGAGGAAGAGTATTCTTTTTTTTCAGAGCGGTCCCAGCGCAGAAGATTCTCAAACCAAGAAGAGAAAGCGGCTCAGTCTATTTTTTTCACTCCTCATCCATGTTTTTTTTCTATGGTTGAGTGTATCCTTTTTTCATCCCATCGGCGAACTCTTTAAAGACAATGAAGTTCGGGCTGTATTTCTGGTGGACGAAGAACGATTATTTCTACCAGAATTGGAATTTCGGCAGCTAAAATCAGGGCTAGATATCGAGACGACTGAATCAGAGACCAATCCGAGTATGGAGGAGACAGGAGAATTATCTCAAGATCTGCCAGTCGTTTCCAGAGTTGAAGTCGAAGAATACCTCACCAGCCTTTACAGTCAATCCAAGGAATCAGAAATTCAGGTAGATCCCGAAATTCTCAGCCGCTTCACACTGGACCGCGCTGACAAGGAAAATTTTTCTCTGGTTTATGATCCAGAGTCATTTACAAATTTGGAGAAAGATCCACAAGAAGTGCTTCAGAGAAAAAGGCCTGTTGGTCTTCTCTCTCCATATGGATTGGACACACAATACAGGTTAGCAGGGGGCAGAAGTCCTAAAAGTTCTGAAGGGGCATCCTCACAGCCACTCGATCAAATGTATGTGCGATTACAGATCAAAGATCTCGCTCCCTGGGCAGATAAAGTTCTAGAAAAGATTGAAAATAATTGGATTATCGATCCCATGCAATCGCAAGGAATAAAAGGAACTGTCAGGATTTCCGTAACCGTCACTAAAAGCGGGGAAATGACAAACGTGGAGGTCATCAAATCCTCAGGAGAACAAACGCTCGATGTCTCAGCTGTTAATGCGGTCGAAAGAAGTTTTCCACTGCCTAGCCTTCCCATTACGTACCCATCAAAATCCATCGTTTTCACGATCGAGTTTGAATACGATGCTTAAAAAAAAGGCTCTGCTTTGTTTTGTTTTTCTCCTTTTAGGCTCGCTTGCCACAGCCCAGCAGGAAGAGGAACTGATCAAGGAAATTTTCCTCATAAAAAATCCCAATAAAATATATGTCACGGCTCCTCTGGAAATCCGGATCAGCGTTAACATGATCGCTCCTGCCTACTACAAGCTGTCAAATGAAGATATTTTTATAAGTGCAGGCTACCTCCCGAGGGGAGTCAATTATCTATCCATCCCCACCAAGTCTTTTTTTGAAAAAACGGCAAGACACACGTTTCTCTTGGAACTCAAGACAGAGAGAGCTGTCATCCGGAAAGATATTGTTCTGGACATTCAGCTGGCCTTCATGGAAGCTCCCAAAAAAACAGAGCTAGAGCCGGAAATTGCCGAACAAAAACTCTCTCTATACATAGAAGACCAATGGGTCTCTTCCAGGATAAAACAACGAGAAATAATTCCGGCTATCCAGAAGGATCTCGCCACGGTTCCGCGAAACACCGATCCTTTTTACATACCCAAAGAGGATCCCCTGATGAGAAATACAATTTCCATTATCGATGCCCTTTTAATGGGCTATAAACTTGTAAGAACTCTTACCGAGAAGAAAGACAAAGGAGAGCCATCCCTACCTCTACAGCAAACACACTCCCTATCGATAAAATTTTTCAAAAAAAATCAGCAAGGCATCGAAGAAGAAGTCATAGCCATGATCGGCCTGACAACGAAGTAAAGACATTAAGCCATGCAGGTGAGCCGGATGGACGTCGTATGTCTGTCACCATGCACATTCGTATGTGATGGGGGCAGAATACGTAACGGGTCACGGGTCCGACTCTAAAATTGATATGGAAATAGGGATTTTACCTACAATGAAATCATTTGATTTTTTGTCGGTTTTTTTTATACAGTAGAAAACTGGTTTATAGATCATGAGCATGTTCACAGCCACCGAAATCATCCTTGCTGTGATGGTAGTGGTCTACATTGTCGCTAAAGCCCTGAAAATTTCGACGGAGCTATCTATGTTTCTTGCCGCTATCGCCGGGGCTCTGGCAGGCGGAGCAGGAATCCCGGCCCGGCACATTGCAGAAGGCGCTTTTACGTACTTTGACATCATCCTCATTTTTGTCACGGCGACACTTTTTATGAATCTCCTCAAAGAATCCGGAGGTGTCGCTTTTGTCATTCGGGGGATCCTCAAAAAGTTTCACCGTCGAAAGTCTATTCTGTTTATTTTGATAACAATCCTTCTGCTCATCCCCGGCGCCTTGACTGGGGCAGGAAGTGTGACCGTTTTGATCACCGGGGGAATGATCTCCGTGGTTTTAGGCTATATGGGATTGTCAAAACCAAAAATCGCAGCCATCATATTTCTTATTGCAGGATTGAGCGCCGCGGCTCCGCCGGTAAGCCTGTGGGCAATGCTGACGGCGGCCGGAGTCAATATGCCCTATGTGGGTTTCTTTCTTCCGCTTTTGATCCCCTGTGTCGTTCTGGCACTTTTGACAATATTTATTCTTGGATGGAAAGGCCAACCTGTGAATCTTGAAAAGGCGCTCAAGGAACTTCCGGAAGCTCCAGAAGGAATGAACTGGACGCGAGTCCTCCTCCCTTTTCTCTGTTTTCTTGCTTTTGTTATTTTAGGAAGGATTCTGCCTTTTTCTTTCCCGATCCTAGGATTGCCGCTCATTTTTGTTTTTGCGGCTGTCATCACCGTGCTGACTTCTCCGGTAAAACTGAAAATATTGAAGATCTCCCGGGATACCGTCCAGCAGCTCCTGCCTCTGATCGGGACTTTAACCTGCGTTGGGATTTTGGTCCAGATCATGACCCTTACCGGAGTGAGAGGGCTTATCGCGATTTCCATTGTCACTCTCCCGGTAATGGTTGTTTTTTCCTCTCTCTTTTTGGTCCTTCCGGTTTCTGAGGCCGTACTCATGTGGGGAGCTGCACCTGTGCTCGGTGTGCCACTTGTGCTCCTTTTTAACACGATCGGGCTCAATCCGATCATCGCTCTGGCCGGGATGAGTGTCATATGGCCCCTGGGAGACGCCCTCCCGCCAACAGCCATCATCGGCCGGTTGACTAAGGATACCGTAGGAATGCAAGAATCCTATTCGCAGCTGTTGAAACACTGTATCATTCCGGCGTTAATCATTATGGCTGTCGGAACCCTGATGGTCATCTTTAGCAAATCAT
>CAZLLG010000385.1:0-3137 GCA_964560275.1 uncultured Eubacteriales bacterium | reverse complement strand
TTCCTTAGATTTCCACCGTCGAAGGAGACCAGATTGAAAGATAAGGTCTTTTCAGCTTGCCAAAGCATTCTTGCCAAAAGTTTGATGGCATTTCCTCGTCCTTGATTGATATCGATTCCTGAATGTCCACCCCTTAATCCAAAGAGTTTGACTCTGCATAGGCTTCCGTTTTGGATTTGTATCCTCTGAAGTGGAAGGGATATTTCAGAATCCGCCCCGCCCGCACAGCCAATAGTAAATTCTCCCTCTTCCTCGCTGTCGAGATTGAGGAGTCTCTTTCCAGAGAGAAAACCCGGTTGAATCTGAGCTGCCCCGATCAAACCTGTCTCTTCCTCTACTGTAAATAGGAATTCCATGGCTGGATGTTGAAGCACTTTGTCTTCCATGAGGGCAAGGGCGGCACTCAGGCCGATTCCATTATCAGACCCCAATGTTGTTCCTTTGGCTTGAATCCAATCTTCTCTAATCTCGGCTTGGATGGGATCCTGAGTGAAGTCGAAATCCACGTCAGAATTTTTCTCACAGACCATATCGAGATGGCCTTGGAGTATGACTCCTACAGAATTTTCATATCCGGGTGTTGCATCCTTGGCCACAACCACATTGCCAACCGTGTCTCTTTTCCACGTTAAGTTGTTCAGTTCTGCAACGCGGATGATATAGTCTCCCAATCCTTTTTCATTTTCTGAACAGTGCGGGATTTTAAGTATTTGTTCGAAATGTTTCCAAATCCCGGATGGTTTTAGATCTTCGAATAAGGCCGACATTTTATTTTGGCTCCTCTTTCGTGATGGTTATTTAAAAAAAATAATGACATAAAAGCCTTACCTATGCAAGCAAAATTGCCTTTTCAATAGCCTTCGTTTAAAATTTGGATACTCGTGAAAATGAAGAATGCAATCTTTTATGCCAGCAAACGTTTTTTTGAGCTCTATAATGCAAAACCCGATGTTATCTCAGTTGCTCCCGGACGTATTAACATGATCGGAGAGCACACTGATTACAATTTGGGTTTTGTCCTGCCTGCCGCTATAGACAGAACCATTCATTTTCTGGCCAAGAGGAGAAAAAATAACCGAGTTTCCGTATGGGCGGAAAATTTCCAAGAAAGCGAAAAATTTTTCGTTCATGACCTTCAACGTTCGCAGACAAAAAAATGGGCGAATTATGTGAAGGGCATATTTTGGGTGCTCGAAAGAGAGGGGTACTCTCTAGAAGGATTGGACGCTCTTATTATTGGTGATATTCCTTTGGAGTCAGGGCTTAGTTCTTCCGCCGCCCTGGAAGTCAGTGTTTTAAACGCTCTCAATAGACTCTTTCAACTGTCTCTTTCGGGAGAACAGATTGTCAGGTTGTCTCAGAGGGCAGAGAATGATTTTGTGGGTGTGAACTGCGGATTGATGGACCAGTTTATCTCTGTTTTTGGAAGAAAAAGCACGGCTCTCTTTCTCGATTGTGAGACATTGTTTTTTAAGCATGTGCCTCTTCACCTTGAAGAACATGGACTCAATATTGTCGTTTATGACACACGGGTTCGCCGCGAACTTTCGGCTTCTGACTATAACCAAAGACGGATTGAATCTGCCGCAGCTTTAAAAATTTTACAAGCAGCGGGAGTCAAAAATTATAAAGATGTTGATATGGATTTACTTGAGGACAATAAAGACGAGATGGGAGATATCCTCTATAGAAGAGCCCGTCATGTGATCACAGAAAATCAAAGGGTGAAAGATGCAAACCGTGTTCTAAAGACAGGGGATTACAAAAAATTAGGTGAACTTATCTTCCAATCGCACCTGAGTCTTCGTGATGACTATGACGTTTCTTGTCGGGAATTGGACCTTCTCTACGAGATCGGTAAGCATTTTGAAGGCTGTCTGGGAGCCCGTTTGACAGGAGCGGGATTTGGAGGATCCGGGATTGCGTTAGTGGAAAAAATACAGACAGAGGTCTTTATAAATAAAATGAGGCAAGAATCAGAAAAGAGTCATTACACGCCACCAGTTTTTTTTGTGGTGGGAATTGGTGAAGGAGCGAGAATTTTATGATAAAAGTCAGGATGGGATTTTTTATGAAGTTAATATTTGTCCTTCTATTATGTATTTTGAGTTCAATATCTATCTATGCACAGAAGCAGGAGAAAATTAAAATTCTGACCAGTATTTTCCCTCTGTATGAATTTGCGCAAGCTGTCTGTGGTGAGAAAGGAGAAGTTAATATTCTTCTTCCTCCCGGAGCTGAGGTCCATACATGGAAACCCAAACCAAGTGACATAATTAGAATTGCTAAGGCAGATCTTTTAATCGTAGTGGGCTCGGTTTTGGAACCTTGGCTGGAGGATATTTTAAAAAGTGTGAAAAATCCCAAGCTTCACATATTGGAAACAAGTTTAAAATTCAAATGGGAGGGCGAGGAGCACGCGCCGGATAATCATGCCCTCCATGATCATGAAGCTCATGATCCCCATATCTGGCTGGATTTTGACTATGATATGCAGATTATAGAGCAGATAAGTTCGAAACTCACTCAGATGGATCCCTCAAGTACAAATTTGTACAGGAGCAATGCAGAACAGATAAATTTAAAATTGAAAAACTTAGACAATTTGTACAAAAAGGGACTGAGTGGTTGTGCCCTCCGGACATTCATTTTAGGGGGACATTCGGCTTTTGGGTATATCGCTCGGAAATATGATTTGAGGCAAGTTGCAGTCTATGGTTTAAGTCCTGATTCTTTGCCGTCACCAAGGACACTTGTCGAAACTATTCGGACTGCGAGAGAATATGGAGTTAAAGCAATCTATTTTGAAGCCATGCTCAGTGATGAAATTGCCATGATGATAGCGAATGAAGTAGGCTGTCAAACGCTACCGCTCCATCCTGGAGCAAATATAAGTAGAGAAGAACTTCATGCAGGAGTGAGTTTTTTTGATATAATGGAAAAAAATTTGGAGAATTTAAAAATTGGTCTCATCTGTAGATAGTTCCAAGATTTTAATAAACATCGATGATGTATCCTTCAATTACGGATTCACTCCAATTTTGAACCGTGTCTCCTTTTCAATCTATACTGGTGATTTTCTTGCACTCATCGGTCCGAACGGCTCCGGCAAGACCACTCTTCTAAAAGTTATTCTT
>CAZLLG010000384.1:2425-3145 GCA_964560275.1 uncultured Eubacteriales bacterium | reverse complement strand
TTTTGGCTTTAACAGCAATAGAAAACAAAAAGGAAGCTCTTCTAACTTATTGTCAAGAGAAGGATATTCCTGTCAAGAATGTGGTCTATATTGGGAATGATCTTAATGACCTCGAAGTGATGAAAATTGTTGGCCATGCTGTCTGTCCCTCAGACTCAAGCAAAGAAATAAAAAACATCGCAAAGATCATTCTCGATTCTTCCGGAGGAGCAGGAGTCGTGCGTGAAATGACAGAATACATAAAAGTTTTGAATGATTCAGGAGATTAAAAAAATGAAACCTGCAAAAGTTATTGCCGAGATAGGCTGTAACCACCAAGGTGAAATGAAAATTGCTAAGCAGATGATAAGAACAGCAAAGCATATTTGTAACGTTGATAGGGTAAAATTTCAAAAAAGAAACCCAAAAGAGTGCCTGACTAAAAAAGAATACCAGTCGCCCCACCCCGTTCCTTACCATTCTTTTGGAAAAAGTTATGGCGAACATCGGGAGTTTCTGGAATTGACTTTAGAGCAGCATAAAGAATTAAAAGCAGACTGCGAAAGAATTGGTCTAGTTTATTCCTCATCAGTTTGGGATTTGACATCTGCTAGAGAAATAGGATCGTTAAATCCAGAATATATCAAGATTCCATCCCCTCGAAATACACATTTTGAAATGCTGGAATACTTGTGCGATTATTACCCTAAGCAAATACATCTTTCTTTGGGAATGACCACC
>CAZLLG010000384.1:727-2415 GCA_964560275.1 uncultured Eubacteriales bacterium | reverse complement strand
CCACCCATAAAGAAGAAGAAGAAATCGTCGATTTTTTTATCAAAAAAGAAAGAAATAAAGATTTAGTGCTGTACGTTTGTACTTCAGCCTATCCGGTTCCCTTTGAAGATGTATGTCTGCTCGAAATAAACAGATTGAAAGAAAATTTTTCAGATTGTGTCAAAGCTATTGGCTTTTCGGGACATCACAGGGGAATTGCAGTTGATATAATCGCTTTTGTTCTCGGGGCCCAATTTATTGAAAGGCATTTCACTTTAGATAGAATTTGGAAGGGAACAGATCATGCAGCCTCTTTAGAGCCTGAGGGATTAAAGAGAGTGGTAAGAGATATCAGGGTAGCTTCAAAATCGATGACTTACAAGAAAAAGGAGATTTTAGACATAGAAGAGCCGCAGAGAAAGAAGCTAAAACGAAGAAAAAATAGCTGACCAACATTCCTGGAAAACATGTTGGGTGAGAAATGATACGAAAGATATTGTTCTTAGTTATCGCTCCCTTTAATCAAAGGGATTTTAAGCGCTTCGGTATAGAACTATTAGAAAAAAATGGATTTGAAGTTGAGGTTTGGGATTTAACAAAGATTGACTTTTCAGAGATTTCAAAAATTCATGCCGATTCTAATATATTTCAATGGTCAGGACTTAAGATATTTGAAAAAAAAGAAGAAGTTTTAAGTCATTTAAAAAAATTGTTTTCCGATGTATTCATCATTTCAATGCTGCCCATAAATCCAAAATTCTATTCCATCTTAAAGGGAATTTCTTCAAGTGAAACAAGATATGCCTCTTTCAGCTCGTTAACATACCCCACTCTAAAGAATAGTAAAAAGGGAAGAATCGGAAAATTTCTATTTAATCTAAAAAAGCTTCAAGAACATCCATTCCGCAGGATAATCACCTTCTCTTATAGGAAACTGCCCCCTTCTTGGCTTAGGCTAAAGCCCGCTCATTTAATTCTTGCAGGGGGTACAGAATCCATCAGATATCAACCCCATCAAGGCCTCTCCACAGAAATTCTTTGGATCCACACATTGGACTATGACCTTTATTTGGAGGATAAAGATAAACCCTGCCCTGAAAAACCAACGGCCGTATTTTTAGACGAATACCTGCCCTATCACCCGGATTTTTCCCGGAGAGGAGTCTCCCCTCCCATCACACCTGAAAAATATTATCCCTTATTGAATCGGTTTTTTTCGATCATCGAACAACAACAAAAACTCAAAATTTTAATAGCCGCACACCCACGCTCGCAGTATAAAAATCACCCGGATTTTTTTGAAGGCCGCGAATGGACAACCGGACAGACAATCAGGCTAATCAAAGAAAGCAAGCTGGTTTTGGCTCATTCGAGCACTTCACTTAATTTTGCGAACCTCTACAAAAAACCTGTGACTTTTCTGAATTGCTCTGAAATGGATAAAACTTACAAGGGTCCTCTTATCAAAGAAGTTGCCGGTTTATTCGGAAAACAACCTGTCTATATGGACAGAGATAATAACATCGACTGGAATACTGAATTCAGTGTGAGTCAATCTCATTATAAACACTACAGAACGGCTTATATAAAAATTGATCACACAGAGGAATTGCCCTTTTGGCAGATTGTGGCAAACAAAATTAAAGCGGATATAAGTTTATGAGCAAATCAAAACAGGCATCGCCGAAAGACGGGGGACAAGGGAAAAA
>CAZLLG010000384.1:0-717 GCA_964560275.1 uncultured Eubacteriales bacterium | reverse complement strand
CACAGTCCTTCATTGAGTGTTTCTATATGGACGTTTCAGAACTAAATCCCGTCCCCAAGGGAATTTCAGGGAAATTGATCGCATTGTTTTTAAGTGCCCGTTATTCGATGTCTGCATTAATGAGGTTGTCACAATACTACCATCTGAAATCTCTAAGAGTGAAAAATCGCCTCAGAAAAAAAACATATAACTTGATTGCAGTTTTTTTGAGAAGAGCGAACCAAGTCTTTAATCATTTTGAACATGGTGCCAATCCTCATGTGGCTGCCGGTGTCGTCTTCCATCATTGTGGAGTATGCATTGCAAGTGGGACAGTCATTGATTCTGGAGTCCACATTTTTAGAGATGTCACCTTTGGCACAAAAAATAACTCTGCTCCTCATATTAAAAAAGAGGCACTCATCGGGAGTCATTCAGTTTTACTTGGGAAAGTGATCATTGGTGAGAGAGCGATAGTGGCACCTGGAGCAGTAGTTGTGAAAGATGTTCCATCTCGAAAAATTTCCGCCGGCGTCCCGGCAAAAATAATCGGAGAGGCTACAGATGAAAAATACAAATTTTAAGGAGTTAATTCTCTGTTTTAGCAATAAACCGATTTTTAAGGGATAGAATTTAGTCATGAAAAAAATAGTCGATTTAAATGGTTTAGTAAAACATATAAAAAGGGAGAGCAAAAAAGGAAATAAAATAGTTCATTGCCATGGTGTATTCGACCTT
>CAZLLG010000383.1:0-3149 GCA_964560275.1 uncultured Eubacteriales bacterium | reverse complement strand
TCTTTTACTTTTTTCGAAAAAATCCAAATATTTTTTCTTATTTTTTCTAATTAGTATGGAGATCAATTTTATGGCTAGATGGTAAATAGATGAAATTAAATAAGTTATCTCGAATTTAATAGATGGCATAATTCTTGCTTTAGATTGAATAGGATTATTTAGAGAAAGAAACATCGAAAAATAAAACAAAAAGGAGGCAAACAAATGCCCGGAGGAAATAGAACTGGTCCAGAAGGTTTAGGGCCTAAGACAGGACGGCAGATGGGGTACTGTGAAGGATCTCATGCACCAGGCTTCAGGTTTCCATTTTATGGAAATAGAGTCGGTCTCAGGAGAGGATTTTGGCACAGGAACTCAGGGAAGTGCTCAAGGAGATCGAGACAAGATTAGTCGCTATAGAAAAAAAGGAAAAAAAAGTTGAGAAAGACAAGGAAAAAAAGTTCTGAGAGAGCTTATCTCTTAGTCTCTTACAATTTTTAATCAAGGAGGTGTAAGATGGTTATTCTATTAACCGTATTAACTTTTTGCCTGATTATTGGTCTCGATTTATACCACAAATACGGACAGCATAAAGAGAAGTCACCTCTTAATCCTCAAGCACAGAAGCTCAAACAGTATTTTAATAGCTTAAATCAAAGTATCGAAGAAAAGCTCCCAAAGGGAATATTTATTTCAAGAGGACACGTCTGGATAAAGGCACTTCCCTCGGGAAAAATCAGAGTTGGACTAGATAACTTCTGCCAAAGCCTTATTTCTAGAATTGATTCAATCAGACTTAATAAGTCGGGGAACCGTGTAAATGATGGGGGTAGGATGTGTGAGATCTGTCAGGGAGAAAAAACACTGACATTCTTATCTCCTCTAGATGGCACAATTAAAGAGGTAAATACGGAGTTACTGCAGAATCCAAAAAATCTATGTGACGATCCCTTTAAGAGTGGATGGATTTATACGATCGAACCCTCTTTTCTTGGTTCTCTGGTATCAGAAAGTGATTTAGTCAACCACTACTATACACAAAAATGGGAAACGAGCGAAATTGAAAGGCTTTGTAAGTTTATTTTGCACGATCCCGAAATGAAAAAAAATCTTGAACAAAAGATGATAGAGGAAAAGTTTAGCCTGAAAGGCTTTTTCGACAGCATGAGCAAATCTGTCTGGCTTAAATTTCAGGAGAATTTTCTAAGATACACTAACAAGAATAAGGAGATAAAATGAAAGTAGCCATTTCTACAGACTATGGAAACGTTTCAGCTCATTTTGGTCGATGCGTATCTTATTCGATTTTCCAGATTGAAGATGGGAATATTCTCAAAAGAGAAGAAATACCTAATCCCGGTCATCAACCAGGATTCTTACCCAAATTCCTCTCAGAAAAAGGAGTACAATGTATCATCGCTGGTGGGATGGGCCCAAGGGCTCAATCTCTCTTTTCCCAAAAAGACATTGAAACAATTATTGGAGTTCAGGGAAGTGTAGACGATGTGATTCAAAAATTTAGAGACCAAAAACTCGAAGCGGGAACGGATCTTTGTGATCATGGAAATGAAGAAGGAGAGGATCATACCCATGAATGTCAACACGACTCTTCAGTTCTTCCAAACCTTCATCCCGTTAAAAATAAAATTTGTGTGCCGTCACTTAGAGACGACCTTGGAGCAGAAATGGATCCAACGTTTGGGCGGGCGAGTTACTTTCTAATTTTTGATCCTGCTACCCAAGATGTGGAAGTTTTTAAAAATCCTAATAAGGAGGCTCTTCAAGGTGCTGGAATAAAGGCAGCACAACTTATTGCCAGTAAAAATGTTAATACAGTTCTCACGGGATCTTGTGGCCCAAAAGCCACACGCATTCTTCAGGCAGCAGGGATTCAGATTAAATCAGGTTTAAGTGGTCGTGTTAAGGATGTTTTATCTGAATATAAAATGGAGGCAAAATGATTGAAGTAGCAAGGGAAGAATCTAAAGTTGCTAAAACTTTGGAAAAAATCAAAAACAGACTTCTTGTTTTTAGTGGAAAAGGAGGAGTGGGAAAAAGTACTGTGGCTGCAAATCTTGCTCTTTCTTTGGCCCAGAAAGGAAAAAAAGTTGGCCTTCTCGACGTTGATATTCACGGTCCAAACTTAGCTAAAATGTTAGGCGTAGAAAATAAAAGTATGGACTTTTCTCCAGAAAGTATCAACGCTGTTGAAGTTAATGACAATCTTAAGCTGGTTTCTATGTCATTTTTCTTACAAGATCCAAATTCTCCAGTGATATGGAGGGGCCCCATGAAAATGAAGGCCATCCAACAATTCATAGGTGACGTGGAATGGGGAAAACTCGATTGGCTGATTGTCGATTCTCCACCAGGGACGGGTGATGAGCCCTTATCAGTGGCTCAACTCATCCCTGCAACCACAGCCGTTATTGTCACTACTCCTCAGGAAGTTTCTTTGATGGATTCAAGAAAGGCTGTGGCGTTTGCCCGCAAACTTGACCTCAAGATTCTTGGAATAATCGAGAACATGAGTGGAATGATCTGCCCTCACTGTGGGGAAAAAATAGCACTCTTTAAAGAAGGAGGAGGAGAAAAAGCGGCATTAGATCTAGTGGTTCCATTTCTAGGAAAAATCCCTTTCGATCCTCAAATTGTCTCTTTGGGCGACGAAGGAAAATCCTTTATTGATATAAATCCTGGGTCCAAGTCAACAGTTGCTTTTAAAAGAATTGTGGAAAACCTCTTAGATTTATCAGGAGTTCATTAATTCATCGTGAGAAGGAGTATTTTATGAGAAAGATTGGAATTATCATTTGTGGTCGATACCAAGATTGCGGTGGAGGGAAGTGTTTCAGAGCTCTCAGAGAGAGAGTTGGCGCATTTTCCCGTTATGCCAATGAATCTGTCGAGATTGTCGGATATTCCTACTGTGGGAACTGTCCGGGTGGGAATATTGAGTACGTTCCCGAAGAAATGAAAAAAAATGGTGCAGAAATCATCCATCTGGCAACAGGCCTCGTCGTAGGTTATCCGCCCTGCCCTCGAATTCGACATTTTAAAGAGTTTATAGAGACATACTATGATCTGCCAGTGGTTATTGGCACACAACCGATTCCTCTCAAGTATCTCGATGTTCAGTTCAATTTGTCTTTCTGGAAGAAGATGAAAAT
>CAZLLG010000382.1:0-3176 GCA_964560275.1 uncultured Eubacteriales bacterium | reverse complement strand
TACTATGAAAACAATACTTTGGCCATCATCCATGATCTCTTTCCCAGAAAAACTCTCATCAAGAGGAAAGTCGCGGGAAAAAAAATAGAATTTCAGTTGATAGCCAGTAATATCGATGTGGGCTTTATCATGCAATCGTGTGATTTTGATTTTAATATCCGGCGAATAGAACGTTATCTGGTCATGCTCCACGAGGCAGGCATCAAACCCATCATTCTTTTAAGCAAAAGAGACCTAGTCTCTCAAGAAGAGTTGGATATGAGGCTTCTGGATATTAAAAAAAATTTTGCCTCAATTCCTGCGATAACCTTCAGCAACACAGATGGTTCCGGCCTCAAAGACATCCAGCAGAATTTAGAATCTAGCAAGACCTATTGTCTACTGGGATCTTCCGGTGTAGGGAAGACAACGCTGCTCAATTTTCTCATGGGTGAAGATAGATTTTTAACAAAGGCCATCCGCGAGTCGGATGGCAAGGGACGCCATGCCACATCCCGCCGCCAATTGATCCTCCTGGAAGGAGGAAGTATGATCATCGACACACCAGGGATGAGAGAACTCGGCAATATCGGTGCCGGAAGCGGGATCGAGGCAAGTTTTCCCGACATCGGAGAGCTGTCAGAACAATGCCGTTTCAGGGACTGCACACATACAAATGAAGCCGGATGCGCCGTTCTTAGGGATGTCGAATCCGGAAAACTTGATCCCGGACGCTATTCAAGTTTTATCAAACTGCGCCGCGAATATGAACACAACAAGATGTCCTATCTTGAGAAACGCAGAAAAGATAAAAAATTTGGAAAAATGGTCAAGCAGGTCATGAAGGACAAAAAAAAAGGGAGAATATAGTGTTCCTGGCTTCAAATCAATCCATAGTCAACCAACCCACTCGTAAAGACTAGAGTGATTTGGGACATCTTTTCCTGAACATACGGCCAGTCGGCATCCGGCTGTTCCTTCTGTAAACACCAGTGTCGCTTCATTTGACAAAAAATATTCGACTATGATAGGAAATATGTAATTATTAAACGGGATATAGATCTGAGAAGGAGATTTTATTTTTAACAATGTGAAAACATCCATTGGAACAATACTTCTCTTTATCCTGCCTTTTTTTTGTTCTTGTACAGTCAAAAATTACATCGACACTCAGAAGGATCTCACAAAAAGAGAAATACTCTATCAGGTGTCAACCATCAGTGCCTTGCTCGCTGGAGCCTTTGATGGCAAAAAGACGGTTGAAGAGCTGCAAAATCTTGGGAATTTTGGTTTTGGTTTTATTGACGAGCTAAAAGGAGAAATGATTGCTCTGGATGGTGAGTTTTATAAAACCAACGTCGAGGGCCAAGCCTCTCCTGCTTCAGCCCTGATGAAAACAGCCTATGCAGCCATGACATTTTTTGATCCAGACAAACAGACAACTTTTCAAAACGGATCTGCCAGTTTTTCCTTAATAAAGAAATCTCTGGATCAATTGTTCGATGACAAAAGTATTTTTTATGCAATCAGGATTGACGGTGAATTCACATCTTTGAAAATCCGATGCATTCCTCAACAAATTAAACCTTATCGCAGGCTTGATGAGGTCATTCAAGACGAACAAATAGTACATGAATTCCAGAACGTGAGAGGCACGATGATAGGATTCTGGTATCCTGTCTTTTCGGGGGGGATCAACATTTCAGGTTATCATTTCCATTTTATTACAGACGACCGAAAAAGAGGGGGGCATGTCCTCGATTGTAACCTCACCAAAGGAAAGATCCAAGTCGATCTGACCCCAAATTTTCATCTCGAACTTCTTTCATCCCGCCAGTTAAAATAATTCCACAAAAAAGGGAAGAAAAAAAATTAAATTCGTCTAAATGTTTGAATGGATTCATGCGTATTATATATTTAAGAAATAATAAATTTTAGATTTCATATTGTGACAAAACATGGAACCAAAGTGGAAAAAAAGTGCTTTATACCTCTTCTATTTTTAACACTTCCGATCTTATTGTTTTTCTCAGGAATAGAACCTCTATGGTCCAAAGAGAAAGCTCCAGATAACAAACTCAATCTTCTCCTGATTACGATTGATACACTAAGAGCAGATGGGCTTAGTTGCTACAGTTCAGAAAATGGACACACACCCAACATCGACTCTCTAGCTGCTAAAAGCACGCTTTTTAGCAGAGCCTTTGCCCATACAACCACTACTTTGCCTTCTCACACAAATATCCTTTTGGGTACAACTCCTCTTTATCACGGTGTTCACGACAACCTAAATTTTAAAGTGAAGGATGATTTCCTAACTTTGGCTGAGCATTTAAAGCAAGAAGGATACTCCACGGGTGCTTTTGTAGGATCCTATTCACTCGATTCAATATTTGGGCTTTCTCAAGGATTTGATATTTATGATGGAGAATTTGGACAGACAGTCGCCGGAAAACGATCGGCAGAGAGACCTGCAGAAATTGTCGTGGACAAAGCACTTGATTTCCTCAATATGACAAACTCACCATGGTTTCTCTGGATTCATTGCTTCGATCCTCACGATCCCTATGATCCCCCAAGCCCATTTAATTCAAAATATGCCAATCGTCCTTATTTGGGGGAAGTCGCTTATGTCGATTTTTCTTTACAAAAAATATTCCAATTTCTGGAAAAAAATACTTATTTTGAGAACACAGTCATTGTTCTCACAAGTGATCATGGAGAATCTTTAGGTGACCATGGTGAATATACTCACGGCTACTTTGCTTACAACTCAACTCTTCAGATCCCTTTAATTATCTACGTTCCAACCATACAATCTCGAACTGTCGACCAAAATGTATCACATATCGATCTCTTTCCAACGATATGTGACGCTCTTAAAATCAAGAAACCTTCACTTCTCCAAGGTGTTTCACTTCTTCCCTCGATGAAAGGGAAAACAATGGTAAAACAGACCATATATTTCGAGTCCCTTCTCCCTTATTATAATTTAGGATGGGCTCCAATTAGAGGAATCATTCAAGACAAACAGAAATTCATAGATTCTCCTATTCCTGAACTCTACAATTTAGAGAATGATTTTAATGAAACAAAAGATATCTCTCTTAGAAATGACCTCGATGTCTATCGAAAACACTTGAGTGAAATCATTCAGACTCAAGAAAACAGTGAGAAAGACGTGGGCAAAAAGAAGA
>CAZLLG010000381.1:0-3211 GCA_964560275.1 uncultured Eubacteriales bacterium | reverse complement strand
TGTCCGGGTTGGCCTTTAGGGTCCACTCTGCCGGTTATCTTCACGGCCGCCATATCGTAACCGAAATTGAAGCAGAATTCTTTTGCGCATCCGGTCCGTACTCTTATGTAAGAAATCCACTCTATTTTGGAAATTTTGTCGTCGATCTTGGGGTTGTGATTACATTTAACATCTGGTGGCTTCTCCCAATATATGTGGCCGAATTTATCTTCCTGTATTCGATAATCATTCCCTATGAGGAAAAATTTCTCAAGAATAAATTTGGGGAAACCTATGAAAACTACAAATCTCAGATCCCAGCCGTTTTCCCAAGCAGGAAAAAGTACAAATGCGATGAAAAGATCATCCCGAATCGTATGGAGAGTTTTAAGAGTGAACTTCCTTTAATTATTGCACTTGTGCTGATTTACGTTTTATTCTTATTCCTCTTTGTCAGGGAACATCCGATTTTCCAGTTTTAGTATGAAAAGAACAAAAATCCTGGCTTTTTCAGTTATTCTTTTATTTCTCTGGGGATCCATCCACGCCCAAGATGGGCTGATCCAGGAATTCGAGATCAAATCACACAAAATGTCCCTTGAACGGATCGCTCGACCGGGAACACCTTTTGATAAGGTTGGACGCAAATTTGCGGTCCTCGGTGATGAATCAGGAACGTTTGAGGCATGGGCCTATCCGCTCAAGATACTGAGGAATTTTGAGATCTCTTTTTTTGTAGGAAGTTCGACTCGAGCCATTAAAGCCAGAGATATCGTCCGCTATGTATCTGTTTCTCCAGAAATGACCATTCTGACCTTCACTTACCAGTCTTTTACGGTTAGAGCCATCTATATCACTCCGGTTCATGAGCCTGGAGCCATCATCTTGCTAAAAGCAGATACAGACGTTCCTCTCACAATCGTGTGTGGTTTTCTACCCGTGCTTCAACCCATGTGGCCGGCAGGAATCGGCGGACAGTTTGCTTACTGGAATGAGGATATAAAAGCCTATATCATCTCCGAATCCACTGGAAAAAACCATGGGCTTATCGGCTCCCCTGCTGCATCCGGACTCTCCTACACGCCCGCACATATGCTTTCTGATTCCCCGAGTGAATTTCAGATAAAACTGACCGATCCGGAAAAAGTCAAAGACAAGTTTATTCCTATCTATATGGCCGGAGGCCAGGGAGATCGAGAAGACATCCTTTCTGTCTACAAAAATCTTCAGCAATCTCCTGAACACATCTACCTGGAGAATGTTCGACATTATTTAAACCTTCAGGAAAGGACTCTTCATATCCAAACACCCGTACCGGAACTCGACCTAGCCTTCCAATGGGCAAAGGTTGCGTTCGACAATCTGATTGTCGACAATCCCAATCTCGGCAAGGGACTTGTGGCAGGCCTTGGAGCTTCCGGCACCAGCGGCCGACCGGGTTTCGGCTGGTTTTTTGGTGGCGATGCTTACATCAATGCATTCAGCCTCATGAGTTATGGAGCCCATGAGAGCGTGCGTGAAATTCTTGAATTTACCCAAAAGTGGCAGAGGGATGACGGCAAGATGTCCCATGAACTCTCTCAAGCCGAAGGCACCATCGACTGGTGGAACGATTACCACTATGGATACATCCATGGAGACACGACACCCTATTACATCACCGCCATGTACGACTACATGCAGAAAAGCGGCGATATCGAATTTATTAAAGAGAGCTGGGGCAGCCTGAAAAAAGCCTACAATTGGTGTCTGTCCACAGATGCAAACAAAAACGGACTCATGGACAACAAAAAGGCCGGACTTGGTGCCCTGGAGTATGGAGCCCTGACAGGCATTGAAACAGATATCTATCTGGCTGCTGTTTGGGTCAGGGCAACAATGGCCATGCAGCAGATGGCCGAAGCAGCCGAAGATGAATCACTCAGCTCTGCCGCTGCCAATTTTTATCAACTTGCCAAAAAGGCGTTCGAAGAAAAATTCTGGGATAAAGACAGCCAGTTTTACGTCTATGCCTTCAACGCGGATGGAGAGCATGTCCGGGAGATCTCACCTTGGAATGCCGTGGGTTTGATGTGGGAATTGGGGACTCCTGAGAGGAGTCGGATTTCTCTTGAAAGAATTTGTTCGTCTGAACTGACCACGGACTGGGGAATCCGGAGCATTTCCAACAAGAGCTCCTATTTTCAGCCGCTTAACTACAATTACGGAGCAGTTTGGCCTTTTCTGACAAGTTGGGTTACAACGGCTCTTTATAAACATCATATGCCGCTTCAGGGATTTACTCTGCTTCTCACTACAGCCCGACACACTTTTGACAACGCTTTGGGCTCCATTACCGAAGTTTTTTCCGGCTCAAAGAATGTGTGGCCTCAGGAAGCCGTGTCTCACCAGGGCTTTTCAACAGCGGGAGTCACTCTTCCTCTGATACGTGGACTGCTGGGACTCGAAGGAGATGCCATCAAGAAAGTATTATTCTTTTCTCCTCTGTTTCCGGCTGATTGGGAAAACGTTGAAATCGATAACTGCAAAATTGGCCAGGCCTCATTTTCTATCGGCTATACAAAATCCCAAGGAAAAATCTCTGTTAGGATCCATTCAGAAAGAGCAGATGGATACAAGGTCCGCTTTTCACCAAATCTCAGCTTGTTCACAAAAATCCAATCGTTTTCTATCGATGGAGAACCAGCGGTTTTTGATACAAGTCAAGGCAAACGAACCATTTTGATTGAAACTGACAGACACATGAATAAAGCTCCATTGCATCTGGAATTAAATACTTTGCCCTCTCTTGAAATTCTTCCTGTGATTCCTAGACCTAAAGTGGGAGATAGAAACAAGGGCTTAAAAATTCTCTCCGTCCGAAAAAATGAATCGAGCTTAGTCATTAACGTCGAAGGCCTTGCTAAAACGGATTATGTCCTGAGAGTCCTGAATCAGAGGATGGCTAAAAGTGTCTTTGGAGCGGTTTTGGAGAAAGGCCATCTCAGGATAACAATTCCCGAAGGACCAAAGGGAGAATTTATCACCCATCAGGTCGTTATCCAGATCCATCAATAAAATTTGAGTTATCATTAAACCCTTTATTGGGAAGAGAGCAGAGAAAAAATCTGTTGCATTATTTCTGTAAAAATCATATGTTTTTTTCTTGAATAAAAATTTCTAATACTATCCTTTACTAGGAGGAACAATTGAACAAAATTTTTTCAAAAAAACTTTTCGTATCCACCCTGGC
>CAZLLG010000380.1:0-3231 GCA_964560275.1 uncultured Eubacteriales bacterium | reverse complement strand
TATAATCTTTGTCCCTCTTGAATATGACGTCGATCTGCAGACCAGTGGAGGCAGCATCTCAGTGTTTGACCTGGAGGGGGAAATATTGAGTAAAACTTCGGGTGGAAGCCTGACGTTTGAAAACATAACAGGAGACGTTTCGGGAAAGACTTCCGGAGGAGGCATTAGAATTGGAGAAATCAGTGGCGATGTGAAAGCCCATACATCAGGCGGAAGCATCCGTGTCGAACGCGTTGAGGGATATCTCGATGTCCATACCTCAGGCGGCAGCATCACTATTGAAGAGGCTATGGGAGCTGTTAAAGCTTCGACGTCCGGTGGATCGGTCAAGGCCTATCTGTCTCGCCAACCTGAGGAGGACTGCATGTTGAAAACATCCGGAGGGAGCATAACGGTCTATTTAAACGAAAATATAGGGCTGGATGTGGACGCTCATACAAGCGGAGGCCGAATCCATACGGATTTTCCGGTCAAGCTCTATGGCACCGTCAGCCCGCGCTCTTTGGATGCAGAAGTCAACGGAGGCGGTCCCCAGCTCTACATCCGTTCCTCAGGAGGAGGAATTCACCTCAAGAAAAAATAATTATTTCTTTTTACTGAATTCAGCTTCCATCAACACCAATATATTCGGATCGATAACCACTTCTCTTGGCTCTTTGTCCAAAGAAATCTTGAATTTGTTTTCCTTATTTTTTATTTCGAGAGTTTTTATAATTGGAAGTGTTTTTCTTTCTGTATAAATTCCGAATTCTACTGGCATACGGAACAATAATCCGCTTTCTTGGACTTGATCGAGTTCAATATTAAGCTCTTTTGTTTTTTTGTCATAGGTCCAGTGCCCTTTATATTTAGGCTGACCCGGCAGGTAAAGCCATTGTCTGAAATACCATGAAAGATCTTTGTCTGACACCTTTTCCATCACAGCTTGAAAATCTTCAGACACTACATTTTTATTCATAAACTTTTCATAATACTTCCTGATCCCGGTCCAGAAAACATTTTCCCCGAGTAAACCGCGAAGCATATGCAGGATCCAGGCCCCTTTTGAATAGGAATTTGTGCTGAGCAGTCTCATGGGTTCAGTTATTTTTTTATCGACTAAGGGAGAATTTGGCCGCTTGTAATAGGAATCTATAACCCGAGTCCTCGATCTTTCCATCCCTTCAGTCATTTGTCTCGGCCCATAAATCCTTTCCATATAGACAAGAGTGAAATAAGTGGCAAAACCCTCGGATATCCACACATGGTGCCAGTCGGCTTCCGAAATGGCATCTCCAAACCATTGATGGGCTATCTCATGGGTCATAAGTCCTTCGATGTTTTCTCTGGTCACCGATCTTTCGGAATAGAATATACAGCTTGAATTTTCCATCCCACCATATCTTGTTTTAGACTGCACGTTTGCCAGCTTGCCATAGGCGAATGGCCCAATAAGATCATTGAAGAATTGAGTTATCCGTACTGCCGGAGAAAAACTCTTGAATCCCAATTCACGGTCTTGGGAGTAAACCCAGCTTTCAATGGGTATCCCATTGCAGTATCCAGCAATCTGTACGGCAAAATGAGCGACTCCGATGACCATGACCTTTGTTGGGATTGGAACATTTGTTTTCCAGTGGGTCAATCTCCTGTTATCGGGAAGGTCGGTTTTTTCAGCAAGAATACCGTTGGCTACGACCTGGTAATGGGCGGGTGCTTCAACGATAAATTCACAGAAAGCCTTATCTGAAGGGTGGTCCACACATGCCAGCCAGTGACGGGCCCTGTTCGGCCATGCATCACCAAAAAATGACCGCTCATCATGCCTGTTCTTCCCAATAATTAATCCGTCAGCAGGTACTCCACGGTAGTCAATATTAAAAGTCAGCTTTTCATTGAGTTTTGTTGGGCCTTCCAGTTCCACTTCCACCCTATTGTTTAGGTGGCGGAAACCAAGGTCCCGTCCGCCTTGGGAAATTCCAGCAATGAGCATCCCTTTGCCGTCATCCCTTGTTTCTCTGCCAACAAGATCCAAGAAAAATTTGTCTATCCCGCTTTTTAAAAAGTTCACCTCGACAACAGCCTGACAGACGATCTCGTCCGTCTCGTCGCTGAGTTTGACGTTGAAAATATAGCTGAGGACATCAACAGAAGGATCCTTGGGATAAAAATCAGCATAGGAGCCGGTCAGAACGAAAAGAAGGGAAAAAATGAGTAGTATTGAGCGTTTCATGGGCAACCTATATCATAGAGACATCTTGTGGTCAAATATAAAGAATCCGGGAGGAGAAACCTTTGTTACTGTAGAGCGTATTCGACGGCTGCTTGGGCGTGGAGAGTTGTGGTGTCAATTAGGCCTATCTCATAGTCTTCCTGATCGACCAGGAGAGGAATTTCCGTACAGCCTAAAATGATTGCTTCTGCACCGCGGCAAGACAGGTTTTTTATGATCTGTCTGAACGTGTCCTTTGATTTTTCTTTGATCTCTCCTAAACACAGCTCGTCATACAGGATGTTGTGGATGGTCAGGCGTTCCTGTTTATCGGGGATAAGAACCTTAATGCCGAATTTTTCCGTCAATCTGCCTTTGTAGAAATCCTGTTCCATGGTGAACCTGGTACCGAGAAGGCCCACAGTCTGTTTGTTTAACGATTGGATCTTTTTTGCCGTGACATCGACAATGTGCAAAAGGGGAAGATCGACATCTTCTTGAATCTGGCCGGCCATTTTATGCATCGTGTTCGTGCAGACAACGATAAATTCTGCCCCTCCGCGTTTAAGTTTTTGAGCAGCCTCGACCATCAGCTCGGTCAGTTTATCCCAGTCCCCGGAGTGCTGGAGCTCTTCAATTTTCTGGAAATCGAAGGAATACATGAGGCATTCGGCCGAGTGAAGCCCTCCAAGCTTCTCTTTTACGGTTTCGTTGATGATCCTGTAGTATTCCAGAGAAGATTCCCAGCTCATACCGCCGATCAGGCCGATGGTTTTCATGCCAATCCTCCGAGTATATTTTTGTGACTTTTTATAAAGTATACCGTAAAAACAGTCCCAAAAAAAAGAATCAAACTTATCCTTCCCAAATACGTATTTATGTAATAAAAGATAATAGTAAATAATCAAAAGGAGGGACCTATGCTGCGAGATATTATAGCCAAAGAAATCCAAGAAACCATCATGAGTCCTAGATTTGTTTTCACCTTCCTGCTCTGCACCATCCTCATTCTCCTGTCCGTCTACACAGGCATCAACAAT
>CAZLLG010000379.1:0-3248 GCA_964560275.1 uncultured Eubacteriales bacterium | reverse complement strand
ATCTGGACATGCACGAAATGTGGATCGATCCTAAAAATCCGGACCGCCTGCTGCTGGGCAATGACGGCGGTTTCTACATCTCGTATGATCGAGGAACTACCTGGCTTCATTACAACAATCTTCCTATCGGGGAATTTTACGCCATTTCAGTGGATAGTGCCGAACCTTACAATATCTACGGCGGAACCCAAGACTGTGCCGCTCTCTTTGGGCCCAGCACACACAATCTTAAAGACAGATTGACTAAATATGGAGTGGAAGATCCATGGAAACACATCTATCTGGACCGATGGGGCGGGGGTGACAGTTATTTTACAGAATTGGATCCCGCTGATCCCAATACCATTTACTACGAACACCAGTTCGGAGAATTCAGGAGAAAGAATATGAAAACCGGGGAGACAAGATCCATAAAACCTGTAGCCGAGAAAGGAGAGCCGCGGCTGAGGCGCAACTGGATGACACCCTATTTCATTTCATATTACAATCCCAGTACTCTATACTATGCGGCCCATAAAGTGTACAAATCCCTCAATCGGGGGGACAGCTGGGAATGCATCAGCCCGGATCTGACCACCAGTCCAGGGCCTGAAAAACAGGGCAATGTCCCATTCGGAACCATCACCTCTCTCTCCGAATCACGGCTCAAACAGGGCCTGATCTATGCGGGAACGGATGACGGAAATGTCCAGATCACCCAAGACGATGGGAAGACCTGGACACTCATCAAATCGGATCTGCCCTTGAAATGGGTCAGCCGAGTGATCGCTTCGCAGCATGAAGAAGGAACGGTTTTTGTGTCCTTTACTGGATACCGCGAGGATGACTTTGAAAAATACATATACAAGTCCTCCGATTTTGGTAAAACCTGGACATCGATTGCCGGAAACCTGCCTTCGGAATCTATAAATGTCATCAGAGAAGATCCTCATAACAAAAACATTTTGTATGTGGGAACCGAATTGAGCGTTTATGTCTCCTTAGACAGAGGGCAATTGTGGCACTCCCTCAGCAATCACCTTCCCACGACTCCCGTACATGATTTAGTGATCCACCCACGTGAAAATGAGATGGTCATCGGAACCCACGGACGGAGCTGTTTTGTGCTGGATGTCAAGCCCATCCAAAATTATAAGTTAGAGGATAAATAAAGACTAAATTTAATCACATCCTTCTAATTTGCGATGTAACCCGAGCGGTGAATAATCCTGTACTTTTGTCCCTTGATTTTGACTTTTATTCTTTTGAATTTCCCATCGGCCTTATAATCTTTTGGCGTGTAGTAGAGGAGGTAATAATTCTCAGAAGCATCGACGGCTTTTTTAAACGAATCCGCAACGTTGGCTGTTGTTTGCGTTAAACCTCCCGTAATTTTGGAAAGATCTTTAAATGTGCTGAACAGTCCACCGGCTAAATCGATCTTGTTCAACAGAGAGCCTGAAGTGACAACTTTCCTATTTTTAAGATAAAGCAAATTGAACAATATTGTCGAATCAGCGAAGGCTTTTTTTATATTGTTCGAGACGTAGCCGTAGGAGGCTATCCGGCTCAAATTCGTAAGATAATCAAGGTTTGACATCATATCCGTAACTGAACTGGTCGCTGTGGGCATGCCGTAGTCAATCAATTCCTGCTGAAGGAAAAGAAAAACATTTTTTTGTCCAGGAAGGCTCTTTAAATACTCCGCAATATTAAATAAGTTCTTTTCGTCGATGTATCTCTGTCCAAAATGAACATCTTCCATATCACTGCGATTCATATCTTCGTAATTCATATAATCATCAAGATTTCCCCAATCCACCGGTCTTATTAACGCATCTCTTCTTAATTTATCAATAAGCTGGTTGGCCATCTCTTCTCTAGACACGAATTTCCAGGAATTTGCTTTAAAGTTATATGTCTTTAAGGGAGTGCCAACGATCAGTTTGTCGCTGGGGATTAAAACATTGTCAAAAAAATACCAGATCGCTTTTTCAACTTCGGGAAAAACATCTCTTACTTCAAAGATGAGAACAAATTGTCTGGATAATTGTGGAGAAAATATCTTTTTATTGTCCTGTGTATCAATCCTCGATTCCTCTCTTTTTGCAATCGTTTTATTTATTAAATACACGGCATCTACGGTTTGGAGAATGCCGTTCTCATACAACTCAAAATCATCGATAGTCAATTCTCCAACAAACTTAGCTCCATCATAAACCCTCACAGGGACTTCAATGTTAACAGCAACGGCTTCATGTTGGATTTCTTGGGCAGCAATTGTCCATCCAAGGATAAGAATCGCTAACAAGATAAACAGTTTTTTCAAGCTGGATTCCCCCTCCTTATACAAATCATCATAATATTCTTCTGCAATCTTTGTGCCAAGCTCATTCAGGAACAAATACAGTTACTACACGGACTTATGTCCTCCATAGATGGCAGATGTCTCACAAACTAATATTTGATGTCGGTTTCCACAGTAAAAAATTTATAGTTATCATAGAGAACGGTTGTTTTTGACCGATTGTACCTTTGCCCATTGGATAGAATGTAAATTTCTTCGACATAGTATTTATTGGGGAATCTGATTTTGTTCTTTTCAAAACCAAACTCAGTGGCAAACAAAATTTTGGGTTAGCTTTGTATTTTTTTGCCGTCTCTTCAATGCCTTCATAGTTTCCCATGGATTCAGGATTCCACTCAATTCTTAAAATACTGAAATCCTCCTTCCCTATCCAGATTTTTCCGTAAAGGGCATCAAATTCCTCAGGAAATTTTGGTATGGCCTCCAAAATGATGGCTTTATTCCCCTTGTAGTTGACTTCTTTCTGTACAGTGTAGTGGTATTTCTCCTGTTGTTTTTTACTCAAAAGACCAATGGGACCAAAAACGATATACTTGTGTTGAAAACGCTTTGTTTGGAGTTTTGCATTTTTTAAATGGACCTTTTTGCCCTTGTCTTTGAGGAGGATTCTCTGCTCATCGATTTTCCCCACTATTCTTCTGAGCTGATAATCATAGACAAATGTATTTCTTTCTTTAGGTGAAGTTCTCCCCGTTGTTCTTCCCAGCATCAATCGAGAGACTCCTGATCCCACTTGAGTTACACTGCCAGGAATGCGTGGTGGATTATTTAGAAGTTCAATGATTTTTTCCTCACAGACAAAATAGAGAGAAATTTTGTCCAGCCTCTCACAATACTCTGCACATTTCTCCAGTATTTTTTCTAATTCATTCTGAGTCTCGTCCTGGACATATAAGGGATT
>CAZLLG010000378.1:0-3268 GCA_964560275.1 uncultured Eubacteriales bacterium | reverse complement strand
CCGGGTATCTCTCATTTCGCAGGCCTTTTAGTCAAAGAGACCCGTTTGCTTCTTTGTTTAGCTCCATTGTTTATTATTGGTGCGGTGCTTATGCTATTCTCCCGGAAAATCTGGTTTTTGATCGCCTCTTGGGCCGTGCTGCATACGCTTGGATATACTGTTCTTAAGGTTCCTTTTTACCACTGGTATCCTATCCCTCTCCTGACATTTTTGATGCTGGCAAGCGCATTCAGCATCCATTTTATAATCTCAACTCCACGTTTTTTTGCGGAAAATTTGGCAAAAAAATGGAAATGGAAGGGACAATTATTAAATCATGAAATAAACATATCAGCCGCTCCGATAAAAGATATCAGCCCTTTTCTCAAATGGACTCAAAGAATCCTATCCGGACTGATTATTGTCTTGATTTTCGCCTCTTTGGTTGGAGGGATAAAAGCTTACAGCAAGACATACAAAACATTCCCTTTCCCGAAGCTTGAACTGTACACAAAGGCCGGCCAATGGACAGCGGAAAATACTCCACCCGGCTCCAGCATCGCTTTTCTTGAAGTCGGGTATTTTGGTTATCATGCTCAAAGAAAAATAATTGATCTTGTCGGTTTGGTCACTCCCGGAGTGTCTGAACATATTCGCAACAGAAATTTTCAGTGGGCTGTAACAACCTACGAGCCCGATTATTATATTTATAACTCTGAATTTGAAGGCTTGCTAAAACCAACTATTAGCCAGCCCTGGTTTAAGAAAAGCTATGAAGAAATCGAGGAACTCAACCAAGCTGGATATCCTTTTTCTCTTAAAATATTCAAAAAAGTTCTCGATTTTGAAAATACTTCTTTTCTGAAAATTGATATTCGTCAAGAAGAATCAAATTCTCCAGTAGGAGAGATTTTTGGAGAGGTCGAGATTGGACAGACATTCTATTCCAGCAAAAACAAGTTGAGTCGGATCGACGTCATGCTCGCAACCTATAATCGAGAAAACACCCAAGAGGTTATCTTCCACCTGAAAAATTCACCTGCGGACAAGGAAGATATCTTTAGAGAAACATTCAATGCTTCCAGCGTGGCTGATAATACTTATCGAATTTTTGAATTTCCACCTATTCCCGACTCGGCAGGACAAACATATTACTTTTCCTTTGAATCCCCTCTTTCGAAAACGGGAGATGCCATTACAATATGGTCCAGCAAAAAAGATAAATATGAAAAAGGAAAAATGTTTAGAAATGGGGAAAGCTCTAGGGGTGACCTCAGATTTATTACCTATTACTTCTAAAATCGAGGCCGCTGATGAATAAACAGAAATCCAAGAAAGACCATGGATAAAAAGGTCAGCCCAGCACCCAAATAAAAAGTCCAAGGCCGGTAAATGAATTCTAGCTCATGTTGTCCTTTCGGAATATAGACAGCTCTCAATGCACAAAAAGCGGGATATATTTTCACTCTTTTTTTGTTTAGCCGGGCTTTCCATCCGGGATAATAGGCATCGCTTAAGATAAAAACGCCATTTTCAGTCGTCTCCACATCGATCTTTACCTGATTTGGCCGGTATTCAAGAAAAGAAATTCTTGATCGGCCCTTTTGGTCGATGTTCACCCCCTGGCGGTAGCTTCCTTCAATTAAGGCTGTCTTTTTGTACAAGAAAGGATCTTTTCTCATACTATCTAGGGCTTCATGAAAATCATCGATCTGTCTGACATCGTAAAGCATAAATCCCCTATCCGAGGCTCTGTTATTTTCGTAGACGAGCGCATGATGGAAAAAAACTTCTTCATAAGGAAGACTCTCCAAATTATGGACAATTCTGAGATTTCCAAAGAAAATCGACCTGTCATTTTTATTCTTTGCACCTGGATTTTTTAGAGAAAAATTGAGGGTCACATTTTGACCTGCATATTTGCTTAAATCCGCTTCCAACGGAAAAAAATCTTGATTTTCTGCTCTGTGAGCAATAAATGTTCGTTGGAAAACCACTTCTGCTCTGCTTCCTTTTTTTACGGAGATTGTTAAGAAAAGTCTGTTATTTGGATCTTCTCTTTCTCTCCAATCGAAATTAAAGGCTAGGGATGTCGCCTTTAGATAGACATCCCCAAAGGGTAATTGAACCGGGACATCGACAGAAGAGTCAGATATTTGCTCCCATCCCGTATGTGTATAAAAATAATTATTCCCTTTTTGTGTGTACATCATGGCGGGATTATTACGTAAACTGTCAAGTTCAAAAGAACTTGCAAAATCTGGATCTAACAGCATGGAATCCATAACAGACTCCATAATGTAGTATCTCGTATTTAAAAAATCGAGATACGGATTATTCAGCATTTTTTCTTTCCCGAATGTTTGACCCATACCGCTGTTAAATTTTGGACTCACCAATCGAGAAAGGAGCAAAGTCGCCCGTTTCACTCTCATGGCGAAGACTCTGTTGATTGTGGGAATCGGGTAGACTAAATTGCTATTCGGAGAGAGTGTATCCAGGAAACCAAGAGCCCGGTAAGGCGGACTTCGTTCTAGCAGAAAAGACGTGTATGGAGCCTTGTCATTTATCTCGAATCTTTTCCTGTAGTATTGAGGATTATTTAATCTCAATTCCCCGACCATTAAGAGCATAAGCAGAATCACAGCAGCGTTTACGAAAAATTTTCTTGTTCTTGTTTTATTCACAAGAATTAAGAAAAAGCCCACAAAGATAAACACGAGTGACATGTAAAGAAGTGTTCTCCCGTTATCTGATGATTGAAAAAAAGATTCTCTGGTGATCATTAAAAAAAGAGAATAGGGTGCGACACAACAGAGCAAAAATACACCGAGTCTAATAATTTTATTTTTTGCTCCTTTTATATCCTCTACCATATACATCAATGAAAAAGACAACAAAACAGCAACGGCATAATAAATAAGCGAACTGTATTTCACGAAATTTATATCGCTAAAGAATGGCAAAGTTCCGATCCATTTTATGTAAAAGGCATTACAAATCTTACTGATAACAAAAAATAATAATACAAAATGAAAAGCCACAAGCCTTTCTCTTTTTTGCCATCTTTTTCTAAAAAGATTCACCAGGGAGTACAACACAAGACAGAGACAGAGATACCCGATATAGTTCGGACCTCCGAATATCCGGTTGGGAGAGAGTACCCAGGCCAAAAATTCCTTAAATGGAATAAAGGTATCGACTCCCATCCGTCCTATCATCCCTCTACTGATAGAATTCTTCCAAAATTCTAGAAAAGGAATCCATTTTACAGAAGAGAGTAAAAGAC
>CAZLLG010000377.1:0-3273 GCA_964560275.1 uncultured Eubacteriales bacterium | reverse complement strand
TATCATGCCTGCATCGTTGACGTCGATGAGGTTGAGGTCCGAGTCGTATAGGTAGAAGTAGTCTGTGGCCGTGTCCATGAAGAGGCGGAGTCTGGCCTCGCTGTCCTTGAGCTCCTCCTCTATCTTTTTTCGTTCGCTGATGTCTCGTATAATACTGATCCAAGCATCTTTCCCCTGATATTCAAGCGGCGCAGTATGGATTTCGACGCTTAATTCTTTCCCATCTTTTGTGATGTGAGTGTACTGGTGGGCGGATAAATCTTCCTCATCGTCGATGTTTTTGTTCACTTCCTCAAGATCCCTGGGCGGATGAAGATCATGGGGAGTCATATTCTTCATCTCTTCAGGCGTGTATCCGTAACGGTTTTTTGCAGCTTTGTTCCAGGCAAGGAATCGATGTGTTTTTTTATCGAAGATTACAATTGGATCTGGTAAACTTTCAAACAGGATGGCATAGTTGGATTCCGATCTATGTAATGCCTTCTCTGACTTTTCAATTTTTTCATTTGCCTGCCTGACCCGCTGACGCAAGCTGGCATTGGTAATGGCTTTGGAGGCGACATCGTCAAGATTTTTCATCTCATTTATTTTTTTTTCGATCGAATTATCTTTTGTGCTCATAATAGACATTCCCAGACAACTTTTTTATCAACCTTTTTTACAGATTAATGGGTATTTGTTTAAAAAATTTTTGGAGATCTAAGAAACCTTGGATAGATTCTGTGATTTGGTGAATGATTCTCTGAGTTGTATCGAATACTGTACTCATTTTCTCCTGTCTGTTCACTCCAGAGCATGAAACAGGCTTCTGTGTTTGTTCCTTTTTTCCTCGGATGTTTTCCATTATCTATCTAAAGTTTCTATTATATGATACTGCAGAGAAATATCTTGTACATCCTCTCTAGCGGTGAAAAGACGATGAATAATGTCAGTTTCCTATCATCTCAAAAGGCTATAAACGTAGATGCAAAAGACCCGATACGCTTGGAAACCTCGGCGATAAGTCAGACTATTTTTTTGAGGATAAAGTCAGATGTTGATGACAGCACCCTGAATTTTGATCTTATATCATTCAATGGGCAGGTGTGATCTTAGCGAAACGATTTTTCTATTCTTTGTAAACATCTGTACTAAGGTATTTTAGACCAAAATCTACCATCAATGTTGCTATTTTAGCATCTGGACCTAATCGTTCTGCAACTCGAATTGCAGCAAAAACATTTGCTCCTGAAGACGTTCCTGCAAAAAGACCCTCCTCCCGAGCTAAACGTCTAGCCATAGCTTTTGCATCATCTGTTTTAACGGCAATAATTTCATCAACCAGACTTGGATCCCAAAGTGGGGGCCTATAGCCGATCCCTACACCTTCAATTTTATGAGGTCCGGGTTGACCACCCAAGAGTACTGCTGATTCGCCTGGCTCGACAACAATTATCTTAAGTTTAGGGTTGTAACGCTTTAACACTGTTGCGACTCCTCGCGATGAAGCCGCAGTGCCAATACAATGAACAAATGCATCAATCTCCCCGTTTGTTTGGTTCCAGATTTCCTCAGCCATTGGATAGTAGCCTGCAATACTGTCAAAATTATTGAGTTGATCAGTCCAGTATGTGCGCGGTCTTCTACTAAATTCTTTAGCGGTTTCAATCATATCTAAAATCAGTTTTTTGGTAGTGAGGCCTCCTTCACTTGGGACCAGTGTGAGTTCTGCACCAAAAGCCGACATTTGATTCAGCTTATCTTGACTAAACGCATCAGAAGTAATGATATGAAGACTGTACCCTTTGGCAACACAAATTAACCCGAGAGATATGCCAGTGCTACCGCCTGTGTACTCGACAATGGTATACCCAGATCTCAATCGACCATCTTTCTCGGCCCTAGAAATCATCGATTGTGCGGCGCGGTCTTTCATGCTGCCAGTCGGATTTTCCCATTCAAGTTTCACGAAAACCTTCGCACAATCAGGCGGTACAACATTACAAAGCTGTACTAACGATGTATTCCCAATAGCCTGCAGGATTTGACCATCATATCTCATTTTTTTCTCCCAAAATGTCAGTCAGAATCATTTAACTTATTCTATACTGAATTTTACAGTGAATGTATATTATAAGCATTAGTTTTTATAAAAGAGGAATCAAATTTGAGATTTAATTGAGGGAATTGCAGAATTTATAATAAAATAAAATCAATAGAAGGGAGAGATAATGAAAAAAGGAGATGATCCGATTATTGTAGAACAATTTTTTAATAGATCAATTGAGTCCGTTTGGAAAGCCATAACCGAGGTAGAGCAAATGCGGCAATGGTTTTTCGAGAACATCCCCGAATTTAAAAGGGAAAGCTGTATTGAGGGCTGGACATATTTCATTAAAAAAAGATTGAAAGAATTCTTGGAGGAGTAGTGGTGATGGTTCAGCTTCGAAAATCAACTTCAGAATGTGGATTCATCTTTATGGATTTGATAATATCTGATCAGGTTCAATTTCAAAAGGAGTGAATCATGGAACTCGGAGCATTTTCAATCAGTTTATCCGTAAAGGATATTAACGTCTCAAAGACTTTTTATGAAAAATTTGATTTTAAAGTTGTTGGCGGTGAAATTTCACAGAATTGGCTGATTCTAAGAAACGGCGATCACACTATAGGACTTTTTCAAGGTATGTTCGAAAAAAACTCCCTAACTTTAATCCCGGCTGGGACAAAAACGCTGTGCAGCTAGAAACATTCACTGACGTCCGTGACATTCAGCGTCATTTAAAAGCACAGGGGGTGGAGCTACTGGACGAAGCTGACGAGGCCACCACCGGACCAGCAAGTTTCATCGCCGTCGATCCGGATGGAAATCCAATCCTTGTCGATCAGCACGTTTAGCTGAGGAGTCAATTATCGCCCACTAACCTTTAGAATTCCATCTCGATATTATTAAACAGATCATGTTTAAAAAATGTAAAACGTTGTCTACTCCTTCATGAATATCCGCTTTAATCGTCTCGGCTTCGTCTGATTTGGTGAAACTTTTGACCTTGTCATTTAGGATATGATAGGCTTTTTCTTTGATATCGGAAATCAGGAGATAAACATGACATTATCTGGGAAAAATTGCTTGGTCACCGGCGCAAACACAGGATTAGGATTGGCCATATCAAAAATATTTTCATCAATATGATATGTCGATGATAGTAAACGAACAAGCCGCCACAAAAGGAAGTCGGATGATTGATGTCAACTATTTTTGTACCTCGACGACAATTAAAATTGCGTTTTTTA
>CAZLLG010000376.1:0-3277 GCA_964560275.1 uncultured Eubacteriales bacterium | reverse complement strand
GTTTGCTTCGTCCCCACTGCTGATAGATGATGGGGGAGTCCTGGGAGTGGCATTCGATGCACTCTATTGTGGCCGCAGATAACTCGGTCGGAAGGTTTGTGCTGTCCACCATGGCGACTATGTTTGAGATAAATAGTGTAAGGGTTAGAGATACGAAAATGATTTTTTTCATGTGTCTCTCCTTGTTAAAGAAATGTCCTATAAATACTATAGAAAATATAGTAAAAACTCAAGAATAATTTTGTCAAATTTGAATATGTAATTAAAAGCTAACAAAATGTAAATAAAACTTGACAAAAAGTAAATAAAACATTACATTATATTGAGGAGATAGAATGTCATGGATTCCAAAGTGAAACTGAAAAACAATTTAAAAAGTTTTAGATTTCTCAAAGATCAAATCACTCAGCAAGACCTGGCCAGTGACCTGAATGTTTCCCGGCAGACGATCATTGCCATAGAAAAAGGAAAATTCAATCCTTCGGTCATTTTGGCACTTAGCATGGCCGAGTATTTTGAATGCCAGGTGGAAGATCTTTTCATTTTAAAAAGGGAGACAGAATAATGAAAGCTCGATTTGCATTTGAAAGTTTAGTTGGACTTATTGGCATTATCGCCGTTTTACTACTTGGAGAAGTAGGAGGAGTATCTCTTGTGTTGTTTGTTCTCTTCCCGGTCATCGTTCGCCTGAACAAGGCTCACAGACCTGATGAACGTGAGCTCCTCCTCTTTTATCAAACCAGCAACTTTACCTTGGTCCTTATATTTATAGCGCTGGTGCTGATTTATGTAGCCTCTGGAGTAATAATAAATGGACATCAGGTCGGGGATAATTGGTATCTCTTGAGCATCTCTTCGATTTTGTTCGTCCATGGGCTGATCGGTTTGATTGTGTTCAGGAGGGTGGACTAAGATCTCAGGCGTGGGAACCATCTAGGGATTTTATTTTTATACTCAATGTAATCCACACCAAGTTTCTCCTCGAGAAGCTTTTCTTCATAGGCCGCAATAAAATTATAGAAGAAAAAAATAATAATACCCAGACCAAAAGACAGAAGAGACAATGTGGACAGGATAAGACCTGCGTAAAACAGCAGTGCTGCCAGGTACATGGGGTGACGTATAAAAGAGTAGAGATCTTTTTCGATGATTTGGGGTGAGTCTCTCTTTTCGGTAAAAACCGAATGCATTGATTTTTTTCCTAAATAAAATCCAACCGCAATAATTAATCCGGCAAAAGGAAGACGAATAAAACTATGGATGTATCCCGCTAAAAAAGTCGAAAATCCAAAGAAGAAGGAATCGAGAATCCACAGGGCAAGAAACACAACCAGAAAAATGATCTGACCTGCATCCCCAAAGGGATGTTCTCCAACGAGGTCATCCCTATTATTGTGGTGATGTCCCATATGCTTCATTTGAGACTGTTTTTGCATCAAAGATCATCTGAAGAAGTGTGCCCACATCCGCCCCCGAGACTTGATGACCGCGCAGATAGGTATTTACTCTGTGGACAAAGACCATATCGTATTCGGGAATGATGATCACATAATGACCTCCTGCACCTCTAGCTGAGTAGGTCCCCTCTTTGAGTTCGACATTTGGTAGATGGGGATAGGTGTTGTAATCCCTGGACACCCACCACATATAGCCGTACCCGTCAGTCCCGTATAGATTGGCATCCGAGTGATAGCGTGTGGACTCTTCCACCCACTCTCTGGGGATAACTTGATTGCCATTCCAATTCCCTTTTCTCAGCATCAGGAGTCCAAACCGGGCAAAATCTCTGGCTGTAATCGCGAATGGATAGGCAGGATGTATGGACTCTTCTCCATTGACATACCAGCCATTCTCAGCCGTAAAATCCTCCATACCGATGGGGATAGCGATCTCTTCTGTCATGGCCTCAAAAATTTTCTTGCCAGAACTTTTTTCAAAAATTGTACAGAGGACATTAAAATCCCAGTTGTTGTAATACCAATGGGTACCTGGTCTTACACTGTGCCTTTCAGGTTTAAGGGCCTTCATGCCGGCTGACTCGTAGAGAGCTGTGTGGTAGATCCCTGAACGGGCCTTGATGCAATCCCTTACTGTAGCCTTTTTTTCGACATCAGAAAGAGGGGGTTTGTCGTCGATCCCGAGTTCTTCCATGGATTTATCCAAATCGATAGTTCCGTTTTTTACATAATTTCCATAGAGGGCGCTCAAAAGACTCTTCCTTGTTGAATGAGACATAAACCTCTGTTCAACTTCTCCCCATTCATACAGGATTATCCCATCGACCACGATTATAACGGCTGAAGTTTTGAGGGTTTCGGAAAACTTTTTGGCGGCTTCAAGCTTTGCAATTGAGTAACCTAAATCTTCTGGATTTTCCGTTTTGGCCCAGGTCTTACCGGGAAATCTCTTTAGTTTTGCAGAGACTGGGAAAACAAACAGTAGGGTGAGCAATAAAATGAGTATAAATTTTGCATTATATTTGTTCATTTATCCTCCGTTATCATAAAAGATGTATCCCGCAATTTTCATATCACAGCAAATAGTTCTGGTCAAACGATAAACAATAGATCATAAAATCTTATGTGACTATTTCCTCCAGAGAGCCTATGGGCGCATAGAATCCATTGGCTGTCATCTTGCCCAAGATTTTATCGCCCGCAAGAGGATCAATAATTGAATTCATGACAGCCTTTTTAAATATGCCATGTGTTCCGGTGACTTGAATGTCAAGCTGGCTGGCTTCTCTTCTCGCAGTCTTATCGTCAGAAGCAAACCGGAAACTTCTGGTTTTAGCAATTGCGATACTTGAGGCCTCACCTAAACTCAAAGAGACTGACAAAGTTTCAAACAAAGCTTTTTCCTCTGAAGTGATCAGGTTTATCTCCCCGATCCAACCCTCTTTTATGGAATCCTGAATTCTCAATAGGTCTTTCTGACCTTGCTGGATCCCACGCAGAATTTCAGCTGAACCAAACTCGGAAATATAGGCCGATCTACCGTAGAGGTTGTCGAGAATGTATAAAGAATCACTTAGGGCAAAGTTCAAAAGGCAGCTAGTGTCGAATACGATCTCAGGCATTTTTGACGTCTTGAGTCAAATCTTTTTGATCCAGAGAAGAAATGTGGATCTCCTTTTCTGCTAAGTAATTCCTGGTGTTGATCAGATCAAGCCCCAACACTTCGGCGAGTTTTCCAAAGCTTATAAAACCTTCTTGATACGCTCTAAATGCAACCTGTCGTCTTTCCTCGAGTGGATCCTTTTTTTTGTAGACAACAT
>CAZLLG010000375.1:0-3301 GCA_964560275.1 uncultured Eubacteriales bacterium | reverse complement strand
ATCGCACAGGCTCGGAATAGTGATACCATTTATTCTGGCCAGATTGAGAATTGTCGGTCTGCCTTCGAATTCGATTTCTTTGCCGTTTAAAACAAGTTTCATTTTTTTACTCTTTTCGAAGAAGTCTTTTTCGTTAATTTTTCTTTTTTTGTCCCGGTGTATTTTGAAACAGCACTCACTTTGGGTGGGCAGACATCCAAACATGCACCACATTTAATACAGAGATCGTGATCTATCACATGAAGTTTTTTTCTCTCTCCAGCAATAGCGTCTACAGGACAGTTTTTTAAACAGAGGAGACAGCCCACACATTTTTTGGGTTCGATGTAATAGATGATGAGATCTTTACAAACCAGCGCTGGACAGCTTTTTTCTTTGATATGAATTTCATATTCCTCGAGAAAATATTTCAATGTTGTCAGAATGGGATTAGGAGCTGTCTGTCCCAAAGCACACAGGGAACCTGAGTTAATCGTTTTAGCCAAATTCTTCAATTTTTTAATATCCCCGTCTTCACCTTGGCCTTGTGTGATACGGTTGAGGATTTCATACAATTGCCTTGTCCCGATCCGGCATGGCACACATTTTCCACAGGATTCTTCCTGCGTGAATGTGAGGAAGTACTTGGCGATATCGACCATACAAGTGTTCTCATCCATAACGATCATCCCGCCCGATCCCATGATCGAACCGGCTTTTGCCAAAGTGTCGTAATCGATGGGAAGGTTCAATTTTTCCGCTGGGATACATCCTCCGGAAGGTCCTCCGGTTTGGACAGCTTTGAACTTCTTATTATCTTTGATCCCTCCACCGATATCATAGATGATCTCTTTTAGGGAGATTCCCATTGGAACTTCGACAAGTCCTGTATTATTGATCTTCCCGACAAGAGAAAATATTTTTGTCCCTTTACTCCCCTTTGTCCCAATATCTGAATACCAATCTGCTCCATTTCTTAAGATAGGAGCTATATTCGCCCAAGTTTCCACATTGTTGATTGTGGTAGGTTTTCCCCACAAACCGCTCTGCGCTGGAAACGGAGGCCTCTGTCTTGGAAAAGCACGACGGCCTTCTATCGAAGCCATCAGGGAAGTTTCTTCTCCTGAAACAAAAGCACCAGCGCCTTCAATCACATGGATATCGAATTGAAATTCAGATCCCATAATCGACGTCCCGAGAAAACCTTTTTCCTTAGCCTGTTTGATTGCGTCGGTCACATGACGGACAGCCAGGGGGTACTCCATCCGGACATAGATAAAACCTTCCGAAGCTCCAATGGCATAGGCGCCAATGGTCATCCCTTCGATGACACTGTGAGGATTTCCTTCTAACAGGCTTCTGTCCATATAAGCACCCGGATCCCCCTCATCAGCATTGCAGATTATGTATTTTTCTTGGGACTCTTCTCTGTGACAAATATCCCACTTTTTTCCTGCAGGAAATCCACCACCGCCCCGACCCCGCAAACCTGAAGTGATGATATCTTCGATGACTTCCTCTGATGTCATGTTGAACAAAACTTTGCTCAAAGCCTGATATCCCTCTACGGCTACATAATCTTCGATATTTGTAGGATCGATTTTGAAATTGTTTTCTGTCAGCAGTCTTTTCTGTTTTTCATAAAAAGGGATTTTCTCTTGTTCAGATATTTTTTTCTTATGTTTTGCATCTTCAAAAACAAAGGAAGGTATTGTTTTATCGTTGAGGAGTGTGTCTTCAACGATCTGAGGGACATCTTTTGGCCTCAGTTTTTTATAAAATATCCCATCCGGATAAATGATCAAATTGGGCTCCATCTCACAGAACCCATGACACCCAGTAATTTTAACTTCGATCTTATTCTTAAGATTTCTCTTCAATAGTTCATTTTCCAAGGCTTCTATGACAGGGATTGATCCGCTGGCCTGACCACAAGTCCCGGAAGAAATCACGACAGTTTTAGTGTACTGAGGACGATTGGCCAATACTTCGCTCTTCCATTCCAACAATTGATTGGGATGATTAATTTTCTCCATGGTCATGACTTATCCTCTCTATATTCTTTGAGAATTGGATCGATTTTATTCAGAGTGATATTGGAATAGTATTTCTCGTCTACCACGACAACCGGACCGATGGCACAACAGCCAATACAATTAACAGTTTCGAGAGTGAATTTATCATCCGCAGTTGTCTCTCCCACCTTCACATCCAGTTTTCGCTCTATCTCTTCAACAATCTGCGGACCTCCCCTGACATGACAGGCCGTTCCCATACAAACGGTCATAACATGCTCCCCTTTCGGGGTAAGGCTGAAAGCATTGTAGAACGTCAGGACACCGAATATTTCACTTTCCGAAACTTTTAAGTGTCTGGAAATAGCAGACACCGCATCCGGAGGGATGTAACCATATTCTGATTGAACATCATGAAGAATATGGATCAGTTCTTTTTGATCTGTCCTTGAATTGTCGATAATTTTCTCTAGTTTTTCATTGTCCATGCTTAAACTCACCAGCTTTTATTATTTGAGACCAAACCTCTCTGCAATAGTTTTTTTCATAATCTTTCCGCCGTGGATATAAACTCCTCTCGCCAGATTAAGATTGTGTTTTAAAACTTTTTCGATACCAATTTCTCCAATCTCTATTAAATACTGCGTTACAAGATTGGACAGCACTTTGGATGATGTCCGACTAACTGTTGATGTTATATTAGGCACGCAGTAGTGAATGATTCCTTCATCCTCATAAGTTGGTTGTTCCAAAGTTGTTGGACGGCTTGTCTCGACACAACCTCCCTGATCGATGGCCAAATCGATAAGCACTGATCCTTTTCTCATAGAACTCACCATATCACGTGTGATCATCATGGGCGCCTTTTCTCCAGGACGCAGCACAGCACCGATAAGAATATCAGCCACTTTTGTCATCCTTGCCAGGTTGTATTTGCTGGCAAAAAGTGTCACAAGACGTCCAGAAGTCATATCGGCCAGATCCCGTAGTCTATCCATCCTTGTCCCCAAAACAATTGTGTTTGCCCCTGCTCCCAACAAAGCACGGGCCGCGGATCGCGCAAGAATCCCACTCCCAATAATAACGGCCGTTGCAGGAGGCACACTCACCACACCACCTATAACAATGCCCCTCCCGGATTGACTCGTCTGGAGATAATGACCGGATATCACGAGGCACATTTGTCCCATGATTTCACTCAAACTCTCAAGAAAAGGAAGGGAGTTGTTCTCATCCTGAACAATTTCATAACCGATGACAGTGACATTTTTTTCTATAAGCATCTCTACGCTTTTTTTCCCAGCAAC
>CAZLLG010000374.1:0-3332 GCA_964560275.1 uncultured Eubacteriales bacterium | reverse complement strand
GTCCAATCTTTCACATCTTCAAAGCCAGGCCCCATTCATTGACTCGTGTGTTTTTGATCGGTAGAATGAAGGCTCATGTCGGAAGAAGCAAGAAACAGAGACCTTCTTGAGAGGAAATCGATGGAGTTGGAATTTTCTCTGTTCGGAGTGGCCGACATCACGGCGACTCGTGAAAAATTCTATCTCGACGAAGAAACCATCTCTTGTTTTGACAGGGCCATATCCTTGGGAAAACGTCTTCTTGATTCCATCCTTAACGATATCAAGGCTGAACCCACAAAATTGTACTTCCACCATTACCGCCAGCTCAATTTTTTTCTAGACAGGCAGGCCTTCTCCTTGTCCTCTTATATCCAAGAGATGGGTTTTCAGGCCATGCCGATTCCTGCTTCTCAAATTCTCGATTGGAAAAAACATATCGGACATGTCTCCCACAAGCATGTAGGAGAACTGGCTGGCCTGGGTTGGATCGGCCGGAATAATCTCCTGGTCAATTCTGATTTTGGCGCTAGATTTCGGCTGGTGACAATTCTTACCGATATTCCCCTTGAAATGGACAAACCATTAGATATGAACTGCGAAAAGTGCAGGAAATGCCTGTCCACCTGCCCGGCGCATGCAATAAAAGAAACACAAGAGGAGTTCGATCACATGGCCTGCTATGATAAGCTTGAGGAGTTTCGTAAAGCTGGCATTGTCGGCCAGCACATTTGCGGAGTGTGTGTCAAAGCCTGCCGCGGCCCAAAATTACTTTAGGGATTTTTTTTTGACACACTCATACTTGATTGCATTGATGGGATGGGCCAAACAATGATGTTGGCAAAAAGGACAAGCTTCTTCATTTTCTTATGAAGACTTCATAGAGAAAGTTGTTTAATATAAAATCGATCTGCGTATTCTCTTAAGGATTAAAATCCTATATGATGCAGTTTTAATTCCATGGACTGCTTTAAATATGAAACCCATTAGACTCTGGAATCGAAATTTCTTTCTCCTCTGGCAGGGACAGTTTGTCAGCCAGCTGGGAAACCAGGCGTTTTCCATCGCAATGGTCTTCTGGATTAAGCACCAGACCGGTTCAGCCTCTTTGATGGGACTTCTGATGATGCTGATCCATCTCCCGATGGTGATTCTGGGACCGATTGCAGGAACGTTCGCTGATTCTTATTCCCGGCGCAAGATCATCATAGCCTGCGATATACTGGCGGGGATACCTGTTTTAATGCTTGCTCTACTGCTCTTACTAGCTCCACAACAGACTCATCTCATCCTGATTATGATGTTTATCGTGGGATTGCTTCTCGGGGCGGTCCGTACATTCTTTAATCCTGCCATCACTGCCGCCATTCCTGATATCGTGCCTAAAGAAAAGATTGCTGCGGCCAATTCACTGAATCAGTCGAGCGTCCAGATCTCAACAATTTTCGGACAGGGTCTTGGAGGCTATCTTTTTATGCTGCTTGGTGCCCCTCTCCTTATTTTCATTGATGGGATCACTTATCTTTTTTCGGCTTTTAGTGAATCTTTCATCTCTATTCCTCAAACACTGCCAGAAAAAAGCCGGATCTGGAGTGAAAAATTTATCCAGTTCAAAAAAGACACGATAGAGGGGCTCAAAATAGTCTGGGGAAATACCGGTATGAGGGCCATGTTCTTTGTGGCCGCCTTTTTGAACTTCTTTATTATGCCGCTCATTGTGCTTCTCCCTTTCTATGTGGAAGATTTTCTTGGCGTAACACCCGATTGGTACGGTTATCTTCTTGCCGGATTTGGTCTTGGAGCTCTAATTGGATATGGATTTGCCGGCACACTAAAATTATCCGGAAGACGGCGAAGCCGGAGTGTTATTTTCGTAATGATTCTTCAGACCATACTTCTTGCTTCGCTGAGTGTAGTCAATGAATCGATCCTTGCCTTAGCCATTTGGGTAGGCATTGGAATTACAAACGGCTTTATTAACATCAATATCATCACACTGCTTCAGACAAGTGTTCCGGGAGAGCTGCGTGGTCGAGTTTTCGGTCTATTGACCACAATCACTGCCGGGCTAACCCCAGTCGGCCTCGGACTTGGAGGAGTCGTTGCCGATTTAACCGGGAGAAATATCCCGCTCATCTATGGGGTGTGTGGGATTATATTGATTCTCCTCTCCATAACGATCTCTCTTATCCGTCCTTTCCGCCGTTTCTTATCAGAGGGAATAATACAATAGAAATTAAAATATCTCCGTACAGGGAGCTCCTGACTGCATCAAAATAATACTGGATTTCCCAGATATAAACCGGCCTTTAAGGACACCATCTCCTAACAAGAGTTTGAATCCTTGGGGATCAACATTCCTTCCCTCTTTACGTCGAAGATAGCTGATGAAGTTTTCTGGGGAATAGCTTCTTTCCTAGTCGGTTAATTATTGAGGGATTATCTGTTTGGCATGTGCCCAATATCTCTTTGAGTTCTTCTTAGGTTGGGAAAAGTGATTTTGAAGGGGGATTCTTAAATATCCTCTCACATGTTTGATACGGAAAGGCTTGGTTTTAGTTTGAGCAATGATGTCCCCTTTAGAATTTAAGACATGGGCTTCGATTCTATAGAGGTATCCGGTATTTATTGCAGTGGAGAGAGGGACATCGAATATCCCTCCTGATTCCGGTTGGTCGTTCCCGTTGTTTTTGGACGATAAATTCACGGCAAAAACATCTCGAGCGTTTGATAGGGTATATTTTTCATTAGCCAGCGTCTTGATGTCAAATTGTATAGAATCAGCCTCTAGCAAATCCAGGAGTGCCTGGCCTAAACGCATCCGACAGGTTCCATCGTCTTTCCAGAGGAAAGTCATGTCCTCGTACCTGAGGGAAAAATTGAAACCTTTGATCTGATGACGGATATCGTAGGCAGACACCCATTCAGGAAAAGTCTGTCTTGTCGACGCAATAAATCCTACGGAGTCCAGAGCTGCTAGACCACCATGTGTGCCGTGCCGGCTTTTCTTGATTCCTGAAAACCAGTTCATGAATCTGCTGCTGCTGCTTTCGTATCCATATTTTATGCTCACAAGAACGGATGCCGGGTATTTCACAATGTTTCCATTCAGCGCCATTTGGATGCGCTTCAATCCATCCGGGAAATTTGTTAAGAGGGATGCTTCAAAAACCTCCGATTGCGGAATCCATTCCTCCTGGGCCAGCCCCAAATCGATCAATCCTATGGGATCTTTTCCTTTCAGATTTTTCATCCTAAAGGCGTTGTTTTCCTGGCTGTATTCAACTTCAATAGATCCAGAGAGAGAGAGTATTAGAAATTGGCCGGTATTTTTATTATATGTGGCCGTAAGC
>CAZLLG010000373.1:0-3396 GCA_964560275.1 uncultured Eubacteriales bacterium | reverse complement strand
ATCTCGTCAAAAGTTTTGCGAAAGCTGATTCCTGCATTAGAGATAAGCACGTCTAATCCCGCCATCAACTCATCGACACGATTGAAAGCTTTATCGACATCTTCAGGAGAGCTGACATCTCCACAAACTCCTCCAACAAATTCCGGATTGTCGGCAAGTGTTTTGGTTAAAGATTCCTCATCCCAATCTAGAATAAAAACTCGTGAACCTTCGCTTATGAATCTCTGAGCCGTGGCCAGCCCGATTCCGCTGGCTCCCCCTGTGACCACAACTCTTTTTTCTTCAAGATCTTTATACATCCCCATGAATCACTCCTTGGATCGATGTCTTTGGTTCCAATTCGTCTCCTTTATACATAGACCCTCATCATCTGTCAATTATTTTCAGATTGTATTGGTTTTTGACATTGAATTTTCTTGAAGATATTATGGAATTGAGGCATTATCCTGATAAAGGAAAGACCTATGAAGGACACCATACTTGACTTGATCAAAAAGAGAACAGTGGTTCTGGACGGCGGGATGGGCACAGAGCTCATGAAACACGGTTTTTCACAGGGGGAATGCCCTGAGAAATGGAATATCGAAAAGCCGGATGTGATAAAATCCATTCATCAAAGCTATTTTGAAGCTGGATCTGATGCTGTGCTGACCAACAGCTTTGGCGGAAGCAAACTCAAGTTATCTTCCTATGGATTGGAAGACTTGTGTTATGAACTGAACCGTCAGGCTGGATTGCTCGCCAATGAGGTGAAACCGGATGGCAAATTTGTTGCGGGAAGTATGGGACCAACAGGTAAATTTCTCGAACCTCAAGGAGAATACAAAGAAGAGGCATTTGAAGACGCCTATGGAGTGCAGGCCAATGGGCTCTCGGACGGACAGGTTGATTTTATTCTCATCGAAACCCAATATGATTTAAAGGAAGCTCTCTGCGCTCTGAGGGCTGTACGAAAAAATGCCTCCTGTCCAGTTTTTGTCACTATGACTTTTGAGACGTATCCAAGAGGGTTTTTCACCATGATGGGCAACAGCGTGTCCCAGTGCGTTCAGAGTCTTATCGAAGAAAACGTACCTGTTCTCGGTGCCAACTGCACGCTGGACAGTGAAGATATGGCTGAGCTTATAAAATCGATGAGAGCCTCCACGTCCCTCCCCCTAATTGCACAGGCTAATGCGGGAAAGGCAACAATGTCTTCTCAAGGGGACGTATCATATTCACAGGGAATTGAAAATTACGTAAAATATGTCTCTCAAATTTTAAATAATGGAGCCAATATCATCGGGGGCTGCTGCGGAACGGATCCGGAGTATATCCGAGGTATCAAGCAGATTTTAACTTCAGATCCCAGCTAGATTTTAGAAATTCAGTTAAAGATTTTTTCAGTGTTCTGGTATGCCGTATGAACTTTCTCAACAGCATCTGAAATTACTTTCTTTTTACTGGTTTTAACAGCTTCAGCCAGTGTCTTGAGCTCTGTTTCAAGATTGGCCACTGCTGCTAAAAAATCTTCTTGCCTGGATTCCAGTCGTGTTGAAAGCTTGGCAGTCTTTAAGGGAACCATTTTTTCCACCATAGCCGCAACATCGCTCCGAATCAATTCCAGTTCATAATTCGGCATATGATAGTGATAGAGTTTATAGAGCTCCTGATGAAAGGCTTCAAGTTCGGATACAACCGGTCTTATTAAACGAACCAACCTCTCGTAGGCACTGTGAAAGGCCTCGACTTGACTCAATATGTCTTCAGTATTGTCCGCATCAACAGCCTTGTGGAGCTCATCTATCGTATTCTTTAGTGTCGTCATCCCCTCATCCCACCTATCTGTCTTGTCACGAAGGATACCCGGCAATTCCGCTTGTTCCAGTTTTTCAAACAGAGAGTCCACCTGAGGAAGAAGCTCTTTAACCATGGCTGAGTCCTTCTCGGGGAATGCAGTGTGCCACAAAGGATAGACCACCTCGTGCAAATCGCTGAGAGCCGGGACAGAGGCAGTGGTTTCCTCCTGAGAGATTACTGTTTGGGGCTCTTCGACTTGAACATCCTCCGCTTTCTGACATGAAAAGAAGAAAAATGAGGTGAGCACTAAAAGAGATAAAAGTGCAAAGATTTTAAACGATTTCATTATAAGGCCTCCTTTAAATACTTATCAAATGTAATTCAAAGTGCCTTATAGCACAGCCCGCAGAACAAGTCAAAATACTCAACTATATTGTGTCAAGGCAACGCAAAAACTTCCGGTTTTAGTTTCAACTAATTCCTCTTTAAGTACCAGTTATGATGAAGAGCTGGATCATGCCTTTTCCACGGATGATCGCTAGGAGGAATATATTTCCCCTTTTTATTTCCATCACCATTAACCGGCTCTTTTTGAGGCTGATTTTCTGCTGACATTGGTTCAACCACTTCATGAAAGTCCAGATAACGTCCGTTGAGCCTGATGGTAATGTCTCCATCGAAATGCTCCCTGACCTCTACTTTCCGTTTCCGCATAGCAATGGAAGCATTATCAATTAAAAACCTCTCGCCCTTCCATCGCACGATATATCCGTTGCCTATATCACGTATGTCCTTTATGCAGAAGATCTCACGTAGATTAATGTCATCAGGTAATGCACTGTGGAGATTGCCTTCCTCAATGGCTATTTTTGAAAACATCCTGTTGTATTTGGGAAGATAAATCTCTAAAAGTTTATTGGCCTGTTTAAGAGTTTCTATTTTGGCTAAACGGAACTCTTTAACCAGTCGATCCTGGAGAGTTCCAAAGAGTCTTTCCACTCGTCCTTTAGCCTGTGGTGAGTCGGCATGGATAATCGTTAGCCCCAACTCACTTAGTGCTCTTTGATACTGGGTCATAGGTTCCTGCCCGTGCAGCTCCTCATAGAGATTCGGCGGCCTGGTTGCCCTGTAGGTTTTAAACTTGTCGAGTAAATGCTTCGAGGAAGACCATAACGCTTTATGTAATTTTGAAAAATGGGGACTGTCCCCTATTTTTATTGGATTTATTTTTTGACTAATTTAAGAAGTTCTTTTTTTTTCTGGATTCCGGTAAGGATTCGGGAAAGGATCTTGTTTACTTTTTTTTCTTTGTAGTCACAGGACTTAATTTTGAAATCCTCCCCTATCAGCTCGCACTTGATCTCTTTGGTTTCCTTGGCGTTTTTGGCAAAACGGTTGGTCTTATCCTGTTCAAAATATGTGACTTGGAGAACCATCTTTTGAATTTTTTCTATATTCTGGCTAAAGACCATGACATATTCTTCTTTATTCGTGGGATGGCCGTCCAGGTCCATGTGGAATTCTCTTCTCAGGAAATTTTCATCCGCATAGGCACCAAGTTCCCTCACTTCATCGTAGATATCTTTAAGAATTTTGCATGGATCTTTTTTGGCCGCA
>CAZLLG010000372.1:0-3398 GCA_964560275.1 uncultured Eubacteriales bacterium | reverse complement strand
TTTTTTTCCTGTGTAGAACCATTATTCCTCCTTTCTATAAATCATGAGTATATTTTTGCTTCGATAAATCATCTTTTCAGACCAAAATGAAAGAGTCAATAGAAGTGATGTCGAAAGTCAACGATTTAGAGTGACTTCTCAGAATTGCACTCCCTTCTCCTCAACTCAATTGACCCCTACTCTTTGCCTGTGATAGAGTAATCCAAAGTCATGCCCAACCGGATTCACAAGCTCCTTTCCCGTTTTGTGGACATTAAACCGGAAGAGGTACATATTTCGGTTTTGCTTTTCTTTTTTTTCTTTCTGATTACCGCTCCTCACACTATCATCAAAGCCCTCCGCTATGCTGATCTTTTAGATAATATCGGTTTTCAAGTTGGTCTCCCCAGGGCCTATTTTTTTACAGCGATAGTCTCAGGAATTGTCGTTTTTTTGCATTCTAAAATACAGTTTAAAGTATCCCTTCAGGTATTGATCACAACCAGCCTCGTTTTTTTTGCCGTGACCGGTCTTTTCTTCTTGTTCTTCATGGGTTCACTTTATACAACGTCCATCTCCTACATGTATTGGATTTGGGGCAGTATTCTTGTTGTCGTCTTGATGACCCATTTTGGACTGACGATTAACAAAATCTTCAATATTCAAGAGACCAAACGTTTGATCGGTTTCTGCGGAAGTGGAGGAATTCTTGGAGGAACCGTTGGAGGTTTGGTGGGATACCTGTTGATAAATGTACATTTAGCGAAAGTGCTTCTCCCACTCGCCTGTGGGATGCTTTTTGTCTGTATATTTGTGGTCAGAGCCATTTTTTCCCTTCATAAGAAGCGCCAATCCTTCTCTCCTGACTATCAAGAAAAACCAAGTCATTCAGAAGAAGTGGGTTTCAAGGACAGTTTCAACGCTGTGCGAAAAAACCGCCTGCTTATTTTTATTGCCTTGATGGTGGTCCTATCTATAATTGTCTCCACATTCATCGATTATCAATTCAGTTCAATAGTTCAGGACAGGTTCGAGTCGCAAATAAAAAAACAGTCTTTTTTAACACTATTTTATGGCCTGGTGACACTGGCCGCATTTTTCTTCCAGATTTTCTTAACTTCGCGCCTTCTAAAAAGAACAAAAGGCATCTCCTTTGCCTTATTACTGGCTCCTTTAGTTTTGATGATGGGCTCGCTTGGAATTCTTCTCGGTGGCATATCGCTGCTTTCGGTTATCATCGTCAAAAGCAGTGATGAGGGCTTGACATTTTCTCTCACTCAATCTGTGCGAAATATCCTCTACATTCCCTTTAGCGCAGACCTGAGATCCAAAGCCAGGCCGTTTATTCAAATGTTTGTCAATCAGGTGGCCAAAGTGATCGCCGCAGGTTTGCTTTTCCTCTATGGTCTTTATCTAAATATAATGTATGATGAATCAGGTTTTACTCAAGGGGCTACTTTAACACAAGACTCTGTCGTAGCTAAAAGTCTCAGTTTGTGGATCATTTGGATCTCCCTTTTCTGGATTCTGGTAAACATTCGTATTTTTCGGCACTATGTTGGAACCATTAAACAGAAGATCGAGCGTAAATGGAACCGGGTCGAAAAAGACGTTGCAGGAAAACTTGATATCCATTACGCCAAACATATTTTTGACACATTAGAGAGCAGGGACAGAAGTCCGGCTCTCTACGCCATGCATTTATTTGAACTTTTGGAACGAGGTCATTTGACCCCAGAAATAAGAAGAATGATTTCTCAGAAAAAGGAGGGCGTGAATTTATCGTACACACAAAATCTTTTCAACACAGAGGGCGCCAGCTGGTTCCCGCAAATTGAAGAAAACTTCGAACTGAACAGCTTTATTGCAGACATCAAAGAAATCATGTCTCTTGAGGACTACCAAAAATTGGTAGGCAGACAGATAGAAAGAGAGAGGGAACAAGGTGAGGAAACCGAAATAAAGAGGATGGAACTGGCCAAGGCCATCGGCATGATGGACCCAAATGCGCCGTTGGTCAAGAAACTCGAAGATTTGATCGCAGATGATTCTTCTCAGGTTGCCCGGTACGCTATCGAAAGTGCAGCAAAACTTCAAAAGGAAGAACACATTCCGGCTGTTATTGAAAAACTCCGCCTGCCACTAATACGCGAAGATGCTGTTTCAGCATTATTAAAGTACGGCTCTTCTGCCCAACAGGAATTGAGAAAAATGCTGATAAAAAAAAGTACGGATATCGAGTTGAAAAAAGTCATCATTATCGTTCTTGCCCGAACAGGCACTCAAGAGTCGGCAGATATTTTAATGGATGAACTGGAACTCGATCCTGATAAGATAACTTCAGAATTAGTGGAGGCTCTGGACAAGATTCGATCGGAGAGGCCTCAAGTCCGATTCTCCGGAACAATCTCCAAGAAAAAGACATCCGCTCTTGTGAAGAAATACTGCAGGACCTATCTTGAGCTAAACACCCTGGACACAAAGAAAAATGAAAAATTATCGAAATCCCTCCAGAGGACTCTGGAGATATGCTTTACAGATATTTTCAAATTATTGGGTTTCTGTCACTCACATGACGATATAGCCCGGGCCTTTCAAAATTTTAAAACAGGGAAAAAAGAGTCTAGAGATTTTGCCGTAGAACTGCTGGACAATACATTAGAAACAGATGTCAGGGAAATCATCTTGCCGCTGATTTTGGATATTCCCCTTGCCGCTCGAATCCAAACATTCCAGCAAATGCTAGAGAGATTTCCTGAATTCTAAATACTGGAGAACACACATGTTTAGAAGAAAATTTGCAAAAGGAAGAACAAGACCGGAAGACGTGCTCCAGAATTCCAATCCCTCTCCTGTTTCCGACGAATCCTTTCTCGAAAATATCTACCGGGAAATATTGGGACGTGAAATAGACGGAATGGGAAAGGAACACTATCTCAATTACCTGAAGAAGGGAAACACACAGACCTCTGTGATCCTTGATATCCTCAAATCCGAGGAATTCATAAACAAAGTCATTAGAGAAAATGTCCATCTCATCTCCATCACAGAGGAAAAATCCGACTCATATGGAGAAGGATTTGACCGGAACGCCAATAAAAGCATTTGTCTTTTTTTTGTGAAGGAGAAGGAAGATTTTGATTGGATGGAAGAGAAGATCCTCACCAATGGTTATTACGAAATGCCCGGCGTCTGGAGCCTTCTCATCAGTGAAGATAAGAAGCTGATGGCGGAAATCACATCTTTTTTCGAACCGAAAAAAGTCTTGGATATCGGCTGCGCCAACGGCCCTATCATGAAATGTCTTATGGATCTGGGAATTACCTCAGAAGGCATAGACATCAGCAGGATGGCCAAAGAGAAAGCCTTTCCCGAAATTAAAGATCATATTCATCTGGGAGATCTGCTGAGTGTGGATT
>CAZLLG010000371.1:0-3410 GCA_964560275.1 uncultured Eubacteriales bacterium | reverse complement strand
ATGCGAATGATGGTGTCTGAGCAAAAGGCCATTTCTAGAGATCAACTTTATGCACTTGTCCAACATCCTGTGACCGATTTGATGAATCTCGGCCTGTCGACCATCGTTTGTATTTCGGATGGAAGTTTTATGCTCGTTCCTACCCTTGAGTACAGCCTTTCGGACAATGTCGATATATTCGCCTATCTCAATTTGAACATGGGGAAAGAAGGAACCCAGAGTGATAAATCTCTAGGCAGAGGCGGGATGGTCAGAGCTCGTATCTATTTTTGAAATAATGACGAATCGCAAACAACAGAAAGCACTGGATACAAGGAGATAACATGAGAGACAAGATTTTTCAAAAGTTGGCAGTTTTACAAGCGAATCACCCGTGGCGTATGCTGGCCATTGTTGTGTTTCTTACAATTGTGTTTGTAGGATTCGCAGAGCATCTGACAGTCACCATGCGATGGTCTGATCTTCTTCCATCAGGAGACACAAGAACAGAAGAATTCAACAAAGTGATTGACGAATTCACCTCGGCTACAAGCCTAATTGTGGTGGTGCAGGGAGACGAAGCTCATATAAAGGCATTTGCTGACCGTCTGGCTCCACGCATCCTAGAGCTCTACGACAGCGAAAGCAATGATAAATTCCAGAAACAGCTAGAAAAAATTGAAAAAACGATAAAGAAGCTGGAAGCAAAGGGAGGGGAAGACGCTAGGGTGAATGTTTTACAAGAGGAGATCAAATCTCTTAGGGAGAGGATAGATTTAAAGCTGTTCAAACGTGTCGACTACAAAACGGAAGTTGATTTTTTAAAAAACCACGGGCTTCTGCTCATCAAATCGGAGGATCTCGACAACATTCAGGACATATTTACAGATCCCAACATAGATGGCCTGCTTTTCAATCTCAATAATTCTATGGAAAAGGAATATGTGGGCCGGGAAGAATCTATCTCAACTCGGCAAAAAGAAGATGAGGCCGTCTCCCTTTTAAACGGAATAGAAAATCTTTTGTTATCGCTCAAAGAGGCGGCTCTCGGAACGCCTCTATCCGCGGAAAGAATACAGGAGGTCTCGGACAGCCTCCTCTTCGGCGATCCCTATTTCCTCTCCTATGACAAAAAAGCGCTTGTGATGAATGCCATCCCCAACTTTTCCATGCTGGACATCGATCTCATTATGGTTGGTACAGATAGAGTCCAGGCGATCATCGATGAGCTTATAACGGAGTTCCCCGGTGTCCAAGCCGGGCTAACTGGATTCATCGCGGTTGGACGAGATGAGATGTACTACTCAGAAAGAAGCCTTGGTGTGACAACAGGCATCGCAATTGTGGCCATTATACTGCTTCTTATTATTTCCTTCAGGATGTGGGTGGCTCCACTTCTTGCGATCGGGAATCTTCTTGTGGGACTTATCTGGGCCGTGGGATTAGCCGCCATTATTGTCGGCCAGCTTAACATTATGACACAGATGATGGCCGTCGTTCTTCTGGGATTAGGGATCGATTTTTCAATCCATATCATGTCGGGATTTACTGAGTGGCGCGCTTCTGGAGAGGATATCCAGGCAGCCCTAGAAAAGACCTTCAAAAAAACGGGAAAGGGCATATCGACTGGAGGATTCACCACGGCCTCTGCCTTTTTGGCCATGACCATCTCTCACTCACGCGGGATGAAGGAAATGGGCTTGGTAACGGGCTTTGGCCTTCTAGCCATTCTCATTTCTACTTTCCTTTTCCTGCCTACACTTCTTGTGTTCAGAGAACGAAGCCGGATAAAAAGACAAAAGAAAAGGACGGGATCTCAAGAGACGTCAGTCCAACAGGATATCACCTTCCGTTTTCTCGGCCGCTCCTGCAGCTGGATGGGAAAACATTTTGTGTTCACTCTGATTGTTTCAGTTCTTGTCACGACCGTTTTTGTCTGGTTGGGGCTTAAAATCGAGTTCGACCACAACTACATGAATATTGAGCCAAAAGGGCTGACTTCGATAATCCTCCAGGATACAGTGCTGGAAAAGTTCGACATGAGTATGGACTATGCCCTGATTTTAAGTGGAGACACTGAAGAATCTCGTCAGATCGGTGAAAAGGCCCGGGACCTGAATACGGTTGCTATGACCGAAGATATCTCACTCTATCTTCCCTCGGCCGAACAGCAGAATGAACGAGTTCCCCTGGTGCTGGATGTTCTCGACTCAATCAAATCTTCGACAATAAAATCCTCCATCCGGCCCACAGACATAGCGTTTCTTAAAGATGAAATTGAACGCCTCGAGATGAACATCATGGAAATTCAGGATATGGCCTTTCTCGGCGGGCAGGACAAGGTGGATACCAAATGCAAGGAAATTGTAGGCGATCCCGATAATCCCTCTGATCAGACTGTTATAAAGCAATTGGTGGACGTTCTTTCTGTGGATGAAGATAGTATTTCAGCGCGATTATCTGAGTTCCAGGGATTGTTTGCCCCCTATTTTAAAGATTCTGTGCTAAATATGGGCTCTACAGAATCTCTGCAACTTTTAGATCTACCTGTGTCTATTTTAGATAGGTACAGCAATAAAGATAGAAGTCAATTTCTCGTGACGGTTTTTCCTGCTAGCCATATTTGGAAGGACGCCGAGTTTCTCAAACGATTTGTGGCGGATTTAGAAATGGTAAGCGACAAGGCCACGGGGATGCCGCCTGTTTTTGCTGCGCTTATCAAGGTTATAGGCAGAGACGGCAGAAACGCAATGATTTTGACTCTGTTTGTCGTGTTTTTCCTGTTGTGGGCAGATTTTCGGAATCCTCTCCATGCCCTGATGGCAATGATTCCTCTGGCTTTTGGAGTTTTTTGGATGGTGGGATTGATGAAAATCAGCGGCATGATGATGACGGTCATGAATGTCATGATCTTTCCCCTAATCCTGGGAATTGGGATCGATGATGGAGTTCATGCCCTCCATCGCTGGAGGCATGAGGGAAAGGGCCAGATATGGACTGTGTTCTCCAGCACAGGGAAAGCTATATTCCTGACATCTCTGACAACGATGATCGCCTTCGGATCGTTGGTCTTCTCCATTTGGCGCGGTTTCGGACAGCTAGGAGGTGCGCTCTTTTTGGGAGTGGGAGCCTGCTTTCTGACAACTGTAATCATCCTGCCAGGAATCTTCGGCCTTATCGAAAGAAAAAAGAACTAAGAATTGAAAAAATGTGAGAATAATTGGGGACAGTCCCCATTTTTTCTCAATTTTTTCAGGGAGCAAAATACTGTGTAAAAAATATTTTTGAGTTGACTTCATCCTAAAATTTTAGCATTATATACACATATATATACACATATATGGGGAAAAGCCCATGAAAAGAACCAACATTATCCTCGAGGACGAACAGCACGAAAAGTTAAAGTTTTATGCTAAAAGACAGGGCCGAAC
>CAZLLG010000370.1:0-3468 GCA_964560275.1 uncultured Eubacteriales bacterium | reverse complement strand
AATCATCGCGGTGGCTAAAAACCAGCTGGACACCGCCCAAAAAGAATTAGAGCTGACGGAAAAAAACCAGGAACGGATGACTCTACTGCTAAAAGAGGGAGCTGTATCTGAAGTTCAGAAGGAAGAGGCCGATTTAAAGCTTAAGGCTGTTTACGAAAAAGTAGAAATCTCAAAGGAAAATTACCAACTGACTCTCAGAGGGAGAGAAAAAGAAGAGATCGAAATCGTGATTGCCGAGATAAAAAATCTCGCTGCTCAACAAGAGCTGCTTCTGATCCAACTGGAAGAAACACGGGTCACTGCGCCTGTAAGTGGAGTGATTGAAATTCGGCACATCGAGGTCGGTGAACTGGCCTCCCCCCTGTTTCCACTCTTCAGTTTGATAAATTTGGACCAGACCTATGTCAAGGCCTATGTACCGGAAAAATACTTAGGCAGCATCCGGATAGGAAATGCTGTAGAAGTGATCTGTGATTCCTTCCCTGAGAGAAAATTCCACGGGAATGTCGATTTTATTTCGGATCAGGCCGAATTTGCTCCAAAAAATATCCAAACTAAAGAAGAACGTCTCAAGCTCGTGTTTATGATTAAGTCCTATCTAAGCAACCAAAATCAGGTGCTCAAGCCAGGAATGCCAGTGGATGTCAGAATTTCTGTAGAATGAACGCAGTCAAAACCGAAGAACTCTTCAAATCATTTGATCAAATCCAGGCCATCCATAAAATTAACCTGGACATAGGCAAAGGGGAGCTCATCGGACTCATTGGTCCTGACGGCGCAGGAAAGACAACTCTGCTTCGTCTTCTCGTCGGCCTACTGAAACCTACCTCGGGAAGAGTATGGATCGAGAACATCGACATGTCCCAAAATCCACAAAAAATCAAAGACATCATTGGGTATATGCCCCAGCGTTTCAGCCTTTACGGTGATCTCAGCGTATCAGAGAACATGAAATTTTTCGCGGACCTGTACAAGGTGCCTAGAGACCAGTATAAGGACAGAAAAAAAGAACTCCTGCATTTTAGTGCTTTGTCCCCCTTCCAAAACCGCCTGGCTAGAAATCTTTCCGGCGGTATGCAAAAAAAACTGGCTCTTTCGTGCAACCTTTTTCACACTCCAAAAATCCTTTTTCTCGACGAGCCCACAACCGGTGTGGACCCGGTCTCCAGAAAAGAGTTGTGGGATCTGTTGTTCGCACTCAAAAATCAGGGAAAAACACTTGTTGTAAGCACCCCCTATATGGATGAAGCTCAAAAATGTCACAGAGTCGCTCTCCTCTACGAAGGGCAAATCCTCGCCTTAGATAAACCGGAGGATTTGATAAATCATTTCACTAACACAGTTATCGAATTCACAAGTGATTTAAAAAATGCTCGCAAAGTCTTAAAGACCATGCCATCTCTTCAAAACATCTATCCTTACGCCGGAACTTTGCATTTGACTTTTTCTCCAGGAGCCAATGGAGTTGAAATAACGAGAGCATTTTGCCTGGAACAGAATATTCGAGCCAAAAGAATCAGGAGGATCGAGCCCTCGTTTGAAGATACTTTTCTCGATTTCATCAGCAAACAATGATTCATATCGAAGTCAATCAACTCACCAAACAATTTGGCCATTTCACAGCAGTAAATAATGTGTCTTTTAAGGTTGAGAAGGGGGAAATTTTTGGATTCCTTGGCCCCAACGGTGCAGGGAAATCCACCACAATCCGTATGCTCTGTGGAATCATTCGGCCAACGTCTGGGTCTGCTTCTGTAGGGGGATTCAATATCGATTCTCATCCTGAAGATATCAAAAAAATAATCGGATATATGTCCCAAAAATTCACTCTCTACCCCGATCTTACCGTCGAAGAAAATATCGATTTTTACAGTGGTATCCATAAAATGCCTTCAAAAGTAAAAGCTGAACAAAAGAAGTGGGTGCTCAAGATGGCAGGTCTAAAGGGGCGGGAAACAACCCTTACTAAAGATCTTTCTGGAGGCTGGAAGCAGCGGCTGTCTCTGGGATGTTCAATCCTTCATCAACCAGAAATTCTCTTCCTGGATGAACCCACAGCCAGTGTGGATCCTGTCTCCCGCAGGGATTTCTGGGACTTGATTTACAATCTTTCCGATATGGGGACAACTGTCTTTGTTACCTCTCATTACATGGACGAGGTGGAGAGATGTCACAGGATTGCTGTTATCTACAACGGAAAAATCATTGCCAGCGGATCCCCGAGGGAATTAAAGGAGTTGTACACAGGAGAATCAGAATCCTCTCTAGAGGATGTGTTCATTTCTGCCATAAATAGAGAAAAAAAGAATGAAAAATAGAATTATTCCTCTTTTAAAAAAGGAGACTCTTCATATTTTGAGAGATCCACGCAGTCTTTACTTGGCTCTCGGCCTGCCAATGATGCTTTTGATTCTCTTTGGTTTCGCCATCACTTTTGACGTTAAAAATGTCCCGGTTGGAGGTGTCGATTTAGATGGGACAACCCTCAGCAGGGATCTTTTTTCAAAGCTGCAGGCCAGCCAGTACTTTGATATCAAATTTTTAAAAACCTCCAGCTCCGATGTTGAAAGTTATCTAGATAGAGGAGACGTACGGTTTATTTTTGTTATTCCATCAGGATTTTCCCGTGATCTTTCAGCTGGAAAGGATTCGGGGCTGCAGCTGCTGGTTGATGGAAGTGACAGCAATTCAGCACAGGTGGCCTTGGGTTATATGGCAGGTCTAGTTCAAACTTTTTCAGCAAATATTTTACTCGAAAAAGTCCAAAGAACAGGGATAACTGTTCCTGTTCCCCTTCCCCCTTTCCAGATAGAACCTAGAGTTTGGTACAATCCTGAGCTGCGCAGCACAAATTTTATTGTCCCCGGCCTCATTGCGGTGTTGATGATGGTCATTGCGGCCATGCTGACATCTTTGACTGTATCCAGGGAATGGGAAATGGGCACCATGGAACAGCTGATTGCCACTCCGATCAGGCCTTATGAGATGATCTTCGGCAAACTCTTTCCCTACTATGTTCTGGGGCTGGTCCAGACCCTCTTTGTCATTCTGATCGGGCAGGTCCTCTTTGGAGTGCCTTTTAGAGGAAATCTTCTTTTTCTTTTTTTGGTCTCCAGCCTTTTTCTTATCTGCGGACTTGGGATCGGGCTTTACATTTCGACAGTGTCGAAATCTCAACAGCTTTCATTTATGCTGTCCATCATCCTGACGCTCCTCCCGGCATTTTTGCTCTCAGGATTTCTTTTTCCTGTAGCTTCGATGCCCCGTTTGATTCGAATCGTTGCCAACTTTGTCCCAGCCAAATACTTCCTGACCGTTTTGAGAGGGATTTTTCTCAAGGGCACAGGGCTGCCTGTTCACTGGCCTGAAGTGGGAGCGCTTTTTATTTTTGCTGCAATTATTGTTTTCGCATGTGCAAAAAAATTCAAACTGAGTGGTCCAAATCAGGCGCTTTGTTTGGAGAAAAAA
>CAZLLG010000369.1:0-3519 GCA_964560275.1 uncultured Eubacteriales bacterium | reverse complement strand
AAACCGGAAATTATTGCTTTGCTCAATCCGGAAGTTATCGCGTTGCTGCAACAATATCAAGGATGATAAGCGTCTTTGCATATCCTTTGCCTAAAGCCTTCCTGATGGAACAGGATTGACTGCATGCAAAAAATTCTATATTTTATTTACATTAAAACGCATAGATGAAAAAAAGAAATATTCCCACAAGGGACTGGACCCTGAAATTTGGACCCTTGGAGGCGGCAAAGGGGGTACGGGGAAAAGCTTTATGGCCTCCAGCATGGCCATCCAGCTGGCACAATCCGGCTACAGAGTAACTCTGATCGATGCGGATTTCGGTGGCGCCAACCTGCATTCCTATTTCGGCATGTCACAGCCTCGAGTAACCCTCACAGAATTTTTCGAGAAGAAAAGGCCTCTTGTTGAGCTGAAGGTCAGATCTGGCGTAAAAAATCTTAGCTATATCCCAGGGGATGTCAAATCTCTGGCCTCTGACGGTATCCTCTATTCTCAGAAGCTGAAGCTGTTCAGACATATCAGGATGTTGAACTCAGACTATGTGATTGTAGATGTTGGAGCGGGAAGTCATAACAATGTCATCGACACGTTCCTCATTGCCGATAAGATGCTGGTGGTGCTGCTGCCCGAAGTATTGTCTGTTGAGAATCTCTATCATTTCATCAAAAATGCCCTTTTTCGAAAACTGAAAATGAGTTTAAGACCCTATGGATTCAAAGAATTTGTCGAGCAGATCTGGCGGAATAAAGAGAATTACAAGATAACAAACCTCTGGCAACTGATTGCCTGGATGAAAGATAATTTTCCTTATATCAATGAGATTTTAGATGAAGAGCTCTCGAATTTCAAAATTCATTTTATCTTGAACAAAATATCGAACCGACAGGATATTTTGCTTGGATCCTTTATCAAGAGCGGTTTTTCGAAATTTCTAGGCCTAGAGACGTATTTTGCTGGATATGTGGAATATGATGAGAATGTGGTCAAATCTATCGCTCAGCAGGAACCATTTATGCAGTTTGCTTCTTCCTCTTCAGTAGCATTGGAGGTGAGAAGCACGGTGGACAATCTTATTCATGGAAAGGAACAAAAGGTTTGAAATGAAAACAACCCTGACGACTGAAGAAAAGGAAAAATACCTGAAGATTCTTGGACTGAGTTCCGAAGCCACTTTTATTGAGATCAAGCGGGTTTATAACCGTTTATTGAGATTATATTCTTCAGATACATCAATCATATCTTCCATAGCAGGTGACTTTTCAAAGAGGAAAAAACAAAAGGTCATTAGAGATTTGGAGGATGCGTATAAAAAACTCTCCGCCCAGAATGAATATGAGCAGTCGATAAAAAAACAGAAAGCAAGACCTTCTGGGTCCGAGAGATCTTTGGATCATTCTTTGCCTGGGATGGATTTTGGAGGTCGAATGTTGAAGGACATTAGGAGGAAGCTGGGCATACAGCTCTTCGATGTTTCCCTGGAAACAAAAATTCGAAAAGAGATTTTAAATGATATCGAACTCGAGAGGTTTGAGAACCTTCCTCAGGAGATCTACTTGAGAGGGCATCTTTGGAGTTACGCAAAGTATCTGTCGCTCAATCCCAAAAAAGTGATGGATGATTACATCAAGAAATACAAAGCCTGGAAAGAAAAAACTTGATCTTTTTTAGCGAGAGATCGTTCAGACTTTTTGTGCTTTTTTGATTTTTGCCCAGGTGTCCCGTAGGGGAACAGTCCGATTGAAAACGGGTTTGCCTTCTGAGGAATCCTCCGTATCCACACAAAAATATCCCTGCCTAAGGAACTGAAAACGGCTTCCAGGCTGGGCTTTCTGAAGGCTTGGTTCAAGCTGACAATCAGATAATATTTTTAAGGATTCTGGATTGAGGAAGTCCTTTAAATCTGCACCCTCCGTGTTCTCAAGAGGATTTTCTTTTGTGAAGAGATGATTATAAAGCCTGACTTCGGCGCTTAGGGCATGTTCAGCAGATACCCAATGCAGAGTCCCCATCACTCTCCGGCCATCCTTGGACCAGCCCCCTCTTGTTTCCTTATCATATGTGCAGTGCAGTTCTTTTATTTCTCCTGATTTATTGTCTTTAACGACATCTGTGCAAGTGATGTAATAGGCATGTTTGAGCCTGACTTCCCTTCCAGGAGCTAATCGGAAAAACTTTTTTGGAGGATCTTCTAAAAAATCTTCCTGTTCAATAAAGAGTGTTCTAGTGAAGGGAATTTTCCTGGATCCCATACTCTGATCTTCGGGATTGTTTTCTGCATCGAGCCATTCCACCTCGTTTTCAGGATAATTGTCAATGAATACTTTTATGGGACGCAGAACGGCCATTACTCGTGGGGCCCTCAAGTTCAGATCCTCTCGCAGACAGTGTTCGAGAAGTGCGATATCTGCCGTACTCTCATTTTTTGCGATCCCAATCCGGTCACAGAAATCACGAATGGACTCCGGCGTATAACCTCTGCGTTTCATTCCAGAAATCGTAGGCATTCTGGGGTCATTCCAACTCCTGACATGACCGTGTTCGACCAATTCCAGGAGTTTTCTTTTGCTCATCACGGTGTAGGTGAGATTAAGCCGGGCAAACTCGATCTGCTGAGAGTGAAATGCGGCAAGTTCGTGGAGATACCAGTCATAAAGGGGCCGGTGGTCTTCAAATTCCAGCGTACAGATTGAATGCGTAATTTCCTCAATGGAATCAGACTGGCCGTGGGCCCAATCATAGGTCGGATAGATGCACCAGTTGTCGCCTGTTCTATGATGGGAGGCTCTTAGAATCCGGTACATCACAGGATCCCTCAAGTTCAAATTGGGAGAGGCCATATCGATTTTGGCTCGAAGTGTGCGGGAGCCATCCGGGAACCTTCCGTCTCTCATTTTGGTGAACAGATCAAGGTTTTCTTCGATGGAACGATCGCGAAAAGGACTGTTTATTCCCGGTTGAGTGAGAGTTCCTCGATGTTCCCGGATTTCGTCGGCGTTTAAATCACAGACAAAAGCTTTTCCTTTTTTAATCAGAAGCTCCGCCCATTCATAGAGCTGGTCGAAGTAATCAGAGGCATAGTACTCACGGTCTTTCCAGTCAAAACCCAGCCAGTGGATATCATCTTTTATCGATTCGATGAATTCGATCTCTTCTTTGATGGGATTTGTATCATCAAAGCGAAGATTACAAAGGCCGTTGTATTCGGCTGCTATCCCGAAATTTAGACATATCGATTTTGCATGGCCGATATGCAGGTAGCCATTGGGTTCAGGGGGGAAGCGCGTGTGGACTCTTCTCTCGTTTTTACCCGCTGCTAGGTCTTCATCAATTATGGTCCGGATGAAATCCTTGGATGAGGTTTCAGAATTTTTTGAATCCTTGTTTTCTGTTTCTCTATCACTCATCTCTTCAATACCTCCAACTCTACCATAATATCTATTTCCAAGAATTTATCAATATCTACAGGGCTCTATAACAAAAAGTGTGATGATATTGGGAGCAAAGCTATTGGAATAAAAG
>CAZLLG010000368.1:0-3568 GCA_964560275.1 uncultured Eubacteriales bacterium | reverse complement strand
CCGATTTTTCATCTCTCTTCTAGCTAAAAAATGTTTGGTTCTCAATAAAAGAATTGAAACTCTTGAATTAAAGACAGTTAGACAGCGTCTGGTCCAGTTCATCCTGGAGCAATGTCAGGAACAGCAGTCAGAATTGATTGTACTCAAAATGAAGAAAATTGAATTGGCCAGATTAATTGGCACAATTTCAGAAACATTATCCCGCAATCTCAAACAGATGCAGGAAGACAAACTTATCGAAGTTTTAGGTCGAAACATTCGAGTGAAAGATTCAGCGAAGCTCAAACAAGAACTCTTTTAATAACATTTCAACAGAGTCGGATAGGAATCCTTACGCGTTCTGCCCCCACAGCTTAAGAATGCGAGTAGTGACAGAAACGCGACGTCCATCCGATTCTGAAAAAACAAGAATTTAAGACCTGAGATAGATTCGATTATAATTTAAAAAAAGAGTTTATGTTTGACTTAAGTCAAGGAATGGAAGGTAAAGATGTTTTACTATTGGGGAGAAATGAAAAACGAAAATCCAAGGAGAAGATAAAGATGGCAAAAAGAAAAATAATTGAGATTGACAGGGACTTGTGCAATGGATGTGGGCTCTGCCTCGATGCATGTGCAGAAGGTGCTTTAGTGTTGGATGAGGAAGACAAAGCCGTTCTGGCCAAAGAAATATATTGTGATGGTCTAGGGGCCTGTTTGGATATCTGTCCGACAGATGCGCTTAAAGTTATCGAAAGAGAAAGCGAAGACTATGATTCTCGGGCCACCTATGAGCATGTTCTAGAAACAAGAGGAGAGGATGCTGCCTCTCAAGTGCATGGAATCCAGTCCAAGGCTCAGGCTCCCTTTCCTGCTCATGCTGGATGTCCTGGAAGCATGGCTCGTGAGATACACAAGACTCCTATCCAAGAAGAGAACAAGTCAGTTTCCGTGGAGTCAGAATTGAGTCAGTGGCCCATTCAGCTCCACCTCGTTTCTCCTCATGCCCCTTACTTTAATGAATCCGATCTTTTGATTGCAGCTGATTGTACGGCATTCGCTCTAGGGAGTTTTCATCACGAACTGCTCAAAGGGAAGAAAGTGATTATTGCCTGTCCAAAACTCGATGATACATCTCCCTATGTGGAAAAAATCGCTGAACTCCTAAAAAGCAATACGATTTACTCTTTGACAGTGGCCATCATGGTGGTGCCCTGCTGTTCCGGTCTTCTTCAGATCGTAAATGAAGCTGTTGAATTATCTGGGACAAATATCAAAATTAAAAAAGTTGTCATCGGAATTGACGGCCAAATTCATTCATAAATTCCAAATAAAGACCAGTTGCACTTTTTTTTCTTCTGTAATAGACTTTTTTTAACAGGAGGAAAAATGGACAAAAAACCTCTCAAATCTTACGCGGGCATTGTAGTCATGCTGGGTGCTGTTTGGGGATTATCCGAAGCAGCATTGGGCATGTGGTTGAAAAACTGTGCTTCCTCTGTTTCTGGCTCCTTGATGACCGGATTTGCACTTGTTTTCATCGTCATGAGCTGGGTAATTTCTAGACGTGCATCTGGAATAGTCCTGTTAGTTTTTGTGGCCAGCCTTTTTAAACTTTTTGATGCTTTTTTGCTGTCCCTTCCAATCCTCCACGGGGCTGTGGCAAATCCCATATTTGCATTTATCCTGGAGGGGGCCGTTTTTCTTTTCTGTATCACTTTGTGGAAAAAATCTTCTCTTCAGAAACGCACAGGTCAAGGTCTCCTGGGCGGATTCACGGCGCTAGGTGCTGTGGGCCTTTTTCCGCTAGTGAAATTTGTGACTGGCATCCCGGCTTGTGTTGCAGCCGGTACAAGTGTTCCACTTTCCATATACTATGCGCCGCTGGCGATTTTCCTTTCTCTTTTTACCGTGCCTTTGGGTTTTTGGTTGGGAGAGAGTGCGGACGCTGTAACTCTGGGAGGACATCGAATGCCAATTTTGAACACGGTTATCTCTCCGTTGGCTCTTTTTGTCTGTTTAGCCATTATGACTTTCATAAGATTGATTTAGACCTCTCACTTTCTTCTTGTTAACAGAATATCCAAAAACATTTTTAGACTTTGTAAAACAACTTTCGAATTGAGAGAACTTGTCGAGAAATTGTAAGATATGGGGACTTCGGTCACACTGAGTCCGTTTCTGTATATGAGCATCAGTGCTTCTGTAATAAAATCAAATGACTTCGCCTTCATTTTCTTATGGATCAATATTTCGATGGCGTTTTTTGAATATCTTCGGTATCCCGAGGTGACATCATGAAATTTGGCGGAAGGCAAACCGCTTCCAATGGGGCGCAGTGCAAGATTCAAAAGAACCGTGGCCGCACGGCTTAGAATTTTTCTAAATAAGGGCACTTCTGCTTTTGTCGTTCGTACGCCGAGTACAAGATCGGATGGTGCTGCGTCTATGAATCGAGGCAGCTCTTCAGGGCTGTGACTCAGGCCGGCATCCATAGTGATGACATAGTCATAATCGTTTTCGTAGGCGTATTTCATGCCATCTAGGATTGTCTGGGGGATATGGGTATTGGTTGTATGAGAAATACACTTTACATGGGAAAAAGATCCTACGATTTCTGCTGTTTTGTCGGTGCTGGCATCATTAACAACACAAATGTCTGCAAAGTAAGATGCTCTTTTTACGACATCTTTTATAGTTTTTTCCTCGTTGTATGCAGGGATAACAACAAGGATTTTACTGGGTCTTGTTATTTGCAACGATACCTTCGACGATTGTTATATCTTTTGGCGTGTTTACATTCACGTATTCATAGGCAAGAATATGGTAGATGATTTTTTTCCCGTCATCTATGGCGCATTGAACAAGGTCCGGAAGTTCTTTCTCTCCCCTTTTCTGATTTATCGGTGTCTGTTCGATATAATCGAAAATGCGATTCTTAAATATTATGTTTCCAGTCCCCATGATATTATTTATTGGATTTTTTGGTTTTTCGATCAGCCGGAAGATTCTATCTGAATCTTTTTCAAAAAGAATTGAGTAGGTTTTGCTTATTAGCTTCTTATCGTCGACCTGAATGACACCGCAAACTGCAAAAGTGTCATTTTTAATAAATTTATCTATAAACGATTTATGATTTGATTGTGTGAAAAACTCGTCTCCAAGAAGTAAAATGAAATCAGATTTTCCAACAGCTTCCTGTGCGCAAGCAATGGCATCCACCAAACCTTTCTGTTCTCTTTGAATCGCATATTTTATTTTTGTTGATTTGTAAGAGTTTCCGTACCTGTTGATAATCTTTTCGGCCATGTGTCCGACCACGATCACTATCTCTTGCACGTTCATTTCAGAGGCCTTTTCTAGGCTGTATTGAATGAGAGGCACCTCCTGGAATTCCAACATGCACTTATTAACCTTTTCAGTCTTGCTTTCTAATCGAGTTCCTCTGCCCCCAGCCAGAATGAGGGCTTTTAATTGTATTTTTTTCTTATTTGAAGAGGTTTTCATTCTTCTTCACCCAGTTGATCAGATTCTTTATGCCTTTTGCGGGGAGAATTTTCGGTTTCCAACCGGTCTCCCTGTTAAATTT
>CAZLLG010000367.1:0-3580 GCA_964560275.1 uncultured Eubacteriales bacterium | reverse complement strand
CGATACGGATTTCTCAATCATCTTCCCAGAACTCTTAAGAAGATCACAGAAATGGAGAGGCAACCGTTTCAACATCAGGGAATATCATAAGTACATTTTCTGGCTTCATCCGCGAAGGCTTGAAGAAGGATCGGATCGGCTTCAAAAAAATGATCCGATGGGGAAAGTATATAGCCACCATTTCTTCCAGCATTTTCGAAACATTGGCGTACAGCATGTCTTGTATCCTGGGGAGTGCACTCAATCAAGTTATGAAACTGGTCAAAACCTCCAATCAAACACACTCGATGCCCGATTCGCCTTTTGGCCTCGTTCAAATCCACATCTCCTCCTAATGACCGAGGAGTAAAGGTCTCCATTGCGTCCGGGCACATATCGGCAATCTTTTCCAGGAGAGGCATCATTCCCCCGCACGTATGGTAGACCACTCGCTGGCCCATCTGGTGCAGCAAATTAATGAGTTCAGAGTCATGAGGAGCCACAAATTCATCAAAAATTTTGGGGGAAATGACAGAAGACGAAACGTCTCCTCCGCCCAACTCGATGAGGTCAAATTCTGCGTCTGCTAGGGATCGGATATAATGTTTTTTTCTCTCCCTTAGGATGCTTAAACACTCTTGAACCCATTCGGGATCGTCGTAGGTTTCAAAAAGAAGATTTTCAATGCCGTAGAGTACGGACGCCTCAGGCCAACATCCAGGCTGCCCATACACATCGAAGCCTGGAACAGATCCTCGAACCATTCCCCTCTCCCCAAAAGCTCGGGCTTTCCGATTGACATCCGCAGCATCACATAAAGGGACCGGAGCATAACGAGCGAACACATCCAGATCTGATTTCTCTTTAAAAATCCTTTCTTTTACCCAGGTTGTTTGACTATCGCTCTGAAGAACCATCGACAGTGTTTTCCTCGGATTAAAAAAGGAATAGCGAACTGTTTTGTTCCGAGAATGCGGGATATCTTCCGTCTCAATACGCCAGTTTTCCGAACAGATCCGGGGAGGTTGAAGAAAATCCAGCACTCCCTGCTGAGGATCTAGATAATCACCTCGTAACTCATCCGGCCGGTGCGCCACTAACCAGAGAATGGGATCCAAACCAAATGTTTCGAAAAAATCCTGTTCATCCAATCCTTTCATTGATGTTTTTAGAAAAGAGGGCATAACATGGTGAGTCGTGACAGGGAGCCTGTCGGGTTTCTGTCTGTTGAGTGCCGCTAAAAAACGCTCTTTAGATTTCATTTTTGATTCGGGATAAAATCAATCCCTGACTGATAGGCCTTCAGAAGACAGGTTGACCTGAAGGTGTCTAATACCATGTCCCAGATTTTCAATGTCAAAGATCATGTTCTTACGGGAGACTTGGTCCTGGCTGCTTAAAACGGTCAAGGACCCACCCTGTCCCCCGGCTCCGTTCACTTTCCAACCAAGCGCTCCGTATTTTTCGGCAATTTTAATCACTGCATCGGCCCGCTCTGTGATCAAATCAGGGTGAAGAGCTCTCTGCAATTCATTGTTATCGATCATCACACGGCCAAAATGGGTAAGATCTTCTCTAATCAGGCTGCGTTTGCCTTCTTCTGCCAGGATTTGGAGTTCTTTAAGCACTTCAGCATGAGGCCCCTCTTTATTGAGAGAAGCAATCACACGTTCATGAATACCTGAAGACTTGTGTGCAACTCCCAGATAGATGAGACACAGTTGTTTGTTTAAATCTTCCCATAAATTCTGACCAAGAGAGACTCTAGATACTTGGACTTCTGGATATTTTGGGATGCGGATATCACACACTCCACCATATGCAGAGCATATCTGATCCTGGATTCCGCTCTGCAGTGACAATTTGTCCGTCTCAACCTTATGTGCAAGAGAAGCAATCTCTCCGGCAGAAAACCTCTTCGAAGACAGAGCATTTATGGCACCAAGAAGTGCCACACACAAGGAGGCCGATGTGCCAACCGCACTTCCAGCCGGAAAAACAGAACGGATATGGATATCCAATTTTTGACCATCTGGAATAGGCAGTGAGCTAAGGGTTCCCTGAATAAGAGGGTGAATTGTTAGGTCGGGTTTTTCAGGATTTATAAAAAAAACTTCACCAGAATCAACCAGATGAATCCTCACACGATTTGGCGCTTCTTCCCGATTGTTAAAAACAAATACATCTACCTCTATACATGGGGACACGGCCATATTGAGCACGTGTCCTTCTTTAGAAAACCATGTATCTGTCCACCCTCCGATGTCATTCATTCGAAGAGGGGCAGAAGAATGAATTTGTCTTTTTATTTTTTTCATTCAACAGTTAAAAAAGAAGATCGTTTGCTATCTATTTTTGTCCAGCCAGTCTTCTTTTAAGGAAGGATTTTCATTTCCGGTATCAAAAACAAATTTCCAGGATCCATCCGGTTGTTTTTTCCATATGGTGATATAATGACCATACGTTTTTGTTTCTTTGCCCAGTTCATCCACAGCTGTCAATTCATACCTGCCAAATGTGTAGCCTAAATCCCCAGAGTGAGAAATTTTGACTAAATCCGGCTCCCACTTCAAGGTGCTATTCGAACCTGCCTCTGTCGGGGAGGATATCTGTTTGCCGTAGGCCTCCCTGCCGATAAGGGGATATCCGCTTTTGGGCAGAACAACTCCCTCTTCATCCATAAATCGATAAAATGCATTTGAGGTGCCATGCTGCACGGAGTATCGTGAAAATTCCCTATCTGCTTCCAGGATCCGTGCTTTATCTTCTTCCGGATTTATTCTGGAAACGCAGGCAGCTAAAACCATAAAAAAAGTCAATATAAAAAAGATTCGGATCATTGTTTTTCTAGGGGGATTCTATAATCCGGACAATTCTGGATTCGTTTTTGTAGTTGAGAATTTTGTTTTCTTCAAGCCAATCGACTAGAGTTTGATCCAAGAGAAACATAGTGTCCTTCGAATTGGGGACTGAAAATCCAAAATATTTATCTTTGGCATGACTGACTACATAATCATTGCTAACCACGGTAAATATTTTCTCTGGCAGCAAAATTTTCCCGTTTTTTACGACAACATCTCCATTCACTCTAATAAAGTCTACTCTTTTTCCGTACTTTTTTATTTCGTGTGGATAGTATTTGTAAGCTAATCCAGACACCTGCAGTCGATCTCTTATTCTTTCCACATCCAGTTCGAGGATATCTTTTAGCTGCTTCCCTGTGATTTCAAAGAGCACCAGTGTGTTGTTGAACGGTGATGTCTCAAATACATCTTGGATACAGATACTCCCTGCCAGAATATTCGATCTGATAGCACCACTATTATGAAAGCCGATTTGGGCTTTCGTCTTCCAGCGCATGACGTCGGTTATCCAGTTCCCTAGTGAATTCTCGACCTTTAAAGTTTCCTTGGGATAGTCAAGTTTCATATAGTCTGATTTGGCTTCCCCGATCACTTTTTTGCATTCTTCACCAATGGCTCTTACTATATCATCGACAAAAGAACTGATCTGAGGAGAAGGATTCAATTTAATATCCGCCCAGAGCTCTATCAATTTCTGCTCATAATTGACAATTTTTCCTTTCTCAACTTCCAGCTTG
>CAZLLG010000366.1:0-3618 GCA_964560275.1 uncultured Eubacteriales bacterium | reverse complement strand
ATCGATAGAAAATGCCTATTACTTCCTCAAGTCCTGAATCATCAGAATTCTCAAGATCTACATTGACTATTACAAAATTGAAAGCTTAGTTGAAAAGATATCCAATCAGATTAAAGAAAATTCAAAATCGATCTACACGTTCCTCAATGAGATCATTTCCTATGACAAATATTATGCCGATGTCCTTTATAAAGCTCTAAAGAGGTTCAAACCCTGTCTTATCATCAATAAGGCAAGAGATGAAAAAGATTATATTCTCGGTCATTCTATTACACAAGTTGTACAGAAATACCTTGTCATCGATCTCGATTTCCTCGGTGTTGTTCCATTCGATGAAAAAGTCCATTGGAGCCTAAAGAATCTATCGCCCTATATCTTAAATCATCCTGACTCGGAAGCTACAAGCTGTATAAAATCTATTACAGAAAAAATCCTCATAAGTGACTCATGATGGCTTTTCTTAACTCAAACACAACTATAGCGAAAATAAAAATCGAAGACATGGATCATTATGATATCCTCAATGTGAGTCGAAATGCATCGTTTAAGGAGATCGAAAAATCTTACTTGATCGGGAAAGCAGCCTACTCCAAAGGCTCACTCGCCCACTACACCCTCCTTGAAGAAGAAGAACGACAACTCATGCTGGACCGGATAGAAACAGCTTATATGATTCTGGGAGATGAAGATAAAAGACAGGCATATGATGAGAATATTTTGGATAAACGCGACCAATACAAAGAAAAGGCACAATTCCGCCAATCAACAGAAAGGATGATTTTCGAAGAGCCTACTCCAGACCGCCAGCGAAATCATTTTTTAAAGCGCTTGCTATCATCTGCCAGGAAGGATTGAGAGACTTTCACCTTATCAGTTCATATGAGTAATTCCCACTCTCAAAATACAGCTGGCTGTAAGGAGCGATCATTCCTGGCGGCAGTTTGTCAGGCCCAGTCACTTCACAGAGAGTGTATCTCAATCCGTTGACCGTAACTCCCTCTTCACTGAAAGACGGTACCGCCAGCCCAATAAACAAATGCTTTGGTATCCTGATGAGAAGAATAGGGTATTTTTTAAAGTTTACCCACAAGGAGGCAAATGTGACACCCTTGGAATCACAATCCCCAAAATTGTTAATCAAGACTTTTGGTGGAACCCAAAATCCCATAATGTACTTCCCATTTTCTATTAATGGCGGGATCCCATATCGGACTTCTTGAATATAAGAAAGGATAAACGAGAGAAACTGAGGGATTTTCATGCCTTTTGATAAGAATAATAGGCTCTGAAAAACCTGCTTCAACCTCTCTTGGTTGTTTTTGACCAAAAGACTGTAATTGACTCCAATTTTGTCTTTAATATACCGGAGCCCTTTTTTATACAAAAAGGCCTCTTTTTGAATCAAACCTTCTCTTTGGATCTTTTTATCATACTTTTTCTGATGTCGTGCAATTTCTGATGTGAGCCGCTTAAATTCTGTTCTGATTTGGTTTTGCATTGAAGGAGGTGCCGACATTCGAACGTTAAATCTATCAGAGAAGTCCTCTGAAATAAAAAAGTGTTTGGAGTACTTGCTCTTTTTTATGAACTTTTGAGTGATTTGTTTTAAATGGATTATCATCTCTCTGCGCAGAGGAACCAGATTTCTTTCAACAGACCGATCAAGTTCATCGGGATAATATCCAAATTCATCCTCTGCCTCTTTTAAGGCATCTTTCGAAAGAGAAAAGGATACTGAGAAATCATTTGTCTCAAAATCCTCCCATTCGTAAGTCAGTTGGAATTCGAATTCGGTCTCCCGACTGCTGAAACGGTTGCTTTCTCGTTCCAAACCTGCAGCAAGTTGAAGCAATTTTTGATCTTTGCCAACCAGTTTGCTTTGATGAGGAATAAAATAGACAATACACAACAATCCACAAAAAGATAAACTGAGGATCACGAACAATAGCACATGTGTTTTCATGATATTTCAATCAGGACAGGGGAATGGAACCTACGTCTGGAAAAGGAATAAGAGCGCGGGTTAAACCGGCCACTCCTGCACTGACAAGGAAACAGATGGCAACAATAAAAAAAGCCATAAACAGGGCTACAGCAATATTGTTGTTCTTGATCTCCTCGTATTGATTGATTCTCGGTGTCATTTTATGGAACAACCAGAAACAAAAGAGGATGCAGGCCAAAGCTAAGAGCCCGGCAAGCAAAACATAGCCGATACTGAAACCAATCATTTTCAGGAAATTCCCGATTTTCTTTTCCTGTCCAAGAACAAAAATCTGAATGACCGCCATGACGGGATAAATGGCTTGTTTCACAACAATGGCTTCTCCAATAATTGTACCCCCAAGGATAAGCCCCACCGAAGCGTTCCCCGATCTTAACTCTCTCTCTTCATCAATTTTCGGAGTTAGAGCGAGAAAAAGGCGGTAGCTGCCAAATATGAGGATAAAACTGATAACAATAGAGATTAAAAATTCGATCAATCCAAAAGCGATCTGCTGCCAGCTCATGTGTAATCCATTGCGGGAATTTTATGTTAGACAAGCACTCGTTGTCAATTCCCATCTTTTTTGTCTAATCTTTCGCGAAGCCATTGGACGGTTTTTCCGATTCCCTCTTCAATTGGAGTTATCTTATATCCCAATTCACGTTCCGCCTTTTCACTGGACACAGCCCAGTTCTGCAGATATCTTTTGATCCATTGAGGTGCGATTTTCGGAGAATTCCCGAAAAGACGAGAAAAAAAGAAGACCAATCCAGAAATACAAATCAGGAATGGAGCAGGAAGCCATATCATCCTGAATTTCGTGCCGCTGACAGCGGAAATAACGTTGAAGTAATCCAAAAAACTCAAGTTCGTACCGCCCAAAATATAACGTTCCCCAGGCAATCCTTTCTCCATAGCTAAAACATGCCCTTTAACGATATCTTCGATAAAGGCATAATTGCCGACGTTGTGTCCGCGGCCCGGTATAATACGCCATAGACCTCGAATGTATGCTTCGATAATTTTTGTCGCGGAGTTGGCTTCACTCAGAATTCCCGGACCAAATACTCGAGTGGGATTGACAAGAACAACAAAAAGTCCTCTTTCTTTATATTCAAGAACCTTTTGTTCCATCTCATACTTGGATCTTTCGTAGGGAGTGAAAAACTCAACCAATCTTTCACTTCGTTCATCAAGGGGATCGGAACGCGAAGGGCCCAGAACTCCTGCAGTTGATGTGACGACAACTTTGTATAATTTGAACTTCAGGGCAGTGTCGAGAACATTTTTTGTTCCGTCGACATTGACCCTCTGAAAGAGGTTTGGATCCTTATCCCACAACCGTAAAAACGCACCGAGATGATAGGCCTCGTCACACGCATCCATGGCAGGTTCAAGACTCGATTTGTCGCAAACATCTCCCTTAAACAAATGGATATTTTTTTGCTTCAGAATTTCTGCTTTTTGAGACGACCGGAACAACGCATGAACAATATGTCCCCTGTCAGCCAAGTGGAGAGCTAAGCGTGATCCAATAAAACCTGTGGCTCCGCTGACAAATATTTTTTTCGGCATCTAACCTGATCTATTCATAAATTGTAAAGGAGAAGAAAAATTGATTCAAGAGCGAC
>CAZLLG010000365.1:1532-3625 GCA_964560275.1 uncultured Eubacteriales bacterium | reverse complement strand
AGTTATTATGAATAATTCAGAGAGTAATACTCAGGATGATCCAGCAGATAGAGGACAAGTTTGTGATGAAGGAAATGACCGGCTTTGTACGCTCTGAAATGTCCGTTTATGGAACACCCTAGGAGAGAAAGATCCCCTAAAAAATCCAACACCTTGTGCCGGACAAACTCATCTGGAAATCTCAGAGGACCGTTGATGACTTTTAGATCATCAAGCACGATAACATTCTCCAAGGACCCACCCAAGGATAGTCCCTGTGACCTCATGACCGACACATCTTTAAGAAACCCATAGGTGCGAGCAGGAGCAATCTCTTTGATAAACACATCTGTATCGATAGATAGATCGATGTCCTGCCTCTTCAGAGCAGGATGATCGTACTCGATAATATAGGCGATACGACATCCGATAGCGGGTTCTACAGCAATAGATGCCCCCCCTACTTGGACCTCAAAAGGTTTAAGAATCGTGATCTTCTTCTTTTTCTCAGTGAGCTCCCGAGTCCCTCCAGCTTGAATTAAGCTAACAAAAGGCTCTGCACTCCCGTCCAATATCGGAATTTCATTTCCATCAAGTTCTACCCTTAAACTGTCTATACCAAACACATATAAAACAGCCAGCAAGTGCTCAAGGGTTTGGATTTTGTGGTTTTTAACCTTCAATGCCGTAGAAAAATTAGCTTCAATTCTTCTTGGATCTATTTTGATTCCAACATTTTTTAAGTCTGTTCTGATAAATTCAATATATCCGGCGTCGGACGGCCTGAGAATAAGATTGATTTTTTGCCCTGAATGAACTCCAACTCCGGTGATTTCTTTAACTTTTTTTATCGTTTTTTTTCTCATCAAACCTGGATTATTCAAGTTAGAGATGATTGATGAGACTTGCCAAGTAAGCGGCTCCAAAACCATTATCTATGTTGACCACTCCGACTCCTCCCGGACAAGAATTGAGCATGGCCAAAAGCGCTGCCAATCCCTTAAAACTGGCACCATAACCAACACTTGTCGGCACGGCAACAATCGGAATATTTGTGAATCCTGCAATAACACTAGGAAGTGCGCCTTCCATTCCCGCCACGCAAATAATCACCTTTGCCGTCTTTAGTTTATCCATTTCGCCGAATAAACGGTGAAGGCCGGCGACACCTACATCATAGAGTTTCTCCGCTGTATTGCCCAAAATATCACAAGTGACAAAAGCTTCTTCAGCAACCGGGATATCCGAGGTGCCGGCTGTTACAATAACGATTTTTCCCCGGCCGCTGGAGGGTTCTTTCTGTTTGAGAAACGCGGCTTTAGCTAATTCATTGTAAGTCAGCTGAGGAAGGCTTTTCTTTAAACCTTCATAAACGGATTCTTCTATTTTTGTGATGAGTAGATTGCTTCCTTTATCTAGAATGGCACGGGCAATTTTTTTTATCTGGTCCTCTGTCTTACCAAGGCCATATATGATTTCTGGAAATCCCTTTCTCAACTCACGGTGATGATCCACTTTGGCAAAGTCGAGATCTTGATAGGGGAAGTCCTTTAATTTTGTTACGGCATCGTCGACGGTTATTTGGCCTTTCTGGACTTGTTCTAATATGCCTTTAAGCTGAGATTTCATAGTGTCGCATTTTAGCACATTTAGAGAAATTTGAATAGGTATGAGACATCAACTCAAATTGTTTGTTTTCAAAGAATTCTGTAAACGTGCAAATCGATTAGAAATCACGCTTCATTTCCCTTAAGGGGCGGTACCGCGCCATCCACCCCTTTTGCGTCAAGACCTCTATACGGACTTTTTCAGCATCTTATCAGAATTCTTTTGAAAACACACATTTTGAGTTGAAATCTTCGGGAAATTGTAGAAAAATCAAGAGTTTACTTGACAATTTGATGGCTCACTCCTATATTTTATTAGTTATATTTTATCTATTTTTCACCCTAAATCATGGAAGTCATCGATCAAATTAAACAGGCAGCGAATATTCTCGAGATTGCCTCTCAATACACAAATATCATCAAGCGTGGAAAAAGCCATATCGGCCTTTGCCCTTTTCATTCTGAAAAAACTCCATCTTTCACTCTAGATATCGAACGCCAGCTCTA
>CAZLLG010000365.1:0-1522 GCA_964560275.1 uncultured Eubacteriales bacterium | reverse complement strand
GCCTTGGGTATAGTCAGGGATAGAAGGATCCAGTCTATTGAGGTAGAGATATGGCAGAGGCCTGAAGACAGGACGATTGTGTCGCAGAAAAGGAAGAAGGCAGATGGGGCGTCCGACGAATATAAGTCATGGAGGGGGCTTGAGGCCTCTGAGATAACGCCTGATATATCGCAGCGTTTCAAATTGAAGAGCGGGATAGGCGTGATTGTTTTGGATGTGGCGCCGGAGGGGACATTTTTACACTGGTTATGGAAAAGGAAAATCTCAGTTTTCCAGAAGCTCTTCGGCACCTGGCCGATAAATACAACATAAAAATTCCAGAACAAAAAAAATTATCCCCTCAATTCAAAAAATTGAAAGAGGATATCGACAGAATAAACGAGTTGACCCTAGGATTTTTCAGGAAGAATCTTTTCAAAACTCAAGAAGGACAAAAGGCGCTGGATTACCTTCACATGAGAAAAATTTCTGATGAAGTCACCCAAAAATTAAAAATTGGTTATGCTCTCAATTCCTGGGACTCATTGATAAACTATTTCAGAGAGAAAAAGGTTTCTCCCTCTCTCCTCGAAAAGGCCGGACTTGCGCTTCGCCGCCAGAATGAAGAAGGATTCTATGACCGATTCCGGGGACGGGTTATTTTCCCTATTTTCACTGATACAGGAACAGTGGTGGCCTTCGGTGGGAGAACTCTTTTTGACGCCGAGCCGAAATATCTCAATTCTCCGGATACGCCAAAGTACACCAAAGGAAAACTGCTGTATGGGCTCAACTTCAGTAAAGAAGATATCCGAAAAAAGGGTGAAGTCATTCTTGTCGAAGGGTATACAGATTATCTATCTCTCTATCAGTCAGGAATTACGAACTGCACAGCTTCTCTCGGGACAAGTCTGACATCAGATCAGGTCAGTATAGCCAAGCGATTCGATCTTACGATTTTCACGTGTTTTGACGGAGACGTCGCCGGACGAAAGGCCGCACTGCGGGCCATTTCCCTCTGTTTTGAAAAGGGCATCCAGATTAAAATCATGATACTTCCCAAGGGATCGGATCCCGACAGTTTCATTCAAAAACATGGCGTTAGTGAATTCGAATCCCTTAAAGATAAAAGCAGTTCGGCGCTCAAGTATCTGGTCGATTTCAACATGTTTAAGAAAGACATGAAATCTCCAGAAGTGCGAACTCAAGTTATAAGGGCTATCTATAGCGAGATCGAAAAAATAACCGATCCTATTTTAAAAAGTCATTACATCAAAGATCTCAGTGAATACCTTTTTATCGATGAAAAAATCATCAGATCCATTGTTAAGCAGAAAATTGAAAGAACTCAAGCACATAAGTTGAGTAATTTTCTTCCTGCAGAAAAAAGACTGCTTCAAATGATATTCGATGACAGTCAAATTGCCGCAAAAGTGTTTGATAAAATGCAGAGCGAGGATTTTCTTGGTCTAAAGAGTGAAGAGATATTCTCAGCCTTAAGGGACGTCATTAATAATAAAAAACCTGTAAATTTTCCTGAACT
>CAZLLG010000364.1:0-3626 GCA_964560275.1 uncultured Eubacteriales bacterium | reverse complement strand
AAATAGGGTTTTCCACATCTGTGGAAAAAGCTGTGGAAAGATGAATCACCAACATGGAAAATCAAGATAAACATAACCCTTGGCTTCAAATTCAGGGAATTCTAAAAGAACAGATCGATGCCAACAGCTTCGAAACATGGTTTGAACCAACGGTCTATATTGGACAGGAAGATTTCGATCTCTATATCAAGGTCCCCAATTCCTACTTTAAAGATTGGCTGTCTTTTCATTACACTGGCTTGATCGAGCGTTGTTCTCAGACTTTATTCGGAAAACTATTCAACATTAAATATATATACGATGACTCGTCATCGCCTTTTATGCGAAGATCTCCCCAGGAACGGAAATCAAAACACGGACATCTTCTCAATCCTAGCTTAAATCCCAACTACACATTCGAAAATTTTGTTGTTGGTTCCTGCAATCAATTCTGTCACGCCGCGTCCGTTGCTATCTCCAAAACACCCGCTAAAGCCTACAATCCTCTCTTCATATACGGAGGAGCTGGACTAGGCAAAACACATTTAATGAATGCCGTCGGTCATCAGCTGCTTAATGTCAACCGCCGCCTCAAGATAATGTACATCACAACCGAAAAATTCATGAACGATTTGATCAACCATCTGCAGTATGGAAAGGTCCTCGATTTTCGGGAAAAATACCGGAACGTTGATGTTCTTCTCATTGATGATATCCATTATCTTGCTGGAAGAGAAAGAACAAAAGAAGAATTTTTTCATACATTTAATCATCTTTATGACAATCAAAAACAGATTGTTATCTCCAGCGACTGCCCTCCAAAAGAGATTCCAAGTATCGAGGATCGGTTCAGTTCTCGGTTTGAATGGGGATTGATTGCTGATCTTAAACCCCCAGATATAGAAACCCGTATTGCTATCCTCAAAAAAAAATCTGATTTGGAAGGAATTGATATTCCCGAAAGTGTCTCTCTCTTTATTGCAGACAAGGCACACACTAATATTAGAGAGCTGGAAGGTTACCTCCGCAGGGTTATTGCCTACTCTTCGCTCAAGGGAGAAAAAATTGATCTAGATGTCGCTAAAGAAGCCCTCAAGAGTCTGCTCGAAGCGGAAACAAACATTATAACCGTAGAAAAAATTCAGAAAATTGTCAGCTATGAATATAAAATCACGCTTGCTAAACTCAAATCCAAAAACAACTCTCCAACCGTGGCTTTTCCCCGCCAGGTCGCCATGTATCTTTCTAAAGAATTGACACGAACGTCTCTTCCTGAAATTGGAAAAAAATTCGGTGGAAAACACCATACAACCGTTCTTCACAGTATAAGAAAAATCGAAAAACTCAAGGACAAAGATCCGGATTTTAACAAAAAAATAAACAGAATAGTCGAGTATATCCGATAATATAACTGCACGTTAGGAGAGTTTTGCACATTTCATTTGCTTTTATTATTCTTATTATTTAACCTTTACTTATAATTAGATATATATAATAAGAATAAAGAATAGAGATAAAAGGTGGAAAAATGAAATTTTCAATCACAAAAGAAGAGATTCTCCAAGAGCTCCAACTTCTTCAGGGAATAGTAGAAAAAAGAAGCACGATGCCCATACTCGGAAATATACTGATGACAGCAGAAGGAAATGAAGTGGAACTGACAGGCACAGACCTAGAAGTAGGTCTGAGGACACATTTTCAAGCAGACGTGGAGGAGCCTGGGTCACTGACAGTTTCTGGGAAAAAACTTTTTGAGATTGTCAGGGCTCTAACGGGAGGACAAACGGTCCATTTTAAAGAAAGCGAAAGCCTCATGATGGAAATTACATCGGGGGCCAGTCAGTTCAAAGTCCTCTGTTTACCCAAGGATGACTATCCTCAGGTTCCCGAGCCAAAATTTGAAAAAAACATCACTCTTCCTCTAGGGACCATGAGGACAATGATTGATCGAGTTTACTTTGCTATCACTCAGGAACAGAGGTATTATCTCAATGGAGCCCTCATGATTCTCTCAGATAAAAAGATGGAGTTGATCAGCACAGACGGCCATCGGCTTGCCTATACCTCCGCTGTTCTTGAAGGACTCAATTTAGATAGGGAAATCAGCGGAATTGTATCCAAGAAAACTCTGGGCGAGATGAGAAAATTTGAGGATGAAAAACTAGAATTTGATTTAGATGAAAATAACCTCTTTTTTAAAGTCAACAACAGGACTCTTATCTCCAGAATTATCGAAGGAAAATTCCCAAATTATGAAGCAGTTATTCCAAAGGACAATCCGCATGTTATCTCTTTTTTAAAGGATGAAATTACGGATGCCATACGAAGAGTCTCTTTACTCTCAACAGAACGGTCTAAAGGCATAAAGTTCAATGTGCAAAAGAATCAGATTTCCCTTTTCTCATCAAATCCAGAGATTGGAGAAGCGCGCGATAAGGTCGAGGTGGAATATAGCGGGCAGGAATTTGAAATCGGTTTTAACTCGCAGTATCTTCTGGATTTTCTAACCTCAGTGAAAGCGGAAAGGATTTGTTTTGAAATGAAAGATGAAAACAGTGCGGTCCTGATGAGGCCCGAAGTCGAGGAAGAAGTTAAAGACATCTATGTCATTATGCCCATGAAAATCTAGGCTGACGTATTCATAATAAATGCCGACACATTCATTCATCTTCGATGATAACTCCTTGATATATATATTACAAGTTCTTATTAATCGCTTTTTTTGTTGGTTTCTTTATATTGAATGTCGGCATTTATTATGAATAAGCCAGCCTAGTAAAGGGTAAAAGGGTATTCTTTTCCAAAAATAGAAAGAGTTCCATCCGAATCCACAATTACGGCTCCATATTCTGGGTATTTCTGAAGGAGCTCTTCAGGATAATCCGTCACAAAAAGGGCGGTTGAAAGGGCATCGCAGAGGAGAGCCTCGGGGCCCACCACCGTTACACTTTGTTTGCCTTGGGCCGGATACCCTGTTTTTGGATTGAATATATGATGGTATCGAACCCCATCTTTAATAAAGAATCTCTGGTAATCTCCGGCTGTTGCCGCACCTAGATTGGTGATTTTAAGAACGCCGATAAAACCTTCCTTTCTTGGGTGTTTGATTCCGATTTTCCAAGATGTTCCGGATGGACCTTCTCCCCAACAGTAGAGATCGCCCCCGGCGTTAATGAATCCCTTTGTTATACCGCTTGCTATCAAGCTTTGGGCCGCTATATCAATTCCATACCCTTTGGCAATACCACCCCAGTCTATCGACAGTCCCACAGGAAGATCAAGGAATGTTTTTTGATAGCGGATCTTTTCCATCCCGATGAACCGGAGGGTCTTTTTAATAAGCCCGGATTCGGGGACACGATGGTTTCCATCAAGAAATCCCCAAATTTTTGAGAGGGCAGCGACAGTAATATCGAAGGCCCCATTCGAAGCCAGGCAAAGAGCGGCGGCTTTTTGGTAAAGAGACAAGACCATTGGTGAAGAATAATCCTTTGCTTCAGGCGAGAAGGAGGTGTCGATATCAGCAAAAACACCCTGAATGTCTTCCTGTGCCGAGAGGAAGCGGCCTTGAGAGGTGAAGAGTTTCACCTCGCAGAGAGTGTCAAAATAAAAGAACGAAATCGTATGCCACTTCTCCCGGACTCCAC
>CAZLLG010000363.1:0-3663 GCA_964560275.1 uncultured Eubacteriales bacterium | reverse complement strand
TATTAGCACATTGTTTACATTAAGTTAAGAAAAATTTGTGAAAATACAATATGCAAATCTTGAGTAAACGGTGTTCAAAATCTATAATAAACACAAGGGAGGAGTAGATGACAGACAAAGACAAAGACATTTTTAAAGACATTGGTGACCAGCTTAAGGACATCGGCGAAGACCTCAAAAGCGGATTTGAAAAAGGTGAAAAAAAGATTAAGGATTTTGAGCGTGCTGTTCACCCCTCTCTTTCAGAACTTGGAGAAAAACTTAAAGAGCTGGGAAAGGTTCTCACTCCTCCAACTGATGAGTTTTCACAAAGGATGAAAGAATGGAAAGAATCGGTCAAGCCAGTTGTTGCCGACATGAAACGTCAAGTCAAGGAATGGAAGACAAAAAATAGAGAAAACCGTGACAAAGACTGAAGTTCCTCGGGAATGGCGCCCTTTGGAAACACCCTTGAGGGAGGAAATGACCTCCCTTTGGGGTGGAGACTGGGGCTGTGATTCCGAAGTAGGACTTTTAAAGGCTGTTCTTCTCAGACGTCCAGGTAAGGAAATCGAAGACATTAAAGATCCAAAACAGTGCCGGTGGCTGGAGATTTTAAATCCGGAAAAAGCAAGGGAGCAGCATGATGACCTGGCTGCGTTATACAAAACTCATGGTATTTCGGTTTTTTACGTAAACAGAATGGGTGACGACCGGCCCAATTCCTACTTCATGAGAGATAACGTTCTGATGACTCCCGAAGGAGCTATTGTCGGGCGCCAAGCCATGGCCTGCCGGCGCGGTGAGGAGAGGTATGCTGCCGAAGCTTTAGGCCATCTTGGCGTTCCTATTCTCAGAACGATTTCAGGACACGGGATTTTTGAAACAGCGTGCTGTCTGTGGGTCGATGCGGAAACCGTGATTTTAGGTACCGGGGATAGAGCCAATACCGAAGGCATCAGACAAATCAAAGAGATCCTCAAACAAGTGGGTGTGACATATTTCTTCCAGATGCAAATTCCTCATGGATATGCCCATATCGATAGCATTGTCAGTTTTATCGATAAAAAAACAGCGATGATAGATCCTTTACGATTCCCTTCAGAATTAGGAAAAACCCTTATTAAGGATAAAGGAATAACCTTGATGAAGGCTCCTTCGGCCACCGAAACTGCTAACCTGGCTTTAAATTTTGTCACCCTCTCCCCTAGGGTTATTCTATTGGCCTCAGGATTTCCAGAAACGAAGGCAGCTTTAATGGAACACGGGATTGAAGTCATTGAAATCGACGTCTCTGAGCTTCGTAAAGGATGGGGTTCTCTCCACTGCATGACGGCCGTACTTAAGAGAGAACCTGTGGGACTCCCCTAACTAGTACCTAGTAACTAGGAACCGGCTTTTTTTCTTTTCCAGTAAAAGTACACAGGCACTCCCAACAAAACCAGACCAACACCTGCCAAGGACTCTATGGGTTTTTGAAAAAGAGTGTTCACAAGGATACCTGATAGAACAACGATGAAGATCAGTGGTGTCACGGGATATCCCCATGTTTTATAGGGTCTTGGAAGATGTGGCGATTTTTTCCTCAGTGTAAAAATTGAGGCTGCTGCAGCGACCCAAAAAATAATGCCTGCAAACATGGCAAAGGTAAAAAGCTGTTCGAATGTCCCGGACAATGTCAGAATGCAGGCCCACAGTCCTTGAAAGAAGATTGAGATCGCCGGGGTTTGGAAGCGTGGATGGACCCGCGCCACTCTTTTAAAAAAAAGTCCGTCCCTGGCCATAGCATAATACACTCGCGGTCCGACAAATATCGCACCATGGAGAGCGCCCAAAACGGAAATGAGAACCACTACTGACATAATTCCGGAGGCGGCCGTCCCAAAGAGTGAACCCGCCGCCCGTTCGGCGATTGTGACAACACCTGTCATTTTTTCGAGAGGCAAAGCCAGAAAATAAACTATGTTAGTCAAGACATACAGGAGAGCGATTCCCAGTGTTCCGAAAATCAATGCATAGGTGAGATTTCTCCTAGGATTTTTTATCTCTCCCGCAACATAGTTGATATTGTTCCAGCCGTCAAAGGCCCAAAACACGGCAATCAGTGCCACCCCAAGCCCTGTCAAAAGCTGGCCGAAATTCATGCCGGAAGGATTCAAAGTTATTTCAACGGGAATCGTGTTTCCAATAATCACAGCTAAAAGAATTAAAAGAACAATCGTTCCTATTTTGATCAAAGTGAGCACATTCTGAATGGTCGTCCCCAATCCCACGCCCACATAGTTGAAGGCGGAAAGAAGGACAATCACAGCCAGGGCGACAAGATGACCCGCAGAGAGAGAATACGTTAGCCTCTTTCCAAAAAGATTAATATTTTGTGCAAATATCACATTGTCTGTCGAGAATAGAGGGACAAAACGGCCGAAATACTCGGCAAATGCCATTCCCAATGCCGCTATGGATCCGGTCATATTGACCAGAAACATTTTCCATCCGAACAAAAATCCCGGCAAAGGGCCGTAAGCTTCCCTGAGATAAACATACTGTCCACCGGCTTCTGGAAGAGCCGCACCCAAATCCGCGTAGGTCAATGCTCCAGCCCATACAAGAAATCCTCCAATCAGCCAGGCCAAAAGAATCAAAGGGATTGATGGAACGGACTTGGCCATGATCCCGGTGGTGAGAAAAATCCCGGAACCGATGACAATTCCCACCATCATCAACGTGGAATCGAACAAACCCAGACGCCGTTCTAGACCTTTCTGGGAATCCATCACAGGATCGTTGGCTTTCAAGTGAAAATAATTACTGAATCAAACGAATACTGAAGGGATAGCGGTATTTTTCTCCTTCGCTGGCCTTGACAGCAGCCAGGACAATCATCACAAGAGAAAATATCCCGATAAGTATCAATAGAGCTATTCCAATGAGAATTATTATTAGGATAGCAGCCACTACGGCCAAGATTGTGACGGTGATCTGGAAATTCAGCGATTCTTTTCCCTGGTCATTTACAAATTCGGACTCGTCTCTTTTCATAAGCCAGAGAACCAAAGGACCGATAATATTTCCAAACGGGATGATAAATCCAGCCAAAGCGGCAAGATGACAGCCCATCCCCCAATTTCTTTCCTGCCTCTCATCGAGTGTCGGCATGAAAACCTCCTAAATACATTTTATTCCAAAACATTAAGTTGAATCCGAATCTATCTTGTCTGATAGCTCTCCCATTCCTTAACAGCCCGATTGAGTGTCTCCATAAAGAGATCCAATCGGGTAGGAGAGATTCTTATTTTCCACCCGCTTTTCCTGTAAATCTCAATCTGATTCTTGAAAGAGGTCGAAAAACTCATGGTCATGCCAAACGGAAGACCTTTGGTTTTTGCATAAGATTCGATTTTGCGAAAAGGGATATTGTAGAACAAGAATCCGTATTTGATACTTATCTTATCCCTATGGATAAATAATTTTCTCGGTAGAACTGCCCCGTACACGAGCAGAATAAAAGCTGTGGCCGCAAACATAATAATCGCCCCGATTTTGGAATCTTCAATAGGTTCCTCGGGCAAAATGTCTTTGGAAAAGGCATCGATAGAAAACATGATTCCTAATGCAATAAGGACTACAATAGATGCAACGAGGACAATTTTAATCCAGTGATCATATTTAACGTTATCTTCGAAA
>CAZLLG010000362.1:0-3670 GCA_964560275.1 uncultured Eubacteriales bacterium | reverse complement strand
AGTCCACCTTGCTGGTTGTGAACCAGATTGTACCAGAGACAGGCCGCCAGCCATTGTTTTGTGTCTGTCACCTCTTCGCCCAGACAGGCATAAACCCGGAGGATGTTGTTTCTTGGATCAAAGCCAAGGTCTATGTGGCCGAGATCCAAAAGGAAGAATTGCATAGGGACACGCATCAGCCACCTGTCCAGGCCCAGTGCATAGCTAAACAGCATATGGCCCAGACGTCGTTTTTCGCTTTGGGCCTTGCGTGTGGGGATACCTAATCGGCCACTTCCGATACCGTGAATCCAGTTTTCAATGTAGCGAAACGTGTTATGGTGACAATCGGATAGCGTGTGGACACCTGCTGCGATTGCACAGCAGACCTTGTATAATTCTTTTTTGCCAAGCTCCTCAAGTTTGTCGAGGGTTTTCTTAAATTCCGGATTCCATCGAGGATGAATTTTCGGCAGTCCGGCCTGGTCGGCGATCTCATCATCAAGACGAGCGCCGCGTCCGTTTTCATCTAAAAAAATGTCCTTTCCCAAGGCCTCTATATCCAGTAGTTCCGACCCATCCAAGGAGGATTCGGTTCCGGCCGCGGCGGGACTAGTCTTGGCTAAAAAGTCAATAGTCAGGAACATCCGATCCAGCATCTTCCTTTGGACCTTGCTTAATTCCGAAACCGCACCAAGCCATTGGTAGGACCGATTGATAAATCCCGGCGCCTCCGGGTGCGCCTTGATGGCATTTTCTTTAGGTTCACCCGCTAGATAGGCATTTAATACGGCATGGATGGTTCTGACGCATTCCATTTGTCCGGGCTGACTGGTTTTCATCTGCCGCGCCATACTCGTGCAAATGCATCCGTTACGGAAGGATGATCGGTCCAGTTTTCCCCGAGCAATGGCAAACAGTAACTCGTCCACAGTAACCGGCAGGCCACTATCACAGGGAGTAAGACCGGTGATGTGGGCGCGAATCCGACGGATGCTATCGGTTAGTGGTCCTAGCTTGATCTGCATTTCATGCAGGTGCTTGACAGTATCGTCCCATTCACCTTCCTTCCATGCACCTTCCTCATCCGGAAAGGCCCAGGGGATGGTAGACCACTGGCGTATGAGGTTGCCATTGTCATCTGAATGGAGCGTAGTAACCATTTCGTTCTCCCGTACGGCCGTAGAGGAGGTCTCACCAGTGTACACCGCTTCAAATCCGGGGGATACCTGATCGTAGGGCACTAATATATCTATCTTTTTAGCCATGATCGTTCCCTTTATAAACCGTAGCCATAAGAATATTTATTTATGGAGTTAGTGTCAAATGTCCTGACGCAGAAAAGTGATCCTATTTTAAAAATATTTATCCAGCATGCGGTATTGAATCGCCTCGGAAATATAGGTTGAACTGATATCCTCCTGCCCCTCAAGGTCAGCAATCGTTCGCGCCATTTTTAAGACTCGCGTATAGGCTCTCGCACTAAATCCCAATTTTGTCACAGCCATCTCCAATAACTCTCTTCCCTCTTTGCCAACCGAACAGAACATTTTTACTTCTTTTGTGCTCATCTGAGCATTGCGATAAATTTTTCTTGTTTGAAATCTTTTGAGCTGTTTTTTCCTGGCCATCTGAACTCTTGTTCTTATGACCGCAGAAGTTTCACTTTGAGTTTTTGAAACGATTTCCTTAAACTCGACTTTTGGCACATCAATTTGGATATCTATACGGTCGAGAAGTGGACCGGAGATCTTTGAATAATAACGCATCCTCTGGCGTTCTGTGCATTCTTCCCCGGAAGAAAGTGATGCAGACAAGGCATCTTCACATGGATTCATAGCTCCAACCAGCATGAAACTCGATGGAAAGGTGACCGACATTGAAGCCCTCGAAACCGTCACATGTCCATCTTCTATTGGCTGCCGCAGGCTCTCCAAGGCATTTTTTCTAAATTCCGGAAGTTCATCGAGAAATAAAATCCCATGATGGGACAAACTGACTTCACCGGGTTTGGGAATTGCGCTGCCTCCTATTAACCCAATATCGGAAATCGTATGATGAGGTGCCCTAAATGGTCTTTCTGTAACGATTCCTCCTTCTCGCAGAAGGCCGGTAGCGCTGAAGATTTGTGTGACTTCGATGATCTCTTCATAGGTCATTGGAGGCAAAATCGTAGGCAGACACCTGGCCAACATCGTCTTCCCGGCACCCGGCGGACCGATCATTAGAATATTATGAGCTCCAGCCGAAGCCACTTCTAGAGCTCGTTTGACATGCTGTTGGCCCCGGATGTCCTGGAAATCGACATTATAATCGGGATGTGTCTGGAGTTCCTGAGGAGTAAATCTTGATGGAAAGACTGAATCCGGGCTGGCCAGAAGTCGGACAACCTGAGGAAGATTCGTTAGGCCATAAACCTCAATTCCCTGCACAAGGGCAGCTTCTCTCCGGTTTGTCTCAGGAATCACAATACCCTTATACCCTTTTTCTCTGGCTAGAAGTGCAGCAGAGAGAATCCCCTTTCCCGCTTTAAGACTTCCATCAAGCGCCAGCTCTCCTAAAAAAAGAAAATTTTTGAGTCTTTCGGCCGGGAAAGCTTCTAAGTGAGCAACAAGTCCTAAGGAGATGGGAAGATCAAACGCCGATCCCTCCTTCTTTCTATCAGCCGGAGCTAAATTGATGATGATTTTTCGAGGAGGATATTTGTACCCACAATTCTTCAAGGCCGCTTTTACCCTCTCCTTGCTCTCCCGAACAGAGGCATCAGGAAGTCCTACAGTTGTATAATTCGGTATTCCATAAGACACATCGACCTCGACATCTACAAGATAGGCATCAATACCCTTTAGAGAGGCACTCGATATCTTATAGAGCATTTCTGTCTCTAACAATAGACGAAAGTTGAACCCTTTTTTTTTCAGAAAATGAAACAAATCTAGATAAAAGACGATTGGCAGCGGGAGTTATTTCAAATCAAACTATTTGGACTTATCTTCTTTAGCTGTCACTTCCTTGGCTAAAGTTTCCACTTTTTTGTCGACCTCATCTCTTGTTTCAAGCTTTAATTTGGTTATTTGAATGGGAGAAAGCTTTGTATTGGATATAAATTCAACTCCGGCCTGTCCGTCACCCTTCTCTGCAAGTACTTTTTTTTCACCCATCACTATTTCTTTTACAAGAGGAACACTGACTTTGGCAATCTCTCTCAGCGTTTCAAATACACCGATTCCATTGATAGCCGAGGCCTCAACAAAAGGACGCCCATTCGGATTCAGAAGATTATTGAAGGTTTCCAAGGGAAGGAGATTATCCAAATCGCGCTTGTTGTACTGAAAGACAAGGGGAATCGTGTTGAGATCCAAATTAAAAGCCAATAAATTTTTCCTCATCCCATCAAAACTTTCCAGGTTGGAATCAAGCAGCGGAACCTGAGAATCAGCAACAAACACAACTCCATCGGCTCCCTTCAAAACGCTCCTGCGGGAGGCTTCATAAAACACCTGGCCCGGTACTGTCATGAGAGAAAAATGAGCTTGAAAATCCCCGATCAATCCCGCTTTTATAGGAAGCAAATCAAAAAAATAAGTCCTTTCGGCATCTGTTTCCAAACAAATAAAATCTCCTCTGGACTGAGGATCGATTTTTGCAAAGATATATTGAGAACGAAAAAAAATACCGGGCCTATTGCTAT
>CAZLLG010000361.1:0-3686 GCA_964560275.1 uncultured Eubacteriales bacterium | reverse complement strand
ATATTTTGACTCTGTTTTTAAACTCTGAAGACACAGGAATAAAGAGGAGTTCCCTGACCGACTGATTGATAGAAAATGAGAGGCTTTTATCGCTGGTTTTAATAATGATGGCAAAGACAAGTCCTGCAGTCATGGCAAAACCGGCCAGTCCCAGTGAACATAACAGAATTATTGCCGGATAGAGAAGCAGGGCAAAGCGCACTCCATACCGTTTTATGAGTTTACTGGTTAAAAAAAGTTGAAAAAGAAGAGGAATAACAAGGAGGGCGGCTTCAAAATATCCAAAAACAGACATCAAGTTTTTATCCACAACAATGTAATCAATGAAAGTTTTTGCCTGAAAATCGATGAGAGTCGAAACGATTTCTGTTAAAGTGACCACAGTTGCAAGAAGAACAAGATATTTATGTTTACGAACCGCTTCAAAACTCGACCGAAATCCAACTTTTTCAGGTTTTTTTTGTCTGATGGATTGTTTATCGGGAATTTTTTCCTGAATCTGGCTGCGTTTTTGCCATATAAAGATGTAATTGATAAAGATGCAGCTGATAATGAGGATGCCTGCAGCAATATAAAGGAGATAATCGGGGATAGTCGTGGCAAAATAACCGGCGAATAGACCACCGATAATACCGCCAAGAATGCCCCCACTCCCGAAAAAACCGATCAATCGCTTAGCTTCGCGGGGATTAAATACATCGTTTATGACAATCCAAAATTGCGTGATTAAAACAATCACGAATACATTTGACCAAATCCAAAATGCCAGAGGAAGCCATGGCGGAGGTTCCACCTTCCCCATAAATAACAATCCGAACAGGGGGGCGGATACGATGAAGAAAAGGAGGCTGGACACAACGAGGGTTCTTCTTGGGACTTTTTCCTGAAGTTTTGTATGAAAGGTTACAACGAATCCCATCAGTACGGCTGTCCAAAAATAAGCGATCGGAAGGTCTAGAGAGCCCTTGAGGATCAAATATTTTGCATTTTTGACGGCTTGAATGATGGAATTAGGCCATGTGATGAGGAAAAAATAGAAGAATAGAAAAAAACAGAGGACCTCTTCACCGGGTTTGATATCGACGAAACGGGAGAGAGTTCTAAAGAGGAACTTTTTCCCCATACATTATCTCTGGTCGATTCGCAATTATTCTTTTGTAAAACTGCCTAAAGCCGTGTCTTCATCGTCGAAGATCTCGAGTACATTTGTGAGCATGGTCACTTGGAAAACGAGAAATAATTTCTTGGAAATTTTTGCGATTTTAAGTTTTCCGCCAAGATTGTGTGTGGAAATATAACTGGCTAATATCTCTCCCACTCCGAAGCTGTCTATAAAATCAACTTTGTTGAAATTGAAGAGAATGTTCCTTTTCCCGGAATTGAGAAAATCTTTAACCTGTTGATGCAGGGTGATATCAATGACATCTGACCGTTTTATTTCTCCCGATATGTCAAAAATGACGATATCTTCTTTTTCCCTTGTCTTAATTTCCATCTTTTTCCGTCCTCTCGCACGGGAATGCGTAAATCCTTCTTTAGCTTTTATCAAAAGAAATTTCCAAAGTCAATGTAAAAATCGTTTACCCTGTTGGCCCGAGATCGACCTTGCTTCTCTTTGAACATAGACTTATAATTCGTTTGGATAGGGATGAACTTCAGCGAGGAGGAAACACGTCCTATCGAGGAAGACTCTTTTTGGTTTTGTGATGTTACGATATCTAAATAGAGAAAAGTCATTTTTTCCTTTTGCCGTTGTAGGGGCATTATTTTTATTTCTCTGCTTGTCATTTGCTGTTGGATTAGAAAGACCGATACGATCATCCTCTCAGAGTGAAGATATTCCGTGTGAGTGGTCGGGTGTCAAAAGGATCGTGGCTGTCGGGGATCTACATGGAGCTTATAAGCATTTTGTTACGATACTTGTAGAAACAAAATTGGTGGATAAGGAACTTCTCAACTGGATTGGAGGAAAGGCCCATCTCGTCCAGATCGGGGATGTTTTAGATAGGGGAGACAAAGCTAAGGATATCTTTGACCTGGCCATAAAATTGGAAAAGCAGGCCGAGGCCGCTGGTGGAAAAGTGCATATGTTGATCGGGAATCATGAGGAAATGAATCTTGCCAACACGGCCTTTGACCGGGAGGGGTATATCACTCCAGGTCAGTTTGAATCATTTCTGCCTGAAAGTTATAAACTCAAACAAGTGACCAAGTTTCAAAGAAAATCCAGATCAAAGTCATCCGATTCCAACGGAGATTTTTCAAAAGAATGGCAGGAGATAATCGACAAGTCTATAGGAATATCCCGTTCTCTTCCCCGAATGCACTACTATAAAAACCTCAATGAGCTGTATGGGGACTGGATTTTAGGGAATAATGTAATTATCAAAATCAATGATATTGTCTTTGTGCATGCAGGGATCAGTGAAAGGCTCTCACAACGTTGGACCTTAAAGGAAATCAATGACACGTACCGGTTGGAATTGGCTGATGTCAGACAGGCCGTCATTAGAAATAAACTGCCAAAAATTCCTGAATTTAAACAGGAGTTTTACAATGAGGGGGGTGGCCCTCTATGGGACCGAACCCTAGCCGGCGAAGAAACCAAAGTATATGCAGAGACTGTCGATAGGATTCTTGTCAATCTAAAGGATACGAACCATATCGTCATTGCCCATACACCACACTTTGGGGAAGGTGAAGAAGATATGAAAAAATTAGATGGCAAAGTCTGGGTTATCGATACGGGGATTGCTGATTATTACAGAGTGATCGGGGGGCAGGTCAGTGCTTTAATCATTGAAGACGGCCAATTTTCTGTTTGGTTTCCAGATTCGGAACAAAAAAAAGCGAATAAAGTTTCAAGATGAAAAGGGGGGATATATGAAACTGAAAAAATTAGGAATAGTGAGTCTTCTTCTCTTCTACTTATGTTTGTTCTTGTGTGCCTCTGATTTTTTTGCACAAAGCCTAGGAAGTCTTGACCGTGAAAGCATCGAGAAATTTTTAAAAAAAGCGAAAGATGTCTCTTTTGAAAAAGGACGAGGGAGAAGGACTGATTCGTGGGTTGTTGATCTGGATAACGGGAAAATTCAGGGAAAAGGTTTTTTCAAAGTGACTAACAGAACTCGACCCAATGCAAGTGGTGGAGACAGCTATAAGTATGTCCTTGCGAGTTATGAACTGGATAAAATGCTGGACTTGAACCTTATTCCACCGACCGTAGAAAGAAAAATATCAAAAAATAGAGGATCCCTTATGCTTTTTCTGGAACCACCTGTTTTAAGTGAAGAAGACCGCAGGCAGAAAGATCTTGTCCCTCCTGATCTTGATAGTTTCAATAAAACCATAAACGATCTCATCGTATTTGAACATCTGATATTCTTTCCGTCATTGTGTACTCAGAGAGATCTCGGGAACATTATGATTCAGACGGGATTGAACTGGAAAGTCTGGTTAGTCGACCTCTCGGAGGCCTTTGCGCCCGCAACAAGCTTGATAGAAGATTGTGAGATAACAGATTGTTCGGACAATCTGTTCAATAAAATTGAGAGTTTAAACAAGGATGAGATTCAAGCCAACCTGGGCCCCTACTTAAATAGTTCAGAAATTACTGCTCTTTTAATAAGAAAAAATCTCATCATCAAAAAACTCAAAGAAATACGAGCTGAAAAAGATTAGGGCGA
>CAZLLG010000360.1:0-3690 GCA_964560275.1 uncultured Eubacteriales bacterium | reverse complement strand
AACGGAAATCCGAAAATGCCACAGCCGGCTCAGTTACTGGAAGAGAATAGGCTCCGATATTCGAAGATTCAAATTTTTCGAGATCTGGCAGATTGGGAAATCTAGTCTTGCGGTATTGTTCAAGTCCCCATTCAATCCAGCCTCTTTCCGTACGCCCTTCAGTATAAGCCCGTCCAAATCCCAATTTTTTAGCTATTTCAGAGCAGATTTTGTAGTCGCTTTTAGTCTCAAAGGGCGGCTCTACGATCTGGGGGGCCAGGATCACTTCATCGCCATACTTCCATCCATCCTCTAGTCCATAGGTCTCGAATTGAGTGCAGGCAGGAAGAAGGAGGTCGGCAAAACGGCCTGTGGGCGTCAAGAAATTATCCTGAACGACCAGAAATTCAACCAGGCTTTCATCCAAGAGAATTTTCGCCGTCCGGTTGATATTTGCGTGCTGATTGATAAGCGCATTACATGCCACGGCATAGATCATCTTGATGTTGTTGTCCAGCTTGTCAACACCCCTTACACCGTCTTCACTCGTCATCTCTCTCCCACGCAAAACTGCCTCAGTCCACAAAAATGAAGGAATACTCGCTTCTACGGGATTGCTGCCGGAGGGAAAAACATTCCAGAAAGGTCCTCCGTCCGGGGCTTGAAGGGCCATTCCGCTGGCCCAACCCCCTGGAATTCCCACATTGCCAGCTAAAGCGGCCAGCACACACCCAGCTCTTACGGCCTGTTCGCCATAGGCCCGGCGCTGCATGCCGTATCCCTGGTAAAGAACTCCCGGTTTTATTGTGGCATATTCTCTGGCAATCCGGACAATGGTCTCTTTTGGAACTCCGGTAATGGCCTCCGCCCAAGAGGGTGTCTTAGGAGTCCCATCTTTTGTTCCCAGAATATAATCTTTATAAGATTCCACACCCTCTATTCCATCCGGCATCTGAGTTCGATCAAATCCGATACAGCTCATCTTTACAAATTCTGTATCATAGAGATTGTCTTCAATCATAACGTTGGCCATAGCACTCATCATCGCCACATCGGTGCCGGGCCGGATCGGGATCCATTCATCTGCAAGAGCCACGGCACTTTTTGTCATCCGTGGATCGATGCAAACGATCCGGGCTCCTTTTTCCCGAGCCTTTTTGAGAAAATAATCACTGTTTGTCCCGTCCCGCATTTCGGCAGGATTCCAGCTCCACATGATGATATATTTAGAATTGAGCCAGTCCTGTCGCTGGTTTCCGGTCACACCAGTCCCGTAGACATAGGGAGTAGCCTGGCTGATGCAGGCCCAACTGTAACTGTTATAAAATCCGAGAGAACCACCATAGAGGTTCATCAACCGCTGGGCTGTCTGCCGCCCGTTTGTCTGGTTGTAGCTTCCAGTCCCATAGGGAACATAAAAGGCAGAATTCCCATATTTTTCCTTTATGTGCTTCATCTGTGAGGCCATAAGCTCTACAGCCTGTTCCCAGGAGATCCGTTCAAACTGTCCATCCCCTCGATTCCCAACTCTCCGCATGGGGTATTTGAGACGGTCTGGATGATACTGCCGGCGCCGGTATGCACGGCCTCTCACGCAGGGTCTCAGCTGAGGATCGGCAGGGGTATCCGGGGTTCTGTCATCGCCGTCGATGCGAACAATCACTCCATCCTTGACAAACACACGCAGAAGGCAGCGGCCTCCGCAGTTGTGGGCAGGACATCCTGTACGGATCATCCGAACTTTGGACGGATCAGATGTAAGGAAGGATCGTGGCTCCCCAGCACTGCCGATCAGCGGAACCGGAGAAAGCGCTGCTCCTCCCAAAAAGGCACTCCACTTCAAAAAACTTCTTCGATTGATTGAGGGATGGTCGGAAGGATTGGTCATATCAGGAATTTTAGGAAAAGAACCACCAGGAATACAACCAGCGAAACAGCGCTTTTAGAGAGAAGACGAGGCACACTGGAATAATCGTTACGGGTATACATAGGGCTTCGAAAGAGAAGAAATATCAACAAACCACAGGCAGCACTTTCTAATAGAAAAAAATTGAGAGTATGCGACAAACCTAAATCTAGAAAATTTTTAATCGGAAACAAAAAGCTGAGCCCCAACACACAGGCCGCATAGAGCCCTCTCCAAGTGACTGTCATTCCCAGGAGGCGACTCAGGCGCACGCGGCCTTCTATCCAGCTTTTTCCGGGCAAAAAGAGCATCACAACCAATGACTCAAAAACAATGGCCAGTGCGGGATTAAAAACCGTGAACGGTGAGGCGACCGGAAAAAACAGGTCTATCAACTTCACGGAGCTGGCAACAAGGGCAGTAAATAGGATAACCTTTCTTTGTCCTGAAATGATGAATGCCTTCGTCATAAAAAACAGGCCCAGGGGAAACATCACTATCCCGGCCAATCCCGGGAATCCAACCAAGTGGATTAGATGACCTAAGGTGGCTTCCGCCAATCCCCATAATGAACCCCAGAAAAGAGGAACGAACAAAAGCTGAATCTCGAAGCCCGATTTTTTTTCCTTCATTTGATTCTGAGTGTTTTTATTTTTTTATAAATAAAGAAAAAAGTCAATGCAAGGCCTATCATGGAAAGTATTTCTATTTCAGTGATTTCAAGAATAAGGTTCTGTAAAGTGATGAGAAACCACGTTGCGTTTTCCGCCTGTCCGTAGCGAGGAAAACTCACTCGATCTCCGTTACTCGCTCTCATCTTCCTCTCAGAAGATGAACCATGCCCGCTCGTCCTCCGATACGGATTTCTCCATCATCTTCCCAGAACCCTAATAAGAATCCCTGAAATAATGATATTTACCTTACTTTGTGTTCTCTAAAGTGTTCGCGTTTTGTTTATTCACGCTCCACACAGAATCGACAAAACGCCGCTTAGAATCATACAGCTGTCGTTTGATCAAAAAACCGGTTCTCTCAGCAAGCTCCTCGATATCCGATTCTAGATATTTGTAGGAATACTCGGTATGGATTGGCTCCCAGGAATCAAAAACAAAGGATTGACCGATTTTTTCAATAAAAACTTGCTGTTGTTCCAAGCTGAAAAGATAGCTCTCGATCGCGCCTGAGAACACATCATAACCTGCATAAAAACGGAATTTCTTCAGGTTAAAATTTCCGCCCAGCTCACGGTTTATCCGCCTGAGCAAATTCAGGTTAAATTCTGCTGTTTTACCCTTGGAATCGTTGTACGCTTTCAGCATCAGATCGATGTCTTTTTTGAGATCAAAACCAATAACCACAATGTCCTCATTGTTCAGGATGTTCCACAGTTTATGGAGAAAAGCACGGGAATGGGCCTTGTCGAAATTCCCGAGGTTCGATCCCAGAAAAAGAACCACGTTCTTCCTGTATGTCGTGTTTTTCAGCCATTTTAGCCCCTCAAAGTATTCGGCAACGACTCCCTCTGTTTTTATTTCAGGAAATTCTTTGTTCATGAGCTCGATGAGAGTCGACATGGCGGCTTCAGAAATGTCTATGGGAATGTATTGGAATTCAAAATCGTTTTCTTGAAAATGGTTCAACAATATGTTTGTTTTCCGGCCATCTCCCGAGCCAAATTCGATAAGATTAAACGGCTCTCCGGCCATCTCCAAAGATATCTTTTCTTTTTGTTCTGAAAGGATTTCAATTTCACAACTGGTCAGGTAATACTCCGTAAGTTCCATAATCTCCTGGAACAACTGACT
>CAZLLG010000359.1:0-3703 GCA_964560275.1 uncultured Eubacteriales bacterium | reverse complement strand
ATGGGGAATGAAAAAGGTTGTGATTTTTGATGAATATAATGAAATCGACTTCAAACCCTCAAACCTTTTGCACAGATATTTCCAACTGGCAGAAAAAGACATTTTAAAGTTTTTTATAGAAGGGCAGCGGATGATAAATACCGTTTGTCCTGGATGTAAGGGAAAAGAGGTTCTCTCATCATTTAAAAAGTTTGGTCTCAATTATGTCGAATGTGCCGAGTGTCGTACTGTTTATGTCACACCCAGGCCGGATGATATTTCCCTTCAGGAATTTTACACAAAGTCAGAAGCCAGAAAATTCTGGCACGAAGAGTATTCAAAGGCAACAGGGAACAAAAGGAAGGAAAAGATAATAAAACCCCGCATTCAGTGGATAGTCGATTCCACCAAAGAATATTTTCCGGACTCCGAACATATTGTAGATATCAACACCATTCAATACGGTTATATTGAAGAACTGTTAGAGAATGATTTTTTTAAAAAAAAGACACTCATAAATTTATTCCTCCCCCTTAATAATCTTAAGCTGGAATCCGACATAAATGTGATAAACACACCTACCTGGAAGGTTTCTCTCGAAGAAAAGGTCGATGTCGTTACCATATTTGAAGTTATTAACCACATGGCCGATGTGGACATGCTGTTGGAGAAGATTCATAGCATGTTAAAAGACCAGGGTTTATGTTTTATAACTGTCATCCTGATTTCAGGATTTGACCTGCAGATACTGTGGAATAAATCAGAGAATCTTTTCCCCCCTGACAGGCTCAACGTCTTCTCAGTCGAAGGACTGTATTCCTTGTTTGATCGTTTTGGCTTCGAATGCCTAGAATTCAGCACTCCTGGGATTCTAGATGTTGAAATAGTCACAGAAACAATAAAGAAAAATCCAGAAATTAAATTCCCGAGGTTTGTAGAATACCTGCTCCAGAACAGAAGCGAAGCTGTAAAAAGATCATTCCAGGAATTCCTGCAGGAAGGCCTTTTGAGTTCTTATGGAAGAATACTGATAAGGAAAAAATAGTTCTAAGGAGGATCCCTTCATGTCCCATGTAGAGTCTTATTTAAGTGAGGCCGGTGAGATTTTAAAAAAGATAAACAGATCTCAGATCGAGCAGATGGTAAAACTTCTGGTCGGCATCAGGCAAAAGAAAGGCAGACTGTTTTTTCTGGGTGTTGGTGGCGGGGCCGGACACTGCTCCCATGCTGTCAACGATTTCAGGAAAATCGCTGCTATTGAATCCTACACACCTGTGGACAATGTCTCAGAATTAACGGCGCGGACAAATGATGAAGGCTGGCACACGGTGTTTTCCGAGTGGTTAAAAATTTGCGCGCTTAATAACAGGGACGGTGTATTTGTTTTTTCTGTCGGAGGAGGAGACAAAAACAGAAACATCAGTACAAATATCGTCCATGCATTGGAATACACAAAATCAACCGGGGCAAAAATCTTGGGAGTCGTGGGGCGTGATGGAGGCTATACTGCATCCGTGGCTGACGCCTGCGTGGTAATCCCCGATGTCAATCCAAAGAACACTACAGCTCACACAGAGTCATTTCAGGCCGTAATCTGGCATCTTATCATTTCACATCCCGAAGTCATGGCACACGGAATGAAATGGGAATCTACTATTGCTGCTGAAAAAAATAGGAAGTAATCATGATTAAAACAAGCGAAAAGAGAAACAATTTAAAGAAACAGCTGAATGAAAGAAAAAAAGTATTTGCAGCATGGACATCCTTCGGGCATCCTTCTATTTGTGAGGTGTTTTCTAGGAGCGGCGTCGATTTTTTAGGCGTTGATCTTGAGCACAGCACGATCAGCTTGGAACAGACACAGCAAGCTATTGCTGTGTGCCATGGCTCCGGAACACTGGTCCTGCCTCGAATTGCCTCCCACAATATGGAAATGATTAAAAGAGTGTTGGATTCGGGTGCAGATGGGATTATCGCACCGCTTGTATCAAATTCCTCAGAGGTAGAAAATTTAATTAAATGGTGTAAATATCCACCAAAAGGGACGCGGAGTTACGGCGTTGCCACCGCGCAAGGATACGGCTTTGATTTTGAAGAATACACCCGTTTTTGGAATGAATCATCAATCTTGATCATTCAGATAGAGTCGATTCAGGGCGTAGAAAACGTAGAAGAACTGCTCAAATTTGAGGACGTCGACGGGATCATGATAGGACCTTATGATATTTCAGGTTCAATTGGAGTCCCCGGCCAGTTGGATCATCCAGATGTAAAGGAAGCTTGTAAGAAAGTGATCTCCGCATGTCAAAAGGCCGGCAAATCCTGCGGGATGCATATAGTAGAGCCAACTGACAACATCGTAAAAGATGCTTTTTCTGATGGCTACACATTTGTTGTTCTTGCTTCCGATGTCTTTGTGTTGTGGAAATGGAGTGCTAGCATAAAGGATCTTATTGAGAAAATTCGATAGATTTACCTGCCTATGAAATTTAAGGTTATAATATTCGACTTTGATGGAGTCCTCTTAGAATCAGTAAAAATTAAAGACAATGCTTTTAAAAGACTTTTCAAGGACTATCCGGAGCATCTTGAAAAGATTATGGAATACCATCTATCAAATAATGCAACCGTTCGTTTCGATAAGTTCAGATATATAACCGAGAACATTCTGGATCAGAGTTACAATAAGAGAACCGAAAAGAAATTAAGCAAAAAATTTTCAAGCTTAGTTTTTAGTGGATTAGTCAATTGTCCTTATGTGCAGGGAACAAAAGAAATTTTGAATTTCTACTTGGACAAGATTCCAATTTACCTTGCTTCCAGATCACCGGCTGTCGAACTCGAAAAAGTCCTGAAAAAAAGAAGACTCAAGAAATATTTTAAAAAAATCTATGCTGTGCCCTGGATCAAGACTGACGCCATCCGCGATATCATGGATAGAGAGAATATTACTCCTGAAGAACTTGTTTTTGTAGGCGATGCCGATGAAGACTTGAGGGCAGCTCAATCTACAGGAGTTTTTTTTATTGGGAGAGACAGCGGAAAGTCATTTCATACCTCAAGTATCCCGATACTTAAGGATATGATTGCTGTCAGAAATTATTTAACCAAGGGGTAAAAGAACCATGCCGAGAAAAAAGGTGGCTGTTGTGATACCGGCTAGAATGGCATCTTCAAGATTTCCAGGAAAGCCGCTAGTAAAGATATTGGACCTGCCTATGATTGAACATGTACGCAGGAGAGCATGCTTATCTGAAAAAGTTGATGATGTCTATGTTGCAACCTGTGATGAAAAAATTTTCGAGACTGTCCACAGATATGGGGGGCATGCTCTGATGACAGCCCATACTCACGAGAGATGCACGGACAGAGTCGAGGAGGCTGCCCAGGCGTTGACGCATGACATTATTGTTATTATCCAGGGAGATGAACCACTCTTTGAACCTTTGGTGTTGGAAATGCTGCTGGAACCCATGCAGGAGGACAAGAATAACTACTGCACCAATCTTTTATCTGTAATCAGTGATGTAGAGGACATGTCCGATAATGACGTCGTTAAGGCCGTTTTGAATCAGAAGGATTTAATAATGTATTTTTCAAGGTCTCCTATCCCTAATTTTAGAGTTCGAAATAATAATCCAATGTACAGGCAGACAGGTATATCGGCTTTTACTAAACTTTTCCTAAATAAATATTCAAATCTATCCCCGACCCCATTAGAGAT
>CAZLLG010000358.1:0-3715 GCA_964560275.1 uncultured Eubacteriales bacterium | reverse complement strand
TCCTCTTCCCATGTAATCAGGCTGTGATAATAAATCCTGTCCTCATCGTCGATTCCTCTTGCTATTTCTGTCAAGTGAGATGTCGTAGCGCCGAAGGCTTCGACCGCATAAATAATGGCTTTTTCAGAAGCGACATTTTAAAAGACACGGCCCAAACTGTAGCCCCTGCAATCTCTGCGGCCTTTACTAAAATTTGCTGCACTTTGGACACACTGCTAATAATCTCAGGATCACATCCTGATGCCTCGACAATATAGTGATGACCAATAGGCTTCCGGCCTTTTTTGGGCATTGTGTTCTCCTCGCATTTATCTTTATGGACAGAGTTTTTATTCTAGATATCCCAAATCAATTTATCAACTCACTTCACTCGATAATGACGCGACGTTCTTCCTTGACAATATTTAACACAATATGGGTGACAGATCTGTCAACATTTTTTTGAGAAAGCAGATTTTTTATAAAATCATTGAGATCCTGACGATCCTTAAAGAGGGCGACAACCAGGGAATCCCACTCACCAGTAATATCATAGACAGCAATGACGCGAACATCGCGGGCAATATTTTTTTGTATTTCCAACAATTTTCCCTGAGATATCCGGAGTGCAATGACCGCCATCAACTCCATACCAAAATATCCAGAGTCAACCAATGGAATATATCCCTTGATCACTCCAGATTCCTCGAATTTCTTCACTCGATGAATGACGGCAGTGACAGATGTCCCTACATCCTTGGCCACCTCACGGAAGCTTTTTCTGGCGTTTTCATTGAGAGATCGTATGATTTTTTTATCCAACTCATCAGCCATTTTTACCTCCACACAATTGTCTTAGATATTGTCTAATTATACATTAAATGACTTATTTTGTCTATTTTTTCTTGACATTTGTAACTGAATATTCATAATATATCTACTATTGTTTTCTTTGATTCGAGGAGGAACAATGAACAAAATTGAATACCCCGACGAGGAATGTTTTGGTTTGGACTCTGAAAGGCAGGTGCTGGATATCGTAGGAAATGCAAAAAACAAAATCGAATTTATCCGCATTATTTTTCCGGACATATTGGGAAGGCGGATGGACTTTTCCATTCCAAGCGCGGAATTGGAAAAAACCTTTAAGGAAGGGAAAGGATTCGATGGATCCTCGGTAGAGGGTTTCGTTCGAATAGAAGAAAGCGACCTGGTCATCAAACCAGATCCAACAACCTTTCGAGTATTGCCTTGGACATATAGAGGCTTTGAAGACAGGACTTTTTGGAGAGAAGCCATCATGTTTGGAGACATCCTTACGCCCGAAGGAAAACACTATGAGGGAGATTCTCGATACATCTTAAAGAAAATCCTCACGAAGGGACACAAAGAATTTGGGATCACGGATTTCAAAATAGGTCCCGAACTTGAATTTTTCATATTCCCTGATAAAACAACTGCCGCACCAATGGATGATGGCGGGTATTTTTTCAGCGGTGTGCATGGTGAACTGCGCAAGGAGATTCAAATTCTTTTAAAGAAAATGGGGATTGAAACTGAGTATGACCATCATGAAGTGGCTCACAGCCAACATGAGATCGACTTGAAGTATCTATCTGCTCTCGAGATGGCCGATGTCTGCACTCTGTTCCGGTACATGGTCAAAAAGGTCGTTCGCAAACACGGCCTTTACGCCACATTTATGCCTAAACCCCTCAACGGCCAGAATGGAAGCGGCATGCATATTCATCAATCTCTATGGAAAGAAGGGAACAACATTTTTTTCAAACAAGCCAATTCCTACCATCTCACGGAAATGGCCCTTCAATATATCGCAGGCTTAATGGTTCATGCAAAAGAAATCGCAGCTGTCCACTGCCAATGGGTCAATTCATTCAAGCGATTGATTGAAGGGTACGAAGCTCCGGTCTATATCGCCTGGGGACAGAGAAACCGTTCCGCATACATCCGGGTTCCCGAATATCAACCGGGAAAAGAACGTGCCACTCGAGTCGAACTGCGTTCTCCAGATCCCGCCTGCAACCTGTATTTGGCATTCGCAACCATGCTGGCTGCCGGACTAAAAGGTATTGAAAAAAAATATCAGGTTCCTGAACCCATAGAAGAAAACATCTACAAAATGAGCTTGGCACGGCAGAAAAAACTTGCTATCCAGACGCTCCCGCGGAATCTTGATGGAGCCGTGAAAACGATGCAAAAAAGTTCCCTCCTAAAAGAAACACTGGGTGATCACATCTTCCACACATTTATCGCAAATAAACAGGTTGAAATTGAGGACTATCAAAAGAATGTCGCCCATGGATTCGACAATCAAGTCCATACATTCGAAATCCAAAAATACATGTCCATCCTCTAACCAAGCCTGAAACATCTCCATTTCCATGATTTTAAAGATTTCTGGGAAGGAGAGACCAAAATAGATGATGAAAAAATCATTGAAGATAAATTCTGAAGAGGATGGAAAAAGCGACACACGGGAGGATTTAGCCTTACCGAGTTTTGTTCATCAAGGGAAGCCGACAGAGTCGGTCGCTGAGTATGTTTGAGCACGGGAGACTTCAGCAAAAGTGGTACGCGTCTTCTTGAAGTTCTCTCAATGGTGAGCAAAGTATTCATGCGGAGTTGCGCTAGCGCCACCTTTTTAGGGGGAAAAACCTGCAGTCTTAAATGGATGGGTGGCGTGGCGGCGTTAAAAATCCGAGTGGAGCGCTTCCACCTTTTCAGATTTCATCTTGTGTAATTCTAATCACTTTTTTAACCTCGCTCTTGAAAGCATGGAGAGGGGATGCTTGATTATTGCATCAAAAAAGAATCTGTTCTATATTTATGCCACAAGGAGGAAATGATGATTGAAGACAGCCTTGCCGAAAAAGCGCAAAAACAGCTCTATAAAGCCGCTCTGGAGATCGACCTTGATCCAAATCTTCTAAAAATTATTGAAAAACCCATGCGTGTCTTGAAAGTCTCAGTTCCAATTAAATTAGACAATGGCCGGGTGAAGACATTTACAGGATTCCGCTGCCAGTACAACAATGCCAAGGGCCCAACCAAGGGAGGTGTGCGCTACCATCCCAATGTTTCAGAGGACGAAGTGATCGCGCTGGCCGCATGGATGACCTGGAAATGTTCATTGCTCGACCTTCCCTACGGAGGGGCCAAGGGAGGGATCATCTGTAATCCCACCGAACTGTCTGAAAGCGAGCTGGAAAGGATGACACGGCGGTACACCTGTGAAATTATGCCAATACTAGGGCCTCATATAGATATCCCCGCTCCAGATGTCTACACCACATCAAAAACAATGGCTTGGATCATGGATACATTTTCTCAGTTTAAAGGATACACAGAACCAAGTATTGTTACGGGAAAACCAGAGATTTTAGGAGGTTCAAAGGGAAGAAAAGAGGCCACGGGCCGCGGTGTGGCCTTAACGATCAGGGAGTATTATAAAGCCATCGATGAAAGTTTAGAGGGAGCCACGGTCGCCATACAGGGATTTGGAAATGTCGGTGGATATGCCGCCCACTTTCTCTCAAAGATGGGGGCAAAAATTGTCGCGGTGTCAGATGTTTCCGGATGTCTGGTAGACGACAAAGGCATGGATGTCCAGGGCCTCCTGGATTGTGTCGAAAAACATGCCTGTGTGATCAAACATCCCGGAAAAAGTCTTGAAAAAGAAGAGCTCCTTTTCCAGGAAGCGGACATCCTCATTCCT
>CAZLLG010000357.1:1722-3761 GCA_964560275.1 uncultured Eubacteriales bacterium | reverse complement strand
GTTTTTGCGTTGCCGAAAACCGGAAGTTTTTGCGTTGCCTTGACACCTTCAAAATCGGTTTTTGACTTGATTTTGTGCCTGTGATATACCTTTTTATCTTTTAGGGAAAGCTATTCTTGAATGAACTTTTATTTTTAATAATCATCTGAAAGGAGTCAACATGGCCGAGAAAAAATCAAAAAAAACAATCAATCGGCGTCAATTTCTCAAAAGAGCTGGAGCAGGAAGTGCTGTATTGGGAGGTGCGGGGATGGGTTTTTTCGGCTATCAATCCGGAAAAGATCCGGAATCATATACAGGATGGGAGACACATGAAGGAGCTCAGCAATCATTTAACCGAAAAAGATGGAGTGTGGATAAACCTCATTACAAAAAAGTTGGCCCAACAAAAAGAGCCGATGCACGTACCGAAGTGATCTTTTCCAGAAGACCCTCTTTCCAGAGGCAGTGGAGGGACGAAACCGGAATCGATGGATTAAGCCCGATTCTCCAGGACTACTACAGCAATAATCCTCAGGATTTGGAACTGGATCTCTACAACATGAGGGAGATTGCGCCTAAACAACAAGCAGATATGCAGAAGTATGGATATCCATTCACCTTGGCAATGGCCTGGTCAAATGCCATGGGCGCTGTGTCTCCTTCTCGAATCAACCGGCCACCGGAAGAAACCGACTTTCGTAGAAACAGGAGAACAGGAAAACCTGTTGAGCCTCTAAAAATGAAAAGCCCTGAGAGATCGTCAAAACTGATCAAAAAAATCTCTCATGAGCTGGGCTCGACTCTGGTAGGCATCGCCAAGTTAAATCCGGATTGGGTCTATTTATATCCCATGCGCGGAAGAGGATTTGAACCTGATCAAGAAATCGAGGTTCCTAAGCACTGGCAGTATGCTATTGTTGTGGGTTCTCCCATGTCCTGGGATCCCATGTACGCCAATCCCACCTATGGGACCTCAAACGATGCCTACTCCCGGACGAGAATTATTGCCTTTCGGGTTGCCTCTTTTATCAAGCAGCTGGGATATGCTGCACGGCCCCATACTCCGGGGACAGATTATGACCTCATGGTTCCTCCTATTGTGATCGATGCAGGACTGGGAGAACAGGGCCGGCCCTCCATCATCATAACCCCTGAACTGGGAAACAATTTTAGGCCGGCGGTTATCACCACAAACCTTCCTTTAAAACCTGATAAACCGATTGACTTCGGTGTGCAGCGGTTTTGCAAGAAATGTAAAATCTGTGCCGAAAACTGTCCGAGCGGTGCCATCTCGATGGGCGACATGGAGGAAGTGAGAGGTTACTTGAGATACAAACTAGACACGGCAAAATGTCTCAACTTTTGGAATTCCACCCTGGGAAGCATGGGTTGCAGAATATGTGTCGCAGTATGCCCCTACACACGAAAATCCAACTGGCTTCACAAAACTGCACGTGATGTGACCATGAATGACCCCACAGGACTCTCTGACACCGTTCTTACGGCCTTACAAAAACGCTTATATCCGGGACCGGATCCACAAAAATACTATATCCCCTCCCTGGGTGGAGAGAACGCGTCCTACAGAAAACCTCCGTGGTGGCTACGGAGCGAAGATTTTATCGATTTTTAAGGAGGAACAGATGCAGTTTTTTGGGAGCGGATTGTTTTGGTTTTTGGAGGGCATCTTTGCCTGTTTGTTTATCATCGGATTTAAATTCTGGTCCGAGGACCGGGGGTACATCATGTCCTTTTGGAAATGGATTCTCCTCGGGATCTGGATTGTACTTTTCGGCTTCACCATGGCTTTTGTAGGGACAAACCTCGGAGAAGGCGAACCCAATGCAGCTCTGTTTGGGGGGATCATTTTCGGCCTCATTACAATTGTATCGGCTGTCGGGCTGTGGAGGATTATCAAAGGGAAGTCCTAAAAGGAGGATTTTTTGAATTTAAAAAACATCTTGAGATTTTGTGTTTTGCTGCTGATATTTCTATCTGTCATAAACCTTTCTCCGGTTTTTTCAGATGACAAAACGGATAAGGTCGATGCCCTATTC
>CAZLLG010000357.1:0-1712 GCA_964560275.1 uncultured Eubacteriales bacterium | reverse complement strand
GGGATAAGACAGATTCTCCTGGCTGCGCTCTCGCCATAATCCAGAACGGAAGAATCATTTATAAACGTGGTTACGGAATGGCCAATCTCGAGTTAGATGTCCCTATCAGACCTCAATCGGTATTCTACATCGGTTCAGTCTCCAAACAGTTTGTTTCTGCCTGCATTGGACTGCTGGTCATCCAGGGCAAACTGTCCCTCGATGACGATATTCGAAAATACGTTCCGGAAATTTCCGAATACGAAACACCTATAACAGTGAGGCATCTCATTCACCACACATCCGGAATGCGGGATTATCTCACGCTGCTTGGCATTGCCGGCATTGACTTCGGCACGTTCCATGAAGAGGACGTTCTCGACCTTCTCTCACGCCAAAAAGAGCTCAATTTTAAGCCCGGAGAGGAACACCTCTACAGCAATTCGGGTTATTTTATGCTGTCGGTTATCGTTCAACGGGCCAGTGGAAAAACACTGCGTGAGTATGCAAACGAGTTCATTTTCAAACCCTTGGGCATGAACAATTCTTTTTTCCATGACGACTACATGCAGTTGATCAAAAACCGGGCAGCAGGGTATCTGGCTGCCGGAAAGGGGCAGTTCAGGAATTTTATCTCCACATTCGACAATGTGGGTTCGGGAGGGCTTTTCACGTCCGTCGAGGATCTCTTCTGTTGGGATCAAAATTTCTACTCTTTTGAAGTCGGAGGGAAGGAACTTTATGATCTGATGCATACAAAAGGCCAACTCAACAGCGGAGTTGAGCTCGACTATGCGTTTGCCATAGATTTAGGGACCTACAAGGGGCTTAAGATCGAAGAACACGGCGGAGCTCTTGGAGGATACAGGTCGGCTCTGACACGTTTCCCCGATCAAAATTTTTCTGTGATTATTCTCTCCAACCTTAACTCGGTCAATCCCTCGGGCTTGGCCTATACAGTCGCAGACATCTATCTTGCGGACAATTTTAAAGAAGAACAAACCGAGGATGAATTTGAACAATTAAAAACAATCGAACTCCCGGAGGACAAACTCAAAGATAAAGTGGGATACTACATAAATCCGGATTCAGGATCATACTATAGAATAAGACTGGTCAAAGACCATCTGGAATTTTCAGGAATGGGACAGAGGTATACGCTTGGAGCTCTTTCGGACAATGAATTTATCTTTACAGGAATTTCCCAAATCATCTCTCTGAAATTTGAAAAATCGGAAGAAGGACAGCCCACACACCTAAAAATAACTCAAGAAGACACCCCTGTCCTCACCTATAAATTTTTTGAACCTAACAAGCCGACTCCGGAGGAACTTCAAGAATACACGGGAGAATTCACCAGCGATGAACTCGATACGACGTTCAAAATCGAACTCATCAAGAACAGTCTGCGCTTCACACACAGAAACGCCCCTCGAGGCACTCTACAAACCAACTATAAAGATATTTTCAGGATCGGAAATATGAGACTTATTTTTTTTCGAGACGGCAGCAGCCAAATAGATTCTTTTACCGTCAATGCCGGGCGTGTCACAAACCTTCGTTTTTACAAAAAATGATTTCGATTGTATAATTCTTCGTATTCAAATCAGGAGAAAAATATGAAAAAGTCTGTGAATCTCGTTTTGTGTTTGATAATCTTGATGACCTTAAGTCAAATAAATATGAATGCCCAAAATGATGAAGGATCTCAGACAGCCCTCTTGCTTATAGAT
>CAZLLG010000356.1:0-3771 GCA_964560275.1 uncultured Eubacteriales bacterium | reverse complement strand
AGGGAATATTGTAATGACTAAAATAATCGGCCATGGCCTGCCTAAGGTCTAAAAATCCCTGTGCCGGCCCATAACTGAGCACTTTTTCATCGAAATTTCTTATGGTATCCCATGCTGGCTGAGGTGTAGGGATATCGGGCTGGCCGATGTTGATGAAATAGACGCGCACTCCCTCTGCAATCGCTTGGTCGGCATAGGGCTTCAGTTTTCGTATTGGAGACTCTTGAATGTCCTGACCTCTTCTAGAAATTTCCATTTAAAACCGCCTCATAAATAAGCTTATCACAGAAACACCCGATTATTTCAGAAAGCCCAGACGATGTCAAAGTTTTAGTTGCTATGGTAAGGCATTTTTGATACTTTTGTCTGAGTATTTTAAGCCGGTTTTATGCAAAAAGATCCAAAGGCACAAATTGTCAGCATCGCACATTGGGATGAATATTTCCGGCTTTCGATAAAGTCCCCAATCATTGCATCCATGGTTTCACCTGGACAATTCATCATGATCCGCGTTTCCTCCCAAGATTATCCTCTCCTCCGCCGTCCCTTGAGCATTCACGCAAAGAATTTGGACACCATTGATATCTTTTTTCAGGTATCCGGTTTGGGAACCGCTCTTCTGAGTCAAAAAACAACTCAAGATTCTCTCGATATCCTTGGGCCCTTAGGACAGGGTTTTTCCTTTGATGGAGATCTCAAAGATAAAGAGGTGGCATTAATCGGTGGGGGAAGAGGGATCGCCCCACTATTTTTTCTAGCGCAAGAGCTCCGCCGGAGTGGAGTCGGTGTTACGGTGTTTTATGGGGGCAAAACTCAGGACGACCTTCCACTGAAAGACACGTTTTTCGAGAATAAAATCCCCGTTTTCTGCTCAACAGATGATGGTTCTTTTGGATTTCACGGTTTTGTCACAGAACTATTTGAGACAGAAACCAAGAAAAAATCCTTCCAATTTATCTATGCCTGTGGTCCGGAAGCCATGCTGAAGACAACCGGCCACCTTTGCAGACAGAGGAACTTATCCGCAGAATTCTCTCTTGAATCCATGATGGGCTGCGGATTCGGGGCATGCTGGGGATGCGTAACAAAAATAAAAACCACGACGGACAGTGAATGGCAAAAAACCTGTGAAAAAGGCCCGGTTTTTCCTGCCGACAGCATCGTCTGGCTAAACAGAGACATATGATAGATTTATCTGTTGATCTTGGATTTATGCGGTTAAAAAATCCGGTCATTGCAGCCAGCGGCACGTTCAGCTACGGCCTGGAATTCGCTTCATTCATCAATCTGAACGAGATTGGCGGATTTGTCATCAAAGGTCTTTACTCTCTGCCGCGTCCAGGGAATCCCCCACCCAGATTGGCAGAGACATCCAGCGGACTGATCAATGCCATCGGCCTTCCAGGCATCGGAATGAAAAATTTTGTTGAAGACATTCTCCCGCAGCTGAGAAAATACAATACCGCCCTCTTTGTCAATGTCTGCGGTGAAAATTCCGAGGAATATATCGAGGTGGTGGACTATTTGAATGGCTTCGATGGAATAGCCGCATATGAGTTGAACATTTCCTGCCCTAACGTTGAGAAAGAAGGCCGCTGCCCAGCCCTTTCTCCTGAAGACACCTATACGATTGTCAAACAAGTCAAAGAAACTAGTCAGCGTCCTATGATCACAAAACTCTCACCCAACGTGACAAATATTGTAGAGATTGCTTTGAGCGCTCAGGAAGGCGGTGCAGATGCTATCTCTTTAGTGAACACTTTTTTAGCCATGGCTATAGACACAAAAACTCGTAAGCCAAAAATAGCCAATATTATGGGAGGACTCAGCGGACCTGCCATAAAACCGATTGCTTTAAGAATGGTCTATCAGGTCGCCCAGCATGTCACAATTCCTGTTTTTGGTATAGGGGGAATCATGTCTGGCTTGGATGCTGTAGAATACTTATTGGCAGGAGCAAAGGCAGTGGAAGTGGGAACGGCCAATTTTGTCGACCCAGAAGCCATGATCAACATTATAAAGCAACTGGAGTTTTACTGTTTGAATCAAGGTGTCGATAAACTGGAGGACCTCGTCGGAGCCCTTGATGTCTCCTTTTGATCGAACAAGAAGGATACACGTCCATGAAAAATAACATTGGTGAAAAAATCATCGTAGCTCTAGATGTCAGCAACAAAGAAGAGGCCCTCTCTCTTGTTCGACAACTCAAAGACACAAAAATTTTTAAGGTCGGCCTGCAGCTCTTTACGTTCGAAGGCCCCGCTCTGGTCGATAATCTCCATGATCTTGGAAAAAATGTTTTTCTCGATCTCAAACTCCATGATATTCCAAACACGGTTGCCGGAGCGGTCCGGATGGGAGTCCGGATGGGCATTCATATGATAACTCTCCATGCTTCCGGGGGAAAGGAGATGATGACCCATGCCGTCCATGCGGCCAAAGAGGAGGCTGAACACGTGGGGAGCAAAGCTCCGCTGCTGCTTGCTGTCACTGTCCTTACCAGCCTTAAAGACGATCAATTAAACGAAATTGGTATTGTTGCCGACACAAAAAGCCAAGTTCTCAATCTAGCACGCCTTGCTTTTCGATCAGGAATAGAAGGGATCGTCTGTTCCCCAAAGGAAATAGAGGTGATTAAAAAAACTTTCAAGAAAGATCTGGCTGTTGTGGCTCCGGGGATACGGCCGCAGTGGGCCGCAGCACAAGATCAAAAAAGAATATTGACTCCCGCTCAAGCTGTACAAAAAGGAGCTGATTATTTAGTGATAGGAAGACCTATTACTCGGGCCCCATCTCCACAGGATGCCTTCCTCAGTATTTTGGATGAATTAAAATCTTAGTAGAGCCTGCCAACTGTTCCCACAAGAAAAACAGCGCCCAAAACAGCCCAAACTATGGCTATCAATATGACCGCCACTACAATACTGACAACGACATATCCGATCACTTTATCAGAAGGAGTTTCCATGAGGGAAGATGTGAATCCGAGATAGAACAGATAAATAGCATAGAGGCTTCCAAAAAAAGCCAACCAGCCTAAGAAGGGAATCAGGTAAAAAACGCCTGCAATCCAAGCCGGCGTCATGCTGAATACGGCAATCTTCATGGCATTTTCCTGATTTTGTTTTGATGAGAACGTAGGGGCTAGGGCATTGATAATGATACCAAGTGCATAGACAGAAACGAGAGAAAGTACATAAAGAAATATGGCATAAAAAAGTGTTCGGCCGAAACCATATCTGGTCAATCCCCTCCACGGAATATTTCGCCCGATCAGGCTAAGACCAATAAATTGGCAGACAGCGGGGATGGCAGCCAGAAGAACGGCATACGATGTGAACAGTGTAGAGACAGGAAAAGATTCTCCTTTTATTATTTCCCATTCTTCTTTTGGTCTTAATAAAATTCCTTTAACTCTTGCTACGATATCCATTCACATCCTCCTTCAGGAGTAATTTAAAAAACTATATAACTATTTTTTTCTTAAGTCAAACGGGAATGTGGAGGCGCGGGTCGGATTCGAACCGACGAATCGAGGTTTTGCAGACCCCTCCCTTAGCCACTTGGGTACCGCGCCCTCAAGTTAAATAAAAAACTGACAGTTCAACCATAATTAGTTGCAGCCTAAGGAGTTACAGCCTCAATCTCAACATCTTTAAAGGCAGATTTGACGCTCGGATGACATTCTAAACGAAAATATCGGGCTTGTCCAGTCAATGTATAGGGTCAGGACATTAGTGACACCTTACCTTTCTGATTTTTCTGCCAATA
>CAZLLG010000355.1:0-3771 GCA_964560275.1 uncultured Eubacteriales bacterium | reverse complement strand
AAAGAGGGCGGACTGTTTGAGGTTTATCTAGAGACAGATAATGAAAAACTGGATGCTGCTCTTGATGCCCTTAGAATAGTTCTTGATAACCTGCTTACTGAGGGAGTTTCAGAAAAAGCACACGCCGCAAATCTTGCTTTTTATAAAGGTTCATTTTTTAGGGAGATTGAGACAAAACGAAATCGAACGTTTTCCCTGCTCTCCTTAGAAGCCTTGGGTCTAGGATATTCTTTCTTGGACAGGATTTTTTTGGAAGTCGACAAAATAACAGCAGAAGAGATGAATGTTTTTATTAAAGATATTCTTTCCCCTGACAAAAAAATAGAAATTTTCGTAGGCCCCAAAACCAAAAAATAAAAAAATGGGGACAGTCCCCAATTAAATAATTGGGGACTGTCCCCATTTTTTTCTTTTCAATAAAATAGTTTAAGACCCTCAAGAAGGGGTGCATATTCAAGAAGGTTGGTTTTTCCCCAGGTCGTAAAAAGATGGCCCAGCATTTTGGGATTTTCCAGCTTTTGGCTGTATTGAATAAGTTCTTTTACGGCATCCACATTCCTCCAGCTCGTTGGCAGCACACGGAATCCCTTGTTCAAAAACATCGGAAGGGAAGGGTAAGCAGCCATCTTTTCATAATGCCAGGGACAGATGATGATATCTGTTGGGATTTTATCCACAGCAGCAGCGGTGCCGTTGAGAGACGACTCCCATTTTCCGAACTCTTGGTTAGTTCCGTCAAATAGGCGGTCCCCCCACATCAGCATTTCTATCTCTCTGGTTTTAACCAGATGACGGTGTATGTCATTGATCGCTTTTGCATACAGATCTCCAGGATCCTGTCCTTTGGTTGAGGGAGAAAACTCACTCCCCAATAGGAACACCTCATCCATTCCGACATGAAATGCATCGGCCTTAAACGCTTCGATTATTTCGTCTATCAATTTGAAGACTATTGTGTAGATTTTCGGATTTAAAACGTCCCATTCTCGGCAGTAGATATCTTTATTGCCAGCGAAGGCTCCAGGAGTTAGATCAAAATGAGGGTACACGGTGAGCAGCGGGAAGGTCTCTTCAGCCCAAGATTGATGACCGACACACTGGAATTCGGGGATTATCCGGATGCCGTTGTTTCTGCAGATTTTCACAAATTTGCGCACGGCTTTTTTTGTTATAGGATTTTCTCCTCTTCTGAGTTCCGGAAAAGATTTGAAAGCGAAATTATAGTCGACTTCGAAAATAACAGTGTTGACCCCCAACTCTGCCAGTGCAGGGAGGATCTTTTTCAATTCTTGAAGTTCCGCATCGGTGTTATAGCCCAAAATATGAACTGCCAGCCATTTTTTGACCTGTTCTTGGTTTGTTTTTCTGCTGGTAGTGGAAAGACATCCACTCATCCAAAGAACAAGAACAAACAGGAGCAATATCCGGATTGAGGATGTGTTAGAAAAGGGGGCGAGAAATCCGTAGTTTGTTTTCATGGCGCGTACACCTCAAGATTGAAATAACCAAGCCGCCATTTTAAGGATTTACTGCAGACAAAGCAAATTTGCAATTCTTCACCTTAATCTATATTTTAGTAAAGATTTAAAAAGAGAGAGGTTTAAACATGAAAAAGATCGTATTCTTAACCTGTGTTTTGATGACATCTGTAATAATTTTTCAATTTGGATGTAAATCTGAACAAGCGGGAGGAGAACCTATACCTTCCGAGGTGCAGGATAATATCAGAAAAGTCCTTTCAGAAAAAAGCAAAAACAAAGAACTAGAGACCTATGAGCTCTATACTGAAGCTCGCAAAGAACTGACGCTGGCAGAAATCGAAAATATGAATCCCAAGGGACTTTCTAAAGAAGAAACCCTAAAATATGGGGAGCTTTTAACCTGGGCAGATAAAAATGATGAAGCCATGAAGATCTATCACAAAGTAGGTCGAGGAAAAGATCTATCGGCCCGGGAAGCCAGCAAGAGGCTAATCGATTTGGAAGTGCCCGATGTCGAAAACAATCCAGAACTGTACGAAAGAATGCTGGAAGATTACCGAGCTAAGTTTGCTCCATCACCTGAGGACACTTTTGGATTGTACAATCAAGTGGCCATTCTTTCGAGGCATTACAATGAAAACAACAATCAAGAAAAAGCAATAGAGCTTGTCAAGGCTGAAATCGATTACCTGAATTTCGATAATCCCTATTTTTCTTACCGGCTTCTCGGCAGCCGCTATCAGTCATATCTAGATCTTGATCGAAGAGAGGAAATTATTGAACTGCTGGAAAGCTACAAAAAAAAGTTCGAAGATATCGCTGCAGAACGTGAAAAAAGTGTCCCTGATGGTGAAGAGGAGGCCGAAGCTTACAATCAAACCACAAATGGCTTCAATTCACTGGCCCGTACAATGCAGTCCGGGTTAGCTCGGATTTATGTCATCAATCAGGAAGCGCCCGGATTTTCTTTTACGCATTTTTTTAACACAGATCCTGTGACCTTAGAAGGACTGCGAGGGAAAGTTGTGATGATTGACTTCTGGGCCACCTGGTGCGGTCCATGCATCGGCACATTTCCTGAACTGCGCGAAATCCATGCTTCATATAAAGATAAAGGACTCTTTATCCTTGGCGTGACCAGTTTTCAAGGAAGCATGACCAATCATGGGAAAGACAGGGTGACTGACCTTTCTGTGGAGGAAGAGCTGGCGCTCATGCCGGAATTCATTCAATACCAGAATGTGACATGGCCCCTCGCTTTTTCAGACCGGGATTGCTTCGATCCGGAGTATGGGATCACAGGCATTCCCACAAGTGTTATTATCGATAAAAACGGGTTCGCCAGACTATTTACTCACCCGGCCAATAAAGACCAAATCATCGCCCTCATTGAGGAGCTGCTGGCTGAGTAGGATAAAGACAAATTAAGCGGGCTGTTCCAGTCCTAAAGCGTCTTCTTCAGCTTCCGAGACGTCTAACGGGCCCATAAGCACTTTTGTTTTTTGCAGTTTTTCATTCTCATGCGCTAAATCAATTTTGAGCTTTTCACTGAAAACGTGTTTTTCAGGGACAACACTTTTAATCCCGAATTTTTCCTCGAGGTGCTCTTTTAAGATCGTCGCCCTCTGAAAAGCATCGTTCTGAATCTTCTCGTAATTCTTTTCTAGCTCCATCACTGACATAAACTCTTTGCCCATAGATTCCAAGAGTCCCCAAATTTCGTTTCTGAATTTTGCGACTTTTTTGAGATGGCTGTCCATGGTTTGCCTTAGTTCATTGCCCTCCTCCTCAAGCTCGACCATTAACGAGGCATATTCCTTGAGTCCTTGTTTTTCCTTGTTTATCTCTGCGGTTTTGTCTGTGATCTTCTTCTCTGCTTCCTCCTTCATGCGGAGGATTTGTTCTTGGAGTTCTTTTTCAATTTCTCCTTTCCGATTGGACAAAATTTCATCCAATTCAATTTCAAGGTTCTTTGAGATAGACAAGAATTTTCTTTGCGCTTCCTTCTTATTAAGCATGTTCCTTCTCCTTGTGCTGCTATTTTGACAGTTTTTTTAAAAAAAATCCAATTTTATTCAACCTGAATTGACAATTTTTGTGGGGGAATGATATGTTTGGCTCGGGATATTTAACTCCATTCTTCTCAAAAAATAGGAGGAAATTTAATGGATAGGAAAAAGAAAACACAGTTTCCAGTAAGGATTCTCACACGGCATGTTTATGTGGTCGCTCTTATTGTTTTTTTAACCAATACTCTTGTTTTTGGAATGCAGGCGAAAACGCCTGCAAC
>CAZLLG010000354.1:0-3786 GCA_964560275.1 uncultured Eubacteriales bacterium | reverse complement strand
GATATTTATAGAAAACACGAAATTCCCGCGGTGTACGTTGGCCATCCGCTGGCTAATAAAGTGGATGTCTCCATGTCCCGCGAAGATTTTTTCCATAAGCATAGGATAAATCACGAAAAGACGATTGTTTGTGTCCTTCCGGGAAGCCGAAGAACTGAAGTCAAATATCACATGCCTGTCCTTATCAAAGCTATGGAAAAAATCAGCCAAAATTTTGACGTCCAGTTCATCCTCAATCTTGCAGAAAATTTGGATAAAGATCTCGTGATCAAGCATATCCCGCCCAGTTTAAATAATATACTTGCTCTCTCGGAGGATCGATATGACGCTATGGGCTACAGTGACATGGCTCTCTCCGCCTGTGGCACCGCGAATTTAGAATTGGCGCTTTTGGAAACTCCCTTTCTTGCATTTTACCGGCTGTCATCATTGACATATAATCTTGGAATCCACCTCCTGAAATTGAAAAAATACAGCATCGTCAATATTTTGTCCGGCGTTGAAGTTGTTCCTGAATTGATCCAGAAAATATTCACTTCCGAAAATATTTTTAAAGTCACTCAAGATATCCTTGGATCGCAACACAAACAAGAAAAAATGATCCAAGAGTTCAAAAGGATTAAGGGCCTCCTTGGAGAAAAAAATGCTCCCCAGAATGCGGCCTCAGAATTAGCTAATCTTATAGGAGAAACCGACCTATTAAAAAATGGGGACAGTCCCTAATTAAAAAATGGGGACAGTCCCCATTTTTTAATTAGGGACTGTCCCCATTTTTTCATTAAAGAATAAAATCAAGCTGGTCGTATAATTTGAGTTTTCGCTTTTCTATACTACCGGCTTTTAGTTCAAGCACATATTTTGCTGGAACAGCCGTTACATAAGATGGACAAGGCTCTTTTTCACAGGGAGGAACCTCCCGTTCGAGATGAACGATTCTCTTAAACTTGTCCAGCCAGATAATGTCGATCGCAAAATTCATGTTCTTCATCCAGAAAGAATAAAGGCCTTCCTTTTCAAAGACGAACAGCATGCCCTGATCATCATTGAGGGTGTTCCGGAACATGAGTCCCCGAACCCGCTTCTCTTCTGTGTCTGCCAAATCAGAAAAAATTGTATCTCCATCGGGAAGAAAAATGCGCACGTAATTCACTTTGGACCACAAAGAGACAAAGACCAGTACGAGCATGAATACGAAAACAGTTTGTCTTTTCATATTATTTAATGGGTTGAAACAAGCGGAACAAAACCAACAGACAAAAGTTTTTTCTCCGTGAAACCTTTCCGGCTTCTTATAGTCAGAATGAGGTCCTGAAATGTATCCCCTACGGGAACAACAAGTTTCCCACCAATGGACAGCTGTTCTTGAAGAGTTTGAGGGATTACACGCGGTGCGGCCGTCACGATGATGGCATCAAAAGGAGCAAACTCTTTCCATCCATATGATCCGTCTCCGACTTTAAACTGAATATTATTATACCCTAATTCCGCCAGAATGATCTGACTCTTTCTTGAGAGGCTTTTAATGATCTCGATAGAATAAACGTCCTTAACGATCTCTGCCAGAACAGCTGTCTGGTAGCCCGATCCAGTCCCGATTTCGAGAACTTTTTTATTCTCCTCCAGCTGAAGAACCTCTGTCATATAAGCGACAATGTAGGGCTGCGATATTGTCTGTCCTTCACCTATAGAGAGGGGTTCATCATTATAGGCGTGAGATCTAATCTTATCAGGGACAAATTTATGCCGCGGCACGTTTTCCATGGCCGCAAGCACACTGGTATCCTTGATCCCCCTCGCTTTGATCTGCCCCTCGACCATCCTTTGTCTTTTCTCTTTAAAATTTTCTTCACTCATTGTCTTCTTGAAAACTTAAGAGAAGATTAGTACTAAAAGCCTGTTAATACGCTTTGGCGAACAGGACTCTTTCGCTGGATTTTTTACCACAGAGAACACACCGGCCTTTTATCTTGTTGTGGGGATCATCTTGCAAAACAATACGGATAGTAGCCATGGTCTCTTCTTTGATTTTTCTCTCACACGCAGATTCCCCACACCAATAAGTCCTGATGAGTCCTCGTTGATTGTCCATGAGATTCTTAAACTCGTCATAGGTTAAAACATCATGTGTGTTTTCAGTTTGAAACTTCTTGGCCGACTCAAAAAGCGAGTTTTGAATATCTTGAAGCAGAGATGGGATCTGCTCACCCAATGTTTCGAATCCGATTTGTTCTTTTTTAAGAGTATCCCTTCTCACGGCAATAACGTGCTTATTTTTAATGTCTCTGGGTCCGATTTCCAGCCTCAGCGGGACACCTCTCATCTCCCAGTCGGAAAACTTCCAGCCCGGAGTATACTCCTCCCTATCATCAACTTGAATCCGTAAACCAAGTTGAATGAGTTTGTGTTCAATATCTCTGGCTATGGGAAGAACCTCTTCCTTCCAGTTTCCTATAGAGATCGGTACGATAACGATTTGAATGGGTGCCACATTCGGCGGCAATCTGAGACCCGAATCATCTCCGTGAGACATGATAAGGGCGCCTACCAGACGCGTAGAAACTCCCCATGACGTCTGCCAAACATACTGAAGATTTTGATCTTTATCCTCATACCGGATATTAAAAACCTTTGAAAAATGTTGACCCAAAAAGTGAGACGTCCCCATTTGCAGTGCTTTTCCATCGGACATAAGAGCCTCGATGGCATAGGTATCCGATGCCCCTGCAAATCTTTCCATTTCTGACTTCTTACCGGAGACCACAGGTATGGCCAATTCTGTCTCGACAAACTCTTTATACAGGTCCAGGATCATCATGGTTTCATCAACGGCTTCCTGTTCTGTCCCGTGTGCCGTATGTCCTTCCTGCCAGAGAAATTCTGTCGTTCTTAAGAACGGGCGCGTCACTTTTTCCCATCTTACAATATTGGCCCACTGGTTGATCAAAACAGGCAGATCCCGCCATGATTTGATCCACTTTGAATACATGTTTCCAATGATAGCTTCCGAAGTCGGTCGTACGGCAAGCCTTTCTTCGAGTTCTTCACTCCCACCTAACGTTACCCAGGCAACTTCAGGCGAAAATCCTTCAAGATGTTCCGTCTCCCTCTGAAGAAAACTCTCAGGAATAAAAAGTGGAAAATAGGCGTTAGAATGGCCCGTCTTTTTTATTCTCTTATCAAGGAGTCTCTGGATGTTTTCCCAAATTGCATATCCATAGGGCCGAATGACCATCATACCTTTCATCGGGGCGTAGTCGGCAAGCTCTGTCTTGCGAATCATCTCCAAATACCATTTAGAAAAATCCTCGCTCTTCAGTGTTATCTGTTTAACAAATCGATCATCATTTTTCACTGTTTTCTCCATGTTCCAGTTATCGGATATTCTAAATTCTCCCTCTGTCTTTGTCAAATACAGCCCAGGAAAGCAATGGTAGAGTTAAAGACGGGAGGTTATAAAAGAGGACAAAAATTATCACCCCAAATTTCATCCACAAGGGTGATTGAAACAGTTCGAGGATTATGAGATCTTACATATGCCAAGAGGAAAAAGGAAGTAAAAATGCCAGATAATATTTTCGGAGAAAAATCCTATGAACAAAAGGTCAAGGAAAAAGGATTCAATCTCAGTCTCCCGACTCGGGTTGAAGGCCATGATACGGAAGGAAACTTCTTTGATGAAAAGACATCCTTATCTTACATCAGTCATCAAGGATCGTCATTTTGGTTAAGAACACCGTAAGCATCCTGATTTCCGTGATGGTACTTAAGCTGCATATCGTACCAACT
>CAZLLG010000353.1:0-3804 GCA_964560275.1 uncultured Eubacteriales bacterium | reverse complement strand
ATGGGTAGCAAAACAATTCGGCGATTTGACCGCTTTTCAAATGGGACGGGTGACCATCAATCCCATCCCACATATCGATCCTATTGGAACTGTACTGATTCCACTCTTGTCAATATTTTCGGGTTTCCCGATCCCTCTCATCGGATGGGCCAAACCCGTGCCCGTCAATCCCATGAATCTCAGAAATCCCCGACGAGACAATCTTTGGATTTCATTTGCCGGCCCGCTCGCAAATTTTGCAGCAATTATAGGTTTTTTTATTATTATCCGGATACTAAAATTCGCAAGCCCAAAATTATTTCAAGCGGCATTCTACGTTAACCCGGGCTCTCCGGGCCAACTCCAAATGGCCCAGGGACTTGGCATGATTCTGTTGTATGGAATGCTCATCAATGCAGTTTTGGCCATTTTCAACCTCATTCCCATTCCCCCCCTAGATGGGAGCGGAATACTGATGGGATTTCTTTCGGAAGAAGCCATCGAAAAATACGAAAAAATCAGACCATATGGATTTTTCATTATTATCGGTCTTCTCTGGATCGGTTTTTTTAAGATTATTTTTGTACCGGTCCAAACCATTGTTTTTTTGCTAATTGAATTCTAAAATGATCGAAAACCAAAACGACAATTTGACAAAAACCGTATTCAGCGGGCTTCGGCCGACAGGCCCATGCCACCTGGGTCATCTGGCCGGTGCGCTGCGCAACTGGCTCAAACTTCAGGACAAGTACAGATGCTATTACTCCATTGTCACTTGGCATGGATTCTCTTCTGAATACATGAAATCCGTCTCCGTAAGAGAAAACACATTTGAAGTGGCTGCCGATTGGTTGAGCATCGGGCTGGATCCGAAAAAGTGCACAATCTTTGTCCAATCCGAAGTTCAAGAACATGCCGAACTCCATCTTCTGCTGTCCATGATCATCCCCCTGCCCTGGCTCCAGAGAGTCCCCACGTTTAAAGAAATGCAGAAAGAGCTTCCCGAAAAAGATCTCAATACCTATGGTTTTCTTGGCTATCCCGTTCTCCAGACGGCCGACATTATCCTCTATAAAGCGGAGATAGTGCCAGTAGGAGAAGACCAGGCCTACCATCTTGAACTCGCCCGGGAGATCACACGACGCTTTAACCGCCTCTTCGGCAACGTTTTTCCAGAACCTCAGATGCTGCTGACCGAAGTCCCCAAATTATCAGGGACCGATGGGCGGAAGATGAGCAAATCTTTCGGAAATGCCATAAATCTCAAGGATTCCCGGGACGTGATTCGCCAGAAAATCTCCACAATGAAAACAGATGTCCGGCGTAAAAGACGGTCAGATCCTGGAGAACCCGATGACTGTCCTGTATTTACACTTCATAAAGCATTTTTATTGAAAGAAAAAAGAGATGAACTGGCTGAAGGGTGCCGCAAAGCCGGAATAGGCTGTCTGGACTGCAAGCTCGTGGTCATCGAAAGCATCATCCAGATTCTTAATCCGTTTTGGGAAAAAAGAAGAGTGCTTGAGAGCAACCCGGATCTGGTCTGGGAGACTCTCGAGGAGGGGAACAAAAGAGCACGTAAAGATGCGCAGAAAACAATGAAAGAGGTCCGGTCCGCGCTGGGCTTCTGAGCTTTGATAGTCGTGAATGGACACATCTGAAAGTTACCAGGTCAAACTAGAGGCCTTTCAAGGCCCGTTGGACCTTCTCCTATTTCTTATTAGAAAGAAAAAAATTGATATCCACGATATCCCCATCTCAGCGATCACTAAAGATTACTTAAATTACCTAGACCAGAAAGAAAAAATAAATTTGGAACGGGAAGCGGAATTTCTTCTTTTCGCCGCCCTCTTGATCTACATTAAATCCCAAATGCTCCTGCCCCGGGAGACCGTTCCGGAATACGATATGGAGGATCCACGAAAGATCCTAGTCGACAGACTTCTGGGCTATCAAAAGATTAAGGCTGCGGGCTCCCTCCTGAGAGCAAAAGAAAATGAAGAACTGCAAAAATGGCAGAGGACCTTCCTCCCTCCAAGCAATAGAGAAGAGGAATTGGAACTGACAGAAATCTCCCTGTTCGACCTGGCAGAAGCCTTTTTTACACTTATGAAAAAGAGAGAGCGGGAGAACATGAGAACGATTAAAGGGAAGGAAGTGACCCACGAAGAAAAGATGGAAGAGATGATGGACTATCTAAAAAAACATTCTTTTCTCGACTTTATCGAATACTTCAACCAGCAGAAAACCATTTCTGAAGCTTTTTTGTCCTTCTTCTGTCTTTTAGAACTGATCAAAGCCAGAATTGTTGTCGCGATCCAGGAAAGCCTCTTCCATACCATCAAAGTCTGGCTGCGGAAAGAGAGCCCAACATGACATCCAACTTAAGAAACATCCTCGAGACTTTAATTTTCATCTCTATCGAGCCATTACCTCTAGAAAAAATTCGCACTCTTTTGACTGATTTTTCATCCGAGGACATCCAAAATGCCCTCGATGAACTTATCTATGACTATAATTTGGAAAACAGAGGCATTCAGATCGTCCAGGCTGCCGGCGGCTACATGTTTTCTACAAAAATCGAGTACGACCCTTGGATCAGACAACTTCTTCGTGTTGAAAGAAAGAACCGGCTGTCCATAGCCGCCATGGAAACACTGTCAACAGTGGCCTATCATCAGCCCCTAACTCTGGCTGAAATCTCGGCATTTCGGGGTGTGGATTCAACTCATTCTCTTAAAACACTCCTTCAAAAACGTTTGGTAAAAATCATCGGGAGAAAAAAGAGCCCCGGAAAACCTCTGATCTACAGAACGTCCAACAGGTTTCTGTCTTATTTCGGCTTGGAAAGCCTGAAAGACCTTCCTTCACAGGAGGAGATTTCGAAAATTTTGGAAGAAAAGCAAGATGCTGAATAAATTTCGGCATTTTAAAATTTCGGCCTTTCTCCCTCTCATTTTTTCTCTGTGGCTGATCCACTCCTGTTCACCAAACGTCAAAGACAACCAACCCCTCCCCTCTGACAAACACCAGCCTTTCAATGTTTTTGGACAAAAAGGCATGGTCGTGGCCGCTCATCCCCTAGCTGCACAAGCGGGATTGGACATGCTTAAAGAGGGTGGGAACGCTGTGGATGCAGCCATTGCCACTGCTTTTGCCTTAAACGCTGCCGAACCCTTCGCCTCGGGTATTGGAGGAGGAGGATTTATGGTCATCTATCTGGCCAGTGAAAAAAAAGTCACTGTAATCAATTTTCGTGAAAAAGCACCCTCCGGCGCTTTTCCTGAAATGTTCAAGATAGATGGGGGAGAAACCAGTATTGAACTCCGCAGAGAGCACGGCCTGTCTGTAGGTGTCCCTGGAGCCCTAGCAGGATGGAATTTTGCCTTAAAAAAATATGGCACAAAAGACTCCAGTGCTGTCATAAAAAAGGCGGTGGACATAGCGGAAACTGGCTTCGAACTGAGCGACACATTCAGTAAGATCAACAAGGATGAGTACGAAAAACTCCTTAAAAATTCGGGCGAAAAAAGCTGCTATCTCAATGATGGATTTCCTTTTGAACCAGGTGATCTGTTCACCAATACTGAGCTAGCCAAGACATTTACAAGAATCGCCGTCAATGGTATCGAGGAATTTTATGAGAGGGACATCGCAAAAAAAATCGTGAAAGCCGTCCAGGACATGGGAGGAATTCTATCGCTTGAGGACCTTTCCAATTTCCAGCCTATCGAGCAGGAGCCATTAAAAGTCACATATAAGGATTATACTCTCTACAGTATCCCTCCGCCTGGTTCAGGAGGATTGCACATCATCCAGCTTGTG
>CAZLLG010000352.1:0-3813 GCA_964560275.1 uncultured Eubacteriales bacterium | reverse complement strand
TTGCAGTGCATTAAGCGATGGACTCTCCATAACGATAGGCTTTCCATATCCTTGGGTCATGGGATGATAGGTTCTGATCCGGATGTGCCGCATATCATTCTGGCTTAAATAGTTTTTGAGCTCCACTGAGATAAAGCATGGCCCATTGTCTGAGAACAGTTTTGGACGATGGAAGACATGGATATGTTGGACTCCGGTTTTAGCAATTGCCTGATCCAGAGTGATTTTTGCATCCTCATCCTTCATTGTTTTACAGAGTTGCCAGGAGATGATGTAGCGGGAATAACCATCGAGAACCGTTATCAGATAATACCATCCCCAAGAGGTGACCTTTAGATATGTAAAATCCGTCTGCCACAACTCATTAACCCGGGTAGTGGGATGTTCGAAGTGATCTTTGGCTGAGATCACAGTGTAGACTGGAGAGGTAACTAGATCGTGTGATTTGAGGATGCGGAAAACGCTTGATTCTGAGATAAATTAGCCTTCTTTATCTGTATATGAAAGGCGACCTCCCGGCAGGACTTTTCAGGGTATTGTTTGGCGATTTCTACTCTCCGCTGCTTTTCCCATTCCGGAATGGCATTCCAGAACTGAAGCGGTGTCTTATGTTTGGGAGCCAGCCCTTCATAGCCATACTCCAGATACCGCTTGTACCATTCGTAAAATGTGCTGCGGCTGATATCGATCTGCTGGAGAGTGTTTCGGATACTTGGGTTGGACTCTTCGACAATGCGGATTACCTCCATTTTTTCAGATTGAGAGTCTTTCATATATCGGTTTATCCTTATCCCAAACCCTTCAAGGACAATTCGGATCTTCTCTTCAGCTGAATACTTGCGACGGGTCCTTCGTTTAATCTCCCGAACAATCGATTCAGGCCCAGGCTTCTTCTTTGTATTCATGCATATCTCCTTGCGTGATTTTATTAGACGCAAACCATCGCTTAGAAAATATCATGAGGGATCCAAATTTAGCTGAAACGAAACATTCCTTATCTGTGGAGTGTTCTTAAAAAAAGAAATCTTATATATAAAATGCCTAATTGCTAGACATCTAATGAGTTGATTATTTGTGAATATTGTACTTATCGATTTTGTTATCCAGCGTCTGTCGAGTTATTCCCAGGATTTTAGCGGCTTCACTTTTATGCCAGTTCGTGTGCCTAAGTACACGGACAATGTGGTCTTCTTCAAGCAAATCGAGCGATTCAAGAGGAGAAGAAATTTCCTGTTTCCCCAGACGCAGTTGAAGAGGGAAGTCTTCAGGCTGAATGAGTTCACCATTCCCCATCACAACGGCTCGTTCGATACAATTTTTTAATTCCCTGACATTGCCGGGCCAGGCATGAGAGAGGAGGAGTTTTTGAGCTTGGGAGGAAATCTTTTTTACTCTTCCCCCTACAAAATAATCGGCCAGAGCCAAAATATCGCTTTTTCTCTCCCGTAGAGCAGGCAAATGAATCGAAACAACATTTAATCTGTAAAAAAGGTCTTCCCTGAATTTTGCCTCATCCACAGCTTTTTTTAAATCTTTGTTTGTCGCAGCAATCACGCGCACATCGACTTTGATCGTAGTCGATCCCCCGACTTTCTGAAGTTCTTTTTGCTCAAGGATCCGGAGCACTTTGGACTGTGTGTCCATGCTCATATCTCCGATCTCGTCGAGAAAGATGGTTCCATTATGAGCCATTTGAAATTTGCCCTGTCGTGCAGATGTTGCTCCCGTAAACGCCCCTTTTTCGTGTCCAAACAGCTCGCTCTCTATCAATTCCTTGGGAATGGCCGCACAATTGACGGCTACAAAATTTTGTTCATTCCTCGGGGAAAGGGAATGAATAGCACGGGCAACAAGCTCTTTTCCTGTTCCGGTTTCCCCTTCCAGAAGGACCGTGATATCCGATGGCGCCACCTTTTTCATTGCATTAAAAACAACTTTCATCTGGGGTGATTCACCAAGTATTTGATATTCTGTCTTGAGAGCCTTTCCTAAACGTTCATTTTCCTGGGCGACATAACGATGAAGATAGGCATTGCCCATAGCGATTCCTGCCTGATGGCACATGGCCATCATAAACATCAAATCTTCCTGCGAAAAACTTCCCTCCGCCGCTCTATTATCTAGATAGACCACACCCAGGACCTCTCCTCTAAAGAGCAGGGGCGAACATATCGCGGAGCGAATATTGTACTTATGGACACTTTTGACTTCACGGAATTCACTGTCTTTTTTGGCATTGATGGTCATAATTGACACACGTTCGTTGACAACTTTATGGACAATCGTCCGGCTCACTTCCAGCTTTTCAGGTTCCTTGTCGGCTGTGACATCCCGGACAAGCTCACTCGTGAGTTTTCCTGTTTTCTCTTCAACAAGTGCGACAAAGCCTCGTTCGGCATTCAGCATTTTAAATGCAGCATTCATAATCTCATCCAGCAAAAATAAGGGATCCTCCAGGTGTGAGTTGACAGTTTTCCCAAATTCATACAGCAACATGAGTCTCTGATGATCTTTATGAAGAGTAACGAGGTCTCTCGAGTCAAAATCTGAGGTTGAAAATGAAACGGTTTTTTGGGCATCCAGAGAGGTGATTTCAACCGACTCTTGGGACATCTCTTCAGCAGGGAGGAATTCGACATGAGTGGGCTCTTCTAATTTGAAAATGAGTTCAGAATGGCCGAGCACAATCTTATCCCCATCTTTCAATTTATGTTTGGAAATAATTTTCCCATTGATCCTAACAGGAGATTTGGCTCCAATGTCATGGATTTCAAAAGTGCCATCCTTCAACATTAATATTTTTGCATGGTCTCTCGACAGAAAAGGATCAGTCAAGGCAACATCATGTGCAGGATTTCTTCCAATAGTGACAGGGGAACTAGCAATTTGAATAGTCTTCTTCTGGTTATTTTCGCGCTGCAGGATAAGATAGGCCATTGAACTCTTTTGTTTTATAACACAATCTTTTTTTCCTATGCAACGTTTTCTCCTCGAAGAACAGCACTATACGGCAGGCTTACACAGAAATGGATTAAAAAGGATCCCGATCTAGATCCGCTCAGAGAACCTCCACGCTACAAGGCACTTCTCAAGAACCTCTAACCTGAATCATTCCTATTTAAACGACCTGATTTTTATCTTTTTATCCCTTCGATTTCCATTCCATCGGTGAGGATCACACATTTAGCGACTTGGTCATCTTCGTCTCTAAAAAATGTGATTTCATAGAACTGTCCATCCATATCTGTGGCTTCAAACGACAGTTTCTCCAACTCAACAGGCAGAATTTCCACTTCTTCATCGTCGTCCTCTGATGTTCCATATAGAATTCCGTCTTTGACGTAGAAGATGAGAACGGTGACCTGACCATCCATATCAAAGTCATATGTTCCCGAAATTTCTTCGTAGAGTTTTTTGGTATCAACCTGTTTTTCTTGAATCAATGTGGCAGCAGCGATTGAGGAAAGATAAAGGCACAAGACAAAAACAACAAAAATTCCTTTCGACATTTTTAGCATAGAGTTCTCCTTTTTTTTCAAAAGTTTCATGTCTCTATATTTACGGTATTCATAAGAAAAAGTTCCCTAAACTAAAATAGGAGCATTTCAGTTCTGCAAATTGACCTTCAACATCTCCTATGGTATAAGCGCAGGTAAAGAGAATTACCATCTATGGAGGCTTTGGGAGCATGAAAAATTTCACTAAAAGCAATTTTTTCACAGGAAGTTATCTCCTCATTTTCTCTCTCGGATTGATCATTCTTTTTTTTGGAAACACCTGCGTTCCTCAACTCACTCCCGGAGGTGCTCGTAT
>CAZLLG010000351.1:0-3831 GCA_964560275.1 uncultured Eubacteriales bacterium | reverse complement strand
ATCTTGTTGGTTTTGAGCTCAGTAGATTTCAGGGAGGTTTGTTACCCGGTATTTTGTGTAGACGTCTCTGTCTTCAAAATGAACAATTTGTCCTGCGGAGTCTTCGAAAAAATGGAAAGATTCCAGGTCTGAAATCTCTTCGGAAGGAGCAATCAAATAAATATATCGGCCTTCTTGATCAAATATATCCAGTTCGACAGATTTTGCACCAGTCACTCTCTTTAGGGCAAAATATCCATTATTGAGAGGAACTATCCCTGAAATAGCACAAAAAACATCTGGAAGTTTCTCTTCCACCTCGGCTTTAACTTGGGGAGACATCTTTGTTGCCAGTAAATCAATCAGTCCAACCTTATCCTTACTATTCACCTTTATGTCTTCGTGGTCTCTATAAACAATCATCAAAGTCTTTCCCGCAAGATTCTTCAGTTCAACCCTGTATTCTCGGTTGAAGAGACAATAAAGGATTTCCTTATTGTAATCAAATGCATGGAGAATCCTGGGAACAATGACTGGGTGACGAAAAGCCACCTGCAGCGGTCTGTCTTTACCGACAGTCAGAATCATTGGCCCGGCTTTCGAGCGATTAAAATACGTTTGCAGCACATTTTCCTCTCTGTCAATCAGTGTCGAAACTCTTCTTCTCTCTGGACTCCCAAACATTTCATCCTGGTGAAAAGACACGGTGAGAAAACGATTGTGTTCGATGATCCAGGTCATCAAGTAAAAATTATAAAATTTATCAGAGATCCAATCAGAGATTAATTTTCCATCGGCATTATATCTGGCAATCTTCAAAGGCCAGTTGCCCGCAATCCAAATCTGGTTGTTCACAATCTGAAGATCTCCCATGCGAGAAAATTCACCCGGGCCATCTCCTTTTACAGAAAAACTCTGTATCCACACTCCCTTTTCATTGAATATATGAATATGGGGTGTATGATTATCGGCAAAATAACTATAGCCGGCAGATTCTTGTGCCACTTGATGGAAAAATATCGGTTTGGATGGATCTGCACTCAGAGAATCTATTTCAAAAATCCTTGCCACTTCAAGAGATATTCGGCCTTTTAAAGGTTCTGATGAATTATAAACATGTTTAATACCTCCAATGACCCCACTCCTCACATCTTTCGAATTTTCTTGATTTACACAGGAAAATTGTATAAAGAGTCCAAATAATAAAAGAAAACTGCTGAGTTTCTTCAAGAGCCACTCTTTTCTGATATCAACATTTTAGAAGATAGAATATACAATTTTAGATATCCTTTATTCCAAATACTTAGGAATTCTACTCTTGCTCCCTTTGCGAGAGGTTCAAAAAAGGAAAAGGAGCAGCAAGAGTAATAGAAGAGCAATCAACAGCTTTTGGCTGATTATCATCACATCCCCTCGTTTTCTTTTTATAAGGAACCAAACACGAGAATAAGAGAGATAATTGTCAATACAAGAACCAACACTAATTTCATCATTAGTCCACTCCTCTCATGGAATCCTTAAACAAATATGCAAGATGTGTGCCACTTTGTTTTTCAGGCCATATTCTTGAAAAGACCGATAATTTTGTTAAAAACTGTATGATTTCTTAACAATCTGCGTCCGTTATCGGACAGTTTGAAATCTCTGCTATCTATTGAACCAATCAATATCTGGATTCCCCTTAATAAAACCGAGCGAGGAGAGAAACCTGTCTGCCTTGATCATGGTATCACTATAGTCATCTGGATTCCTGTGGAAGAGATGCTCGCGTCCTTCATAGACATGAAGATCACATCGGTTGCCTGCATTTTTCATTTGGTCGGAAAAGATTTTTACTCCGTAAAAAGGAACCGTTGTGTCCGCCGTACCCTGAAAAATTATGGCTGGAGGGAGCCCGGTCCGGATATTTTGTGTCGGACTTATCTCCTCGACTTGAACACGGCCTTGTAGAATCTGTTTGAACCAAAAGTCCTCTTTAAGATAAACAGCAGGAAACCACAACACCAAAGCATTGGGAACCGAGCTTATGTTTTTATTTTCCTTGGATTCGTCAAAATCTTTAATGATTGCGGCACAAGCAGCAATGTGTCCTCCGGCTGACCAGCCCCCAGCCACAATCTGGGCCGGATCAATATTAAACCTATCCGCATTCTGGCGAATCCAGCGGATCGCAGATTTGGCATCCGCAACACACTCTATTGGTGATATTCCATGGCGATCTATCAAGCGATACTGAGCCGAGGCAGCCACCAAACCTCTTGAAGCAAAATACTTGCATCGGCTGAATGCCCATTCGGCCTTTCCCACAGACCACCCTCCGCCGTGAAAAAAAACGATGGCCGGATGTCTCCTGGCACTAGGAAAACTATCTTCTGGAAGAAATAGATGCATTTCCAGAGGAACAGTCCCGATTGTTTTATATATGATAGTTTCGGCATCTTTCCTGATAGACACATCATTGTCGTACAGCGAACCAATCTCTTCCAGGTATTTTTCGTCCGTGCAGTTCGCTCTAAAATCCTCCATCAGATATTCTGTTCCTAAAATTCCATAATTTTCAATCTGGTTCTTCATCGACTCAAACAGATACAGGTTTTTTATTGTTGGATTAGAAAATAACTCAAGTACAATCCTAAATTGAAGATATGTGTTCTGGTTATCCATAGAAAGAATGTTGGGCTCTTTTTCTTTGAGTTCAAACTTTTTGTGATCAAGGTACGCGGATAAAAATGATCTGAATTCATTCACTTCGAGCAAGTCAGGATCATTTAAATCCAGAAAAGATAAAAAATCATAATAATTTTCGCTCAGCTTAAAGGAATCATCTTGTGTCACGCGTCGATGGATTTGAGGATAAGCTAACCGCCCTTCGGCCCATGAATAGAGAAGTTTGGCGTTTTCGTATCTGGAAAATTTCTTTTCTATATTAGCATGTTCTTTAAGGAATTCATTCAACGGATTCAGAAAGAGGGCATTGAAAGAATCGAGTTTGGCAACAAATTCCTCTTCTTCTAAGGAAAATATCTGATCGATAAGAGGAGCGATAGATGAACTGTGTTCTTCTTCCCGAACTGTCTGATTTTTTAAAAAGTTATTTACTGCCGCGCCCTCCCCTGAAAAACTCAGTGTAGAAAGGAAATTTTCCATGTCGGTTTCAAGAAAGAGATTGTCCCCGGGAGTGATAAAAAGAGAAAATTTCTCCCCACTGTCGAAAATGAAATAACCGGCTTCATTGAGGTTAAACTGGTATTTAAAGGCTCCCTGCTCATCGAGGCGAACAGAATTCTCTCCAATTTTTACGGAATTATTTTTTGCATTTCGAACAGTTCCGGACAGGTTTACGGTTTCCCCATTTTTTTTGTCTCCAGAAGGCCGGCAGGATATAATCAATAAAACAACGACTATTCCAATTTTTAATTTTTTCATTAAATCTTCCCCTTATCGAACTAACACTTGAGCTATTTCCTATTATACATATAAAATAAACTCGGTTCAGCTCTTGAAATGAAAAAAGTTATTGTCTGTGCGATTGTTGTTCTTGTATGCTGTGGAATATCCCCTAAACATTTGTCCGCTAAAGGTGACAAGTTTAAACATTTTGGCTTCTCTGTTCTGTTTGGAGCAGCAGGAGAGAGCTTTCTGCATTACGCGACAGATTTGGAGGGAGATAAAAGAGTTCTTTTTGAGGATTATTAATTTAATAAAGAGGTTTAGCCATGAATAAAAACTGCCAAAATCATGTTATCTACATTTTATTGACTCTTTTTTTGATAACAGCTAATTGTCAGATTGGAAAGACACCCCGCCAGAAAAAAGGTTTATCCACAGGATACTCCATTCCAATCATCGATC
>CAZLLG010000350.1:0-3870 GCA_964560275.1 uncultured Eubacteriales bacterium | reverse complement strand
GGGTAAAAAAGGTTTTCGGAAATTCTCTCTTCTTTGACTTCATAGACCTTGACTAGAGCAGCGCCAAAACTCTCCTTGATCTCCTCTTCCTGAGAAGCAGGAGGCTGACAGGATAATATAAATAAAACCGCAAAAACCAATGTTAATATTTTTGTTCTTAAAGATTTCTTCATCATTTTCCTCCCAAATTTCATTTATCAACGAAAAACATCCCATTCTAATAATCGTTTAATTTATTAATCCCACACCGATGGCCTTATCCAATTCAGCTTTGGACATGACATAGTCATAAAGGGCCTGCGAATAGTTGGTTTTGGCCTGTGTCAGAGCCGCTTGAACCGAACTGACATCCAAGGTTGTCGCCAGTCCCTCCGAAAAATTCAACTCTGCAATCCGCAGGCTTTCCATCGCCTGTTCCACATTTTTTTCCTGAGACATAAGGGATTCCCTGGCTTCAGAAAGTTTTAAAACAGCCTGTCGGACTTCAAAGAGGATCATGTCTTCCAGGCCTTTTTTGCTGAATTCGAGTTCTTTGATAAGGGATTTTGACTGTGCAATCTGGGCGTCAGCTACAAAACCATTAAAAATCGGAACGGACAAAGCCAAATTAACGGAATAATAGGACTGCCAATCGTCTCCCTTTAATGTCAATCTGTCTGCCCAAATGTTGTAAGCACCCTGGACTGCCACAGTAGGAAATTTCGAGGCTTTTGACATTTTCAGCATTTCACCGGCCATCATCTCCTGGTACTTGAGCTGTTGGATTTCAGGTCTTTTTATCAGAGCGGATGTCAATGCCTCCTCCAGATTTGGATCAATAGGCTCAAAGGTCAATTCACCTTGAATTTCTATGGATTGGGACAAATCCAACCCAAGGAGAGTCTTTAAACTGAGTTCTGCAACCTTGAGACTGTTTTTTGCTCGAATCTGTTGGGGTTTTAAATTGGCCAACTGGACTTCAGATCTCAAAAGGTCAAATTTGGAGGCCATACCTACCTCATACATGGTTTTCACATTACGAAGATGTTTTTCGGCAACACTTACGGCTTCCTCTGAAACTTTGACAAACTCATGAGCAAGAAGCACTCCAAAAAAGGCTCTTTTTGTATTGAATACTGTCATATATTCCGACTGTTTCATGGATTCTTCTGTTGACAAATGGTTATATTTTGCCTGTTTATAACCTGAGGCCAACCGTCCGCCTGTGTATAACGGAACAGAGAGAGAAAATGAGAGCTGGTTATCTCTCGTAAAATCCATCTCTACTTCTTGAGGGGGCTCTCCAGGAATAAAAGAGGGAAACTCCAGTATAAAAACTTTTTCCTTCAGGTTACGGAGACCTGTAGCACTCAAGGAAGGGAAAAAACCTGCCGTGGCTTCTTTGATCATCGATTTGGCCCCTTCAACTCGTTCCTCGGAAGCCAGATGAGAAGGATTCTGGGACAGAGCAAGTTGAATACTGTCCATTAGAGTCAGTGTCATTTTTTCTTGTGAAAACGTAAAAAGTGAGAATGCAAAAATGAGGACCGTGCATAACATTAATTTCCCAAATTTCTTCATTTTTCTCTCCTTATTTGATGTGTGATAAATTTTTTATTCCATTCAAGAAAAAATCATAGAGAAGTGTCGAGGTCTTTTCTATACTGAATGTTCGCTCTCTAAAAATTTCTCCAATCGAAAAACCTCGGAGCAGAGCTTCGAGGAATTCACTGGCTTCTTCTGCATCCATGTCTCTAAACTCTCCGGCGTCAATACCTTCCTGGATAGTGAATGTGATGGCTTTAGAAAATTCCTTTCCTTTCTCTATAAAACCCTTAGGGATGCGTTTATGTACAGACGAGTGAGACAAAAGTTCTTTCGGATCCATCCCCAATATTTTCTTCATTGCATCTTTTTCCGTGTAAAAGATCCGGGAGACACTTTTCTTCTTTGAAAAAACTTGAAGGAGCAGTTGAATGAGTTCTTTAAGTTTTTCTCCAGCACTTAATTCTTTATTTTTGAGTGCCTCCAATTCCTGACTGACTTCTTCAAAGGAATTCAGAATGACATCGAAAAAAATGTCTCGTTTGCTCTTGAAATATCTGTAGAGTGTTGCTTTTGAAAACTGAGCTTCTGCGGCTATTTCATCCACTGTTGTCAGGGAATACCCTCTCTGGGAGAACACTTTTTCTGCCGCCTCAAGAATAAATAGCCGGTTGTCCTCTGCTCTATGTTTTCTTCTTTCATCACGTGAGTACTTTTTTATCATGATTAAAACCTTATAGTTTATTAATTAGACTATTGAGTTCACTTATTAAACTGAATGGTTAATTTAGCAAAGATCCTTTTTGATGTCAACACTCGGGATATCACTTTAGGCACGGGGATGGAATTTATCATAAACTTTTCGAAGATGTTTTCTAGTCACATGCGTATAGATTTGAGTGGTCGTGATCTGGCTGTGACCAAGCATTAGTTGAACGGACCTGAGATCGGCGCCTCGCTCTAAAAGATGTGTTGCGAAGGAATGACGAAGTATATGCGGACTGACTTTCTGCGCCATACCGGCTTGTTTCCCGTATTCCTTCAACATCTTCCAGAATCCCTGCCGCGTAAAGGCTCCTCCGCGTGTCGTGAGAAAGAGATTGTCGATTTCTTTTTTCCAAAGCTTCCGCCTGGCCGCCTTCAAGTAATTTTTCACAGCCAAGGAAGCAGAATTCCCAAGAGGAACGATCCGCTCCTTGTCTCCCTTGCCTTTACAGACAAGAAATCCGCTCTCCAAATTAACGTCGTTCACTTTGAGCGAGACAAGCTCTGAAACACGCAGTCCTGTGGCATAGAGAAGTTCCAGCATAGCCTTATCTCTGCAGCCCATGATTTCCTTTTCATCGGGCTGCTTGAGGAGATGTTCGACATCCTTGACCGATAAAAATTTTGGAAGGGAAAACCAAAGTTTTGGGGCCGAGAGATTGACGGTAGGATTGACCTTAATAATCCCATCTAGGATAAAAAAGGAATAATACGATCTCAGAGAGGAAAGAAGACGAGCCAAAGACCTGGCGGACAGTCCCAAGCGGCTTTGGAAATGGATAAACTTGACCAGATCTTTTTCGACAGCTTTCTGCCAGATGATTTTCTCCCCCTCCAGAAAATCCATAAGCTTTTGAATATCCCGAGCGTAAGATTGGCACGTATTCAATGAGAGTCCCTTTTCGACAGACAGGTATTCTAGAAAAATCTGAAGAGAATTTTCAGGCGATAAAGGAGGCTTTGTCATCGGATAAATGGATTCATATGGCGTTCCTGACCGACGGTCGTATGAGGACCATGGCCTGGAAAAACAATGGTCTCATCGGATAGTGTCAGGATTTTATTTTTTATAGAATCCATCATCGTCTCCCACGAACCTCCTGGAAGATCCGTTCGCCCCACGCCACCACAAAAGAGCGTGTCACCAGAAAAAAGAAGTTTTTCATAGACAAAACACAGACCCCCTGGAGAGTGGCCGGGAGTATGGATTGTTTTAAGAGAGCTGGTACCAATTTTCACCTCATCTCCCTCTTCTAGCAAACGATCAGGGGAAGGGGATGCCTTTGCTCCAAGGAAAAATCCAAGCCCGGATTGTAGAATACTCTTGAGCATGGGAGCATCCGCAGAATGAATTAAAAGAGGAATTTCATATCTTTCCTTGATATCTTTATTCGCTCCGACATGATCCACATGGCCGTGAGTGTTGATCAAAACTACAGGCTTAAGGCTCTTTCCATCGATGGCCCGGATAATCTTTTCGGGCTCTGCACCGGGATCCATAACTGCACATTCTAGAGTCTCCTCACAATAAATGAGATAGCAGTTTGTTTCGAGAGATCCAACAATCACATTCTCATATTT
>CAZLLG010000349.1:0-3918 GCA_964560275.1 uncultured Eubacteriales bacterium | reverse complement strand
TTTTTTTGTTTAAATCGGACATGAATTATCACATAATATTTTCTAGCAAGCAAGACAAAAGCTAACTTCATTTTCAAGGTTGACTCATTTGATTGATATTTTTAATAATAGGGTCATGTTGAAGCTATTTAATACTCTTTCAGGAAAAATTGAATCCTTCCGACCACTGGAAAAAGGAGAGGTTAAGCTCTATACATGCGGTCCCACAGTCTACAATTACTCGCATATAGGCAACTCACGAGCCTACATGTTCGAAGACCTTCTCAAGCGTTTGCTCCTATTCCTTGGATTCAAAGTGAGACACGTGATGAATATTACAGATGTGGACGACAAAACAATTAAAGGTGCCCGAGAGGAAGGTGTGCCGATTCAAGAGTATACGAAAAAATATATTGATGCCTTTCATAGTGATCTAGACACTTTAAATATCCTCAAAGCGGATTACTATCCTCGAGCTACAGACCACATACCTGAAATGGTTAAGCTTATTCAACGACTTCTGGACAGAGGATTCGCTTATAGAAAAAATGGTTCAATTTATTTTAGCATTGAGAAATTTCCGGAATATGGTCGTCTTTCAAACATAGATAAACGAGAACTGAGACCAGATGATAGAGTGGATTCCGATGATTACGAAAAGGAAAATATCCACGATTTTGCACTTTGGAAAGAGAAAAAAACCGGCGAACCTTTCTGGGAAACCGATATTGGAGATGGGAGGCCCGGTTGGCATATCGAGTGTTCAGCCATGAGTTCAAAGTATCTTGGAGAAACCTTCGATATTCACTGCGGCGGAGTGGACAACATATTTCCCCATCATGAAAACGAAATCGCACAATCCGAGGCCGCATTTGGGCACCCCTTTGTCAACTACTGGATCCACTGCCATCATCTCATTGTCGATGGCGAAAAAATGGCCAAGTCAAAAGGGAATCAGTTCACGCTTAAATATCTCATGAACAAAGGATATGATCCCATGGCTTTAAGATTGCTGCTGCTGTCCACTCATTACAGGAAAATGCTTAATTTCACTTTTGACGCCTGCGGACAGGCCCAATCCTCATTACAGAGGATTAAAGATTTTGTCTATGAACTCAACCACCGGCCATTTGAAGAAGGAGAGAATGCCGATGTGGGCAAGACGGTCGATACTATGAAGAAGAGATTCACATCGGGCCTCTGCGATGATCTCAATATTTCTGTGGCTCTTACGGCCTTTTTTGACATGATCAAACGTTTTAATGTGATGATGACCAGAGACGAAATTTTTTCCAGGGATTCAGAGAAGATTTTTGCGGCTGTGAACAAGATCAATACCGTTTTAGGTGTCCTCAAAGAAAAGAAAGAGGACAGTTTGGCCCCTGAAATTATGGAAAAGATTAACGCCAGACAGCAGGCTAGGAAAGAAAAAAAGTTCAAACTTTCTGATCAGATCCGGGATGAACTATATGCCTTGGGAATAATACTTGAAGACACCAAAGATGGGACTGTCCGCTGGAAAAAGAAATAGCCGCTGTGAAAATAAGTGAGGCATCTTCTTTTAAGTTAGGTAAAGCCGGAGAAGAAGCAGCTCTTCAGTTTCTCAAGGGAAAAAATTTTAAGATCGTCGAACAAGGCTTCTGCTTCTTTAGGGGAGAAATCGATATCATCGCCTATGACCAAAAAACACTCGTCTTCCTCGAAGTAAAGTCTCGAAGAAGCCATAGATTTGGATTCCCTGAAGAGGCCGTCACCGATGCAAAGCAAAAGCAATTGAGGAAAGTTGCTTTGGGTTACTGTGCCCTTCATGACATCCAGGATGTGGAATGCAGATTTGATGTCATCTCTCTCACTTACGACAATGAGAGCTACAAGGTGTCGCACATTATAAACGCATTTTAATAGAGATATCAACTGAAGATATTTGTGTGAAAAACGGATTCAAGAAGCCAGTTGATGCCCACAAAGAGGATAGCAGCAGGAACGGCAAACTTCATCCACATGTAAAGGAATTTTGGTGCTGCTTTGGATTGACCCTTTGACAGTTCTTTCAACATTTCCGCTCTCTTAATGCACCAAACTGCGGTGACTACAGCCAAGAGTGACCCCAAAACCTGCATCCCCGAGCCAAAAGTGAGATCCCATGGAACGAAGATTTTAAAATTTATCATTGGCGGAACAGCCAGAAAAAAAACAATAAGACACACGGCCCATATCGCTTTTCTCCTCGAAATCTTTGTATTATCGGTGAGACCCCCTACTAGCACTTCGAATGCTGCAATATCGGATAAAAAAGCTGCTCCAAACAAGCCAAAAAAGAAGAGTGTGCCAAACAACCACCCTGCGGGCATTTGAGAAAATGTCTGTGGCAGTGTTGAAAATATTAAATTTGGGCCGGAACTTGGCTTCAATCCAAAAGAAAAAACAGCAGGGAATATCGCAAATCCTGCCAGAATACCAGCCAGGGCTGCTCCTAGACCGGTAAATATGGCCATCTTTGGAATTTTGGCTTCCTTATTGAGGTAGGATCCATAGATAACCATAAAAGTCCCTCCAAGCGACATAGAAAAAAACGCCATTCCCAAAGCGGCAGCCATGACTGATGGAGTGAGTCCGCCAAAACTGAAGTGTCCTATATACCATCTGATTCCTTCTCCAGATCCGGGGAGAGTGATCGACCTCAAAATGATCACAACTAATATAAAAAAAAGTGCGGGGACGATCACTTTGCTCGTTTTTTCAATGCCCTTCCTTAATCCCTTATTCAGAACAATCGCGCAACAAAAAATGACCATAGCTGTCATGAACAATTGAAGCAGTAAAGAGGTGATGTTAAAACCTTCTTGAGGGGGGAGAATCAATTCCGGATTTAAATTTACCGGAATAATTTTTACCAGCTCTCCAATTGCATGAAATCCCACCCATCCGATTGCATTGGAATAATATCCCGTAGCGATTAAAACTATAACAAAAAGGAAGGCACCCACGACCTTCCCACCTGGAAGTCCCGCCTTGCTATAGGCACCTAGAGTGCCACGCCGCGTGTGTCGGCCCAATGTCCATTCGACCATGAGGGCCGGAATGCCAATGAAGGACACAACCAGCATGTAAAATAAAACAAAAGCAGCTCCTCCGAATTTTCCCACCATGTATGGAAAACGCCACACCGCCCCCAGGCCAACGGCCACTCCAATCATAGTCATCAAAAGACCAAAGGCCGAAGTAAATGTCTCTCTTTTCAATCCTTCCATCCATGGAGCGCATAATATTCATCGACCATCTTTTTAATTTTAACGGTGGAACCTTTTGTCGGACCTTCTTTAAGCGGCTCTTTCAGGAATCTTTCAGGAAGTGTATCGTCTTCTTTTTTTAATCCAAATTTTCTGTTCAGTTTAAAATCAAGATCAATGGAATCGCCAAGAATTTCCTGTAGGTTTTCAGCTGAATAATCCACACCCACTCCATGGTAAAGAAGTGCTCCGGCATTCTCAAAGTTGAGGACATCCATACACAATCCGATATTCTTGCACATCGTGAGTGAATCCGTAAGAAGGGCAATCTTTTCTGAGTAGGTCACAAGTGCAGCTTTGCCTTCTTCGGCTAGTCTGTCAGCGGCTTTTTCTGTTCCGAATCTTTTTTTAGCTTCAGTTTTTCGATCTGTCAGCTCAAAATATGGTTCTGCACGTAAGTGATCTGCTCCTCTCGATGCAACGGCATAAGTGAGCCCATAGGCTTTGATTCCTCGTGGATCGCCACAGATGATATCCAAGCCTTTGACCTGCATCACCAGTTTTTGGGCTTCTAGTCCAAAATCCATCGAGACTTTTTTTGCTCCATCTGCAAGTCTGTCCCCGACTCCATGGCGGTAGACAATTTGTTCGATAACCCGTCTCACCTGTTCATTATCACCCCATTTGAGATGCAGGCCATCTAGATCTT
>CAZLLG010000348.1:0-3977 GCA_964560275.1 uncultured Eubacteriales bacterium | reverse complement strand
CTAAACCGGAAATTATTGCTTTGCTCAATCCGGAAGTTATCGCGTTGCTGCAACAGAAGGATTATTACATTTGATAAAATTGTCTCATTTTTCTAGAATAGCCTGATGAAGATTGCAATCACGGGAAAGGGTGGAACTGGAAAAACAACCATTGCTGCTGTCCTTTCTCATTTTTTTAAAAACAGCGGTTATGATGTGCTCGCCGTAGATGGCGATCCCGATGCCAACCTCGCAGAAGCTCTAGGAGCATCAGAAGAGCTATTGACTGGGCTCTCCCCTATTTCTGCTCAGCGTAAGCTGATACAGGAGCGCACAGGGGCTAAACCGCAACAGTTCGGACAGCTATTTAAACTTAATCCTACAGTCAGTGACATCCCCGAAGATTTCTGTATATCCGTACGTGGAATCAAGGTGTTAGTGATGGGAAGCATTGAAAGAGGAGGAGATGGCTGTGCCTGCCCCGAAAATGTCCTCCTCCGGAGTCTCCTGTCCGAGATTCTGATCAACAGGAATGAAGTTATTATCGTGGATATGGAAGCCGGCATCGAGCACCTTGGAAGAGCGACCGCTCAATCCATAGACTCCATGGTTATTGTCGTAGAGCCCGGTCAGAGAAGTATCCAAACAGCCAAAACCATTATTAAACTCGGTAGAGAAATTGGGATAGAAAATTTCAATATCATCGGGAATAAGATCCAGAGCGGAGAACAAGCTATATGGATAAAGAAGCAGTTTGCTCAAGTCGAATATCTCGGCAGCATTTCTTTCAGTCAGATCATCGGCAATTCTGACAGGGACGGCTTACCTCTCATTGACAGCCTAGACTCGCAGTTGAAAAAAGAATTTCAAACCATCTACTCATCAATTGGGGACAGGAAATTGGGGACAGTCCCCAATTAATTAGGGAAGAAGAGAATGACATTTCATCCTAAATGTATAGCAACCGGCATCGGGAGTTTTCCTGATCTAGAGGCCGATAAGGCTTGTGACCGGATCCTCGAGACCATTCCTGAAATTCCCGTCTGGCCGCAGCTGTCTAACGCGAATTTTCGTGAACAGATGGAAATCCAGTACAGCGAGGGTTTTCCATGTGTTGTCTTAGACGAAGCAAAAAGTAAGATGATTATCAACACGAGTGGAGATCCAACAAGTGAACTTGAAAAATTTTATGAAAATGTCGTTATGGACAATCTTGACTATTTCCGCATTTCTTCAGATTTCAGCCGCGGCCTCTATGCCATGGAAGAAAAATTAAAAGCGGCACTCCCCCCTTCCCTGCTCTACTTTAAACATCAAGTCACAGGACCAATCACGTTTGGATTGGCCACTGTCGATGAGAATAAACGCGCCATCTATTACAACGACATCTTCAGAGACACGGTGGTCAAAGGCATCACCATGAAAGCGCGCTGGCTTCTAGATAGATTCAAACCTTTTGGATTCAAACAGATCTGTTTTGTCGACGAGCCTATCCTTTCAGCGTTTGGTTCATCGACCTATGTCAGTGTCCAGAAGACAGAAGTTGTCGAACATTTGAATGAAGTGGTCGAAGCTATCCATCAGGAGGGAGCTCTTGTCGGCACGCACTGCTGCGGAAACACGGAATGGCCTATTCTGATCGATGCCGGAGTGGACATCATCAATTTTGACGCTTATGAATTTGGCGACACAATCGGTTATTATCCAGAACAGGTTAAGGCTTTTCTGGAAAAGAATGGTGTTATAGCCTGGGGAATCGTTCCAACATCGGAGAAAATTTTAGATGAGACCGTCGACTCGTTAAAAACAAAACTGGAAGTCCATATCGACAACCTGGCAGGAAAAGGCATAGATAAGGATTTGATATGGCAACAATGTCTGCTCACGCCCAGCTGCGGAACGGGATCCTTGACAGTAGAGCTTTCAGAAAAAATATTCCAGAATTTATCTCACCTAAGCCAAGAGCTGCGTTTCTAGCGAGAATCTTTGGTATTGAAAAAATGTTTTCCTAGTGATTTTTTTCTGACTTTTTTATCTCTGGAAACGGTTTGAATGACGCGGCCCTCAAAAACTGCACTTGTCAAATCATTGAGCAGTTTGTAAAAGTTTTCGTGTGCGTTGGGGCGGTTGGTGCTCCCCACATTTGTCCCGATAGAGATCGTAACGCCTTCAATAGGAAAATAACGTGTCTGCGCCATGCCTTCTGCACCGGAACCGGCCATCTCATAAAATTGATGAGGGATTCCTTGGTTGTCAATCCAATCGATGACCCCTATTCCCAGGCCGCGCCATTCAAAACCAGGAAAGGAGGGACTGGTCATTATCGCCAGGGAATCCGGACCAATGATATTCCCGTCCATTAAATTTTCCATAAAAAGAGCACAATCCTCTAGTGTTGCAGAAATACCTGAGCTCCCGTAATGGGAGTTAAAATAGAGTGTGCACAGCACATCTGTTGCATTCTCCAAATTTCCATCTCCGTACCTGTCGAAATAGAGATCGACAAGGTCCGGCGGACAGGGCAGGTTTGCCTCCAGCTTATAATAGGTATCGAGAAGACTCAACGGCAAAAAAATCCGTGTACTTAAGAAATTAGCATGGCTGCCGGTTAATTCGTCGATGATGATAGCCAGCAGCATAAAATTACTCGATCTGTATTCTAAATTTGTCCCAGGCGGAAATAAAGGGGGCAGCCCGTAGATACCTTCCAGAATATCCTGCCATGTCCAGGAATACGGATCGTTTAGAAGTTCTATGTCTGGTCTTTTTTCATCGCTGTCCGGTATTCCGGATGTGTGTTTAAGAAGCTGAAGGACCGTCGCTGAATGGCCGTTGGCGATCCGGTCACAAATACTGTCAGGGAGATACTGGTCAATGCAAGCGTCGAGGTCGATCCAACCTTCTTCCCAGAGCATCAAGACCGCTGCAGCGAGGTATGCCTTCGCTGAACTGAGCGAGTTGAAAAGGTTCCCGGGGAGCACTGGAGTGTGGTCCTCGATGCGAGCATATCCGGCTGTCCCGTTCCAGATTCCTTCTTCACGCGTTCGTATAAAGGCCCCTACACCCGGATGCCCGGCAAGACGAAACTCCTCAAGGATAGGTTGATAGAGAGAGGCAAATGGATTTGATGTTCTGACCTTGCGTTTAGAATTCGAAAATTGAAAGCTTAGAGAATCCTGAGCTAAAAAGCACAGGACCGCAATTCCTACAACAGCTAACACGAATTTAAAGATCCTATTTTTCTTTTTCATCGATAGAGCCTCCCTTGCCATAGCTGCACCCTGGTACCAAAGTGGACAAAGGATTGTGGAAATATCGGTGCCATATCACTATGAGGGATTTGAATGAAAGGCTGAAACCGGAAAAAAAGGCTTACCGGCCAACCCAGCTTTTGTGAAAAATCAACCCCTATGCCCAAAGCTAGAGAAATCATGAAACTTGCCTTGCCTTTGTCCTTAATCCGCTCATATTCTCCTAAATCGTTCTGGGCAAAGATCTCTGTAGGATGGAATGAGTGAAGATATCCAAGACCTACGTCCGTATCGGCAAAGAAGCCGAATCCGAGGGTATAGCGGTATCCTAATCCGGTCTGAAAAAAAAATGCTTTGGCGCTGAATTCATGGTCAAAATAACCCGCATGCAAACTCTGAAACAATCGACCATTTTTTCCCTCAGAATAGACATATTCTGTCCCTACTGTAAATCCTGGGTGAAGAGGACTGAGGACAAGACCAGCAAAAGGTTTGGTCACAGCATGAGCGACAAAAGACGCTTCGAGAGGAAACTGTTTTCTGAACCCCGATTCGACCATATCTTTTGACCAAACAAATCCTGTCCACAGAAGCCCAACAATTATAAAAGCAAGCGGTTTTTTCATCGGCCTCTCTCCTCTGCTTAATAAAACACTCAATAAAACATATTTTCCACAGCGAAACCAAAAAGTACGTGTTGGCTCATATAAAAACCTGACCGAAGCTTCTAACGTTTACTCATCTAAG
>CAZLLG010000347.1:0-3978 GCA_964560275.1 uncultured Eubacteriales bacterium | reverse complement strand
GAATCTGTGTGATCTGCGAAATCTGCGGATAGGATTGAGGGTCTCATAATACAGGAATTAAAGCAGCTAGTCGATGATCGCGGAAAGGTCATGCACATGTTAAGAGCAGATTCTCCGTTATTTTAGAGGCCTGGAGGGGATGGGGGAGGTTTCGGATCTGAGCTCAAGGCAGAAGGAAAGGATGGTTGTCGAATCCCTTGGATTCGATCCGGAAGGGGATTCTCTCTCCCTCTATACAGGAAAAAGGCCTCCTTTGAGGATAAGAGATTTGGCCCAGCATGCGGGATGTGAGGTGGAGCTGATTGTCAGAGTGGTGGATGCCCGTCTAAAGGGAACGTCCAATGGCCAGAAATATTTTTTTCTCTTTGAAGACGAGACAGGTCTTTTAGAGGGTGTCGGGGAGATGAAAGGGCAAACATTCGGCTCTCCCCCCACTTGTTTTTTAAGAGGGGAGATCAAGTGTGACGGCAGCGGAAGGCCTAAAGTTTTCAACTGCACCTTCCTCAAACTTTAACAAGATGATCTGCTCATTTCTCGCGATACTTTTTTTTACTGCGATAATAAAAAAAGTATTCCTATGAAAAAGCTATTGGTTATCGCTTTAATTTTCTGTGGATTCATTTTTAACGCCACGGCAATCCAGAAAAAGAAAAATAAGGTTCTAGGTCAGGAAAAGATTATTGCATTTACGTTTATTGGAAAGCACGATCCGAAAGTGCTGAAATCGCCTGTGGACAAAGCGGTCGAAATTTTAGTGAACCGCAACTATGGGGGCGATCCGAATCCCGTGGTGTCTATTGATGAATTTGGATTTGATTTTGGGGGTAAAACCGATCAAAAAAGTGCAAAGATTCTCAGGACAACAAAAGAGAAAAAACCCGATTTGGATCTGGCTGTTTGGCAGATGAGAGGTCCCATTTCTCATGTCCTGGCCGAAGCCTACAGGGATGTCGTCTCTCTGGTTCTTATGGAGGGCTATGTCAGCGATGATAGCGATTACTGGTGGCTAGCCACTCAGGTTTATGTGGCAAGAATGCACAATATTCTCGGAAAAAGTATCGTCGCTTTGGGATTGAGTTCCGGAAAACCCGAAGACAAAAACAAGTGGGCAGACACAAAAGAAGAGGTGGAGCAGCAGATGCGATTTGTCCGCCTCATCGCTCCCGAGTCTCCAGGAATAGGATTTTTTGCACCCAGCGCCAGTCCTGAGCTGCTGACTAATGCCGATCAATTGTGCGAGCAATTTTTTAATTTTCCATCAGATGGGACCGGAATCTCCGAAAAAGCCCTACTTATCCATCGATTTTTCTCAAAACAGCACAAGAAAGCGACCATTGTGTCTTCCCCCATTTGGGCGGAACCCAATCGGGGGGCCGATGATCCCAATATTCTCGTCCAGCCAAGAACTCTAAGAGTGTATCTTTTGAATATCGGGGACAAAGCGGCCAGAAATGTAAAGATCAAGCTTCGAAATCCTGCTGAGCAGGGGGGGGACGTTTTTGCAGATGGAAAAGTAAGCTACCTTCCAGAGAAATTTGGTGTGTCTGCCGTTCTGGCATGGACAGGTGAAACAAAGGTTTGGAAGACATGGACACTGGAAATAGAAGCCGAGGACTGCGAGATTCATATTTTTAATTAGGGAAGAGAGGCTGATAAATCAGATGACCGGAGTTGAAAGAGGGGATATTTCCATTGTCCTCTGCGGCCAGGCAGGCCAGGGGATCCAAACCGTCGAGAATATTCTAGTCCATGGTCTCAAGCTGTCTGGATATCATGTATTTGCAACAAAAGAGTATATGTCTCGAGTTCGGGGAGGAATGAATTCTACAGAAATTAGAATTTCCTCCCGCAGAGTATCTGCTTATACCGATAGAATCGATATTCTTGTCCCTTTCCATAAGGATGCGATTTCTCATTTAAAAACTCGGATCTCTTCGTCCACGCAAATTCTTGCGGAAAAAGGGGACATCGATATCCCTTTTGCTGAAATGGCTTCGGAAATTGGAGGGAAAATTTACCAGAATATTTTGGCTGCCGGTGTAATTCTGGGACTGTTTTCTGCTGATGAAAGCATTCTGTTCGATTTTATACAAGAGATGTTTTCACGAAAAGGGGAGACAATTGTTCAGAATAATAAGATTGCCCTGGCTAAGGGTTATGAGATTGGAAAAAATTATTTAAAAACAAATAAGTTGCGTATCAATTTGGAGAAAGATTTTAAGATTAAGGATGAAATCCTTGTCAATGGGGCGGAAGCTGTAGGGCTGGGAGCCTTAGGGGGAGGATGTGATTTTCTATCCTCTTATCCGATGTCGCCTTCGACAGGAGTTATGGTTTTTCTCGCTCATCAAACAGACAATTTTGACATTGTCGTAGAACAGGCTGAAGATGAGATTTGTGCAGTCAACATGGCCCTCGGTGCTTCATATGCTGGGGCGAGAGCGCTGGTTACGACGTCAGGAGGAGGTTTTGCCCTCATGACAGAAGGCGTCAGCCTGGCAGGGATGATCGAAACTCCTGTTGTTTTCCATGTGGCTCAGAGGCCGGGTCCGGCCACTGGGCTGCCTACACGAACGGAACAGGCAGACTTGGAACTTGTCCTCTATTCTGGCCATGGTGAATTTCCAAGGATAATTCTTGCACCAGGAAGTTTGGATGACGCATTTTATCTCACTCAAAAGGCGTTTGAGCTTGCCGATAAATATCAGGTGCCGGTTTTCATCCTTACCGACCAGTATTTTGTCGATTCCTACTACAATACACCTCCGTTTGACCTGGATCGGATCAAATTTGAAAGACACATCATAAAGACAACCAAAGAATACAGGAGATTTTCTTTAACAGACAGTGGAATTTCCCCACGCGGAATCCCGGGATTTGGGGATGGATTGGTCGGTGTCGACAGCGATGAGCATGATGAATCAGGGCACATTACTGAAAATCTCGAACTGAGGACTAAAATGGTGGACAAGAGGCTGAAAAAGCAGGATGCCATAAAGGAAGAAATGATTCCTCCTGTCTTGGTTGGCCCAGAAAATTATCGATTTTTAGTCCTTGGCTGGGGATCCTCGTTTCATACGATAAAGGAGGCCCTCTCAAAACTAGAAAAAAATGATACAGCCCTTCTCCATTTTAACCAGGTCTTTCCTCTGCCCGTCAAATTAAAAGAGTTTTTAAAGAAGGCGGAAAAGACAATACTTGTCGAAGGAAATGCCACGGGACAATTTGGAAATTTGATAAAACTTCATGCCGGGATAGAGATTGAAAAAAAAATCTTGAAATACAGCGGCATGCCGTTTTCGGTTGAAGAGATCGTCGAAAAAATACAGAAGTGTCTAAGTTAGGAGAGCACAGATGAATTCACACGTTTTTGATAGAGAGGGTATCGATAATGCCTGGTGCCCCGGCTGTGGAAATTTTAATATTCTAAAGATACTCAAACAAGCTTTATCTGATCTTTCTCTTAGACCGGAAAACCTTGTTCTTGTTTCAGGAATTGGTCAGGCCGCCAAGATTCCGCACTACCTGAAAACTCATTTTTTTAATGGGCTTCATGGTCGGGCGCTTCCTCCAGCTACAGCCATTAAAGTGGTGAATCCTGGACTCGTCGTTATTGCCGAAAGCGGGGATGGGGATATGTATGGTGAGGGAGGGAATCATTTCATTCACACGATCCGCCGGAATCCAAATATCACCAACATTGTTCATAATAATATGGTCTATGGTCTAACCAAGGGCCAGGCTTCACCTACAAGCCAATTAGGATTTCGGACGCCGGTCCAGGTCAAGGGAGTTTTTCTCGAACCTTTCAATCCTTTGGCCCTCGCCATCTCATTGGACGCATCTTTTGTTGCTCGTGTCTTTGCCGGGAATACTCAACAGACAAAAGAGATTTTAAAACAAGCGATATCTCATAAAGGATATGCGCTAGTGGACGTTTTCCAGCCCTGTGTGTCCTTTAACAAGGTCAACACTTTT
>CAZLLG010000346.1:0-3990 GCA_964560275.1 uncultured Eubacteriales bacterium | reverse complement strand
ATTCAAAAGGAGATTTGTTTGAAAATCTGCCATATCAGTAGCGGCTTGAACAGGGGTGGAGCGGAAATGATGCTCTCCAAATTGCTCTCTACCAAAAGCCTGGAGTGCTTTGATCATGTTGTTGTGTCGTTGAAAGATGAGGGAGCCTTGGCAGAGTCAATAAAGGAATTGGGTGTCCCGGTATTCTGTCTGAGAATGTCCCCACACAAACCAACTCCAAAAGGAGCATGGCATTTAATAAAACTTATCAGAAACCTTAAACCGGACATCATTCAGGGTTGGATGTATGAGGGGAATTTGGCCGCATTTCTAGTTTGGATGATGATTTCACGAAAAAGCAAACTGTTGTGGAGTATCCATTCTTCCCTGTATGAACAAAAAAAAACACATTGGTTAACCCGAATACTTATTCGTTGGGAATCAAAACTATCTTTCTTTCCTGCCTTCATTCATTTCAGTTCAAGAATCAGCAAGGAACAGCATGAAAAATTTGGATTTTCCTCAAAACGTTCCTTGTTTATACCAAATGGAGTTGATTGTGATCAATTCAAACCTGATGTTAACGCGCACTTCAAATTATGCTCTTCACTCAATATCGATTCTAACACTTTTTTAATAGGACGAATGGCACGCCTTCATCCTGATAAGGATTATCCAAGTTTAATTCTAGCGGCAAAAAAGATTTTGTGCAGATTTCCGCAGGTGCACTTTGTTTTATCGGGTAGACACGTGGTTAAGTCCAATTCTCATCTGAAAACCTTGATTCAGGAAACAGGATTTGAGGAGAAATTTCATCTGTTAGGTGATAGAAGGGATACTCCTGAGATTATGGCAGGTCTTGATGTTCATGTTTCATCGTCCAATACCGAGGCCTTTCCTTTGGTCGTTGGGGAAACTATGGCCTGTTGTGTGCCAAATGTAGTAACAGATGTTGGAGATTGCCGGGAAATTGTCGGCAATACCGGAATAGTAGTTCCTCCTCAGGATCATGTGGCTCTCGCGAAGGCATTGGAGATTTTCATCAATATGGATTGGACTGAACGGTCTATGATGGGAAAAGCGGCGAAGGAACGAATTGCCTCTCAATACTCTCTGAATTCTATTGCACATCAATATGAAAAGCTTTATTTAAGACTCCTTACCGGGGAAAAAAAACAAAAGATGTTTTGTCAGTAGAAAATATGCAATAGATGGATTAAACAAGATCAGCAAAATAGTCCAGAATTTTTTCCCCTATAACTTGAGTCGTGTGATTTTTCTGGATTCTTTGAAAAGCATTTTTTGCAATAGTCCTGCTTAGCTGCCTATTTGTTTTGAGATCAGTTAAAGCCTTTGCCAACGCATCGACATTTCTTTCTTCAATCACCAGACCAGTATTATTATGTTCTATTAACTCGGGTATTCCTCCTGACCTAAAGACAATAAGCGGTACTTTTGCAGCCATCGCCTCAAAGAGCACGTTAGGGGAATTGTCCTCAAATCCTTCATGCCTTACCGATGTCACGGCTACTACATCAGAAGCATAGTAGTATTCCCGTATGATTTGATGTCCAACAGTGCCTTTAAAAATGACTTGATCACCAATTTCAGATGAAAAGGCAAGGCGCTCTAATTTATCTCTGTCTGGGCCATCTCCTATATAAAGAACTTTGATTCCTTTTCTGGCATTTATTTCCATTCTTTGGAGTGCGAGGATTGGGAATTCCGGGCCTTTCCTGTTGATTAAACGGCCGCAAAACAGGACTAAAAAATCTTCTTTTTCGAAGCCGAGACGAATACGGACATCGTTTCGACTCTTTTTCTGAATGAATTTATCAGCGTGGATAGGATAGCGTATTATGTCAATGGGCGCATGGTCTGGTTGGAGGTTTATTATCCACGACTTTATGTAAAGAGTTGGAGAGATAATTTTTTTTGCCCTTTTGTAGCCTCGTTTTTCTTCTTCTAAGAAATATCGATGTGCCGGGCTGTCCTTTGTGACTTTTTCCTGACTGATAAGATCTCTATTGATGGGGTAATGTACAATGAGTGTAACTGGGATATGCATTAATTTTGACCAGGGATATACAGCATTGACGACAGAAATATCATTGGCAAATATCAAATCATACTTGGATCTAAAGTACGCAAAAAGCAGCCTTAAACTCAATATTATCTTGCTCGCTTTATATGCCAAACGTGTTAATCCTTTGTGTCCCTTTAATAGAGAGTCTGTTTTGCTCTTGAATGAATGGTGTATTTTTCGATATTTAGACACACCAAAGATAGTAACAACCTTCACATCACAATTATGGCTCCTTAAAGCATCGGCAACATTATTTATATAGGTTGTCACCCCGCTTTCATGAGGCCGCCCATTAACGGCCAAGGCTATTTTCATTTTGTTCTACGTCACTCTATAAGCTTTTCTTAAGATTTTTAGGGCAGCTTTAGATTTTGACAATAAATCCGAGGGATTTTGTACTTGCTGGATAGATTGGATTATCTTTGAAGAACGCAGGTAGAATTTCCTGGTAGCCAATCGTTTTGCTTTTTGCAAATCTTCAAGGGACATGGCTTCGGTTCTCATGGCACGCCCGTTTTCTTCATCATAATCAGCCCAATTATCTGAAACAAGGTAATCATTCTCTTTTGCCCATGTATAGAGTTCGGTTCCAGGGAATGGGGTTGCCAGATGAAAAAATGCATAATCAGGATTAATTCGAAGGGCAGTCTGGATTGTTTGGTCTACAGTTTTCCATGTTTCTCCAGGCAGGCCAATAATAAAATACCCAAAAGAGAGAATACCTGCTTCTCTTGTCCACCTAATTGCATCTTCAACATGTTTTAGAGTAATCTGTTTTTTTGAATTTTTAAGAATTTCTTCGTTGCCTGATTCAATGCCGTATGAAATCAGTTGACATCCCGCTTCTGACATAATTTTTGTCAATTCAGGAGTTACTCCATCCACTCGACTGTTGCATATCCATTTAAAACCAAGGTTTTTTTCAATCAAACATTCACAGAGTTCAAACACCCACTCCTGATTTGTTGTAAAAAGATCAGTCATAAATGTGACATTTTTAATTCCATAATTTTTGTTTATATGTTCCAATTCTTGGATTATGCTGGCGATGGATCTTAATCGTATTTTATGTCCCCACACAGATCCTGCCCTGCAAAAAGTGCAGTGAAATGGACAACCCCGTCCCGGTATGACAGTTACAAATGGATCGGTCCCGAAAAAGGGCATTTTATAGTTTTTAATCGGGAGTAAATCACGAGCCGGGTATGGGAGATCATCAAGATTTTGAATAAGTGGACGCAAGCCGCCATTGATGATTTTCCCATCAGGCAATGAATATAAAATTCCAGGAATCTTCTCTGATAGAGATCCGGCTAGACATATGTCTTTGATGGTTTGTTCGGCTTCACCCAATATGGAAAAATCTATAATCCCCGGTTCAAGAATATTTTTCCCAAGGGCAGTTGGATGAGTTCCAATGACACCAACAGTGGTCTCAGGCAATATTTTTTTTATGAGATGGCAGAACGCTGTGTCATTCGATGCCGTAGGGGTGGTGACATGAATAATCGTTAAATCAGGACAGAAATCAGATATTTTTTTGAGAGTTTGTTTCTGAGTATAGAGGGCTCCCATCCCGTCTATCAGCTGCACCTCAGAACCAATTTCTCTGATAATGGCAGCCAGATAGGCCAAACCCGTCTGCGGCCAGATTTCACCTGCGACAGCGCGCCGTCCGCACCGCCCAAGTTCCTTCATGTATAGAGCCCCATCCAAAGAGGGAGGATTTATAAGGCTTATTCTTCTTATCATCAATCCTACTTGGTCTTCTTGTCTATCAAATCTGCAAGCATACCAATCGCGATCGTAAAAACAGCAGTCATCAAGATAACGCCGAATGTCACATCCAAAGGATTCCTCAAAAACATCCAACCTCCGAGAAGAACGAGAAATGCCAATATAGCTAAAAATAAACTTAGCGGAAT
>CAZLLG010000345.1:0-4028 GCA_964560275.1 uncultured Eubacteriales bacterium | reverse complement strand
CACGCGCGGCATCTGCAAAAGAGTAGAAGAGGCGTGCTTGTGTGTTGTCCTGATTCCAGTCTTCACCATCCCATACGCCGAGAGTTCTATCGAAAAGTCGGTAGCGTTGACACGGCTTTCGCCCAACAGATTCGACGTAACGTGAATGTTGGTTCATTTTTTATGTCACTGGCCCAAAAGACAAAGAAGCCTCCGGATATCCTGCGTTCTGTTCGATATTTCCGCACAGCCGTAGCCAGCGATCCCTTTCTTGCTTCTGCTCACAATGGTTTGGGAGGGGCATTGAAGCTGGCAGGAAATCGAGATGAAGCTATTTTGAACTGGGAAAAGGCCTTGGAGATTGATCCTGACTATGCTCTTTCCGCCTATAATCTGGCTCTGGTCTATTTAGAGAAAGGAGAAAAGACCCGTGCGCTCGAATACTGTCAGAGATATCTTTCTATCAAGGGAAACACGCTAACGCGTGCTGAAAGGGAAGAGATCGAAAAACTTATCGAAGAGTGTAAAAAGTAATTCTCGTCAAACCGAATATTTAAATATCAAATGCTGAGATGCAAACCCTCTTTATTGTTGGATGCCTTTGACGCGGGCTTTTTTACTAAGTTTCTCGAGAGAACGCTGGATGTCCGCATCGGATTCACCCTGTATTTGGATTGTTTTATCTATGCCAGCCAATGCGCCAGCCAAAACACCAACCGCAGCGCCGGCAGCTCCTATAAACCAGACCTCCTGCACTTGATGTTCCGTTGCCCCCTCCGTATTTCCAGTATCCTTCTCCACAGTGCTGTGCAAACTTAATCTTGCAGCGCCCGCCAAAAGGAAACCTCCCATACCCAATTCAAACATCAAGGATTTGTTATCGACTAGGATAGAATCGATGTCGGTGAGATTGACGGTTGTGTCCGTTTCTGTTGCCGAATCCAATATCAGGAGTGAGTCCCTCTTAACCGTAATGAGCTCACCGCTCAATTCCTGGCCACCATTCATTTGTATTTCAAGTTTTACTCCCTTTCTTTCCGCTGCCGTCAGGTTTCCAGAAAGCACCATCAGAAAGAAGACCAGAATTAACGCAGTAAGTTTTTCCCCTTTTTTCTTCATTTTTGTCCTCCTTTTACATTTTATAGGGAGTCAGAATATCGAGTTATTCTAAAATTTTTTTAAGAAAAATACAACACTTATAACATTTTTCTATTTCTTTTCAATCTCCTTTATAAGAGCCTTGACTTGTTCTTGATCGGGATTGAGTTTGAGAGAAATACTGAGTATTTTCAACGCTTCTTGAGTCTGGTCAGTTTTGAAATAGCAGAATCCAAGAGAATTGAGCAGTCCGAGATCACTGTTGTAAATTTTATTTCCTTCCAGGAATTCAACAATTGCTTCAGGGTATCTGCCCATCCCCATCAGAGCTTTTCCTTTGATCAGATAATATGAAAATTTTTCTCCCTCGTGATCCTTGGCTTTTTCTATCAATTCTAAGGTTCTGTCAAATTTGTCCTGATTCAGAGTAAAGTTGGCGTAGTCGATCAATCCCCTGATGTATTCCGGCTTCATTTCAAGAGCTTTTGCATAGTTTTCTTCTGCTTTGTTGTTGTTGTTCAAATTCTCGTACTGTTGGGCCAACATGAAGTAATGGATAAATTGATTCTGAAGTGGGATTCCTTTGATTTTTGGATTGGGGTGGGCGACAACTTTCTGCGGCGATATGATAAATTGCCCGCTCTGTTCATCCACGGTGTCGCCATCTTGATCTACGAAAGTCAAGTCCAGGTAGTAGTAATCAGGAACAAATTCAGAAGCCGGTAGAGACTGGGACAAAAACAGCGTTTTGTTGTAGGTATATGTGCTTAAATTCAATGTATAGGTTTTTTTATAGGGATTCTCTCCTGTAGCCCCTTCAATAGAAACCTTAACCTTTCCACCCTCCCACAAATCCTGTGTCAAATTTTCGAGGTTAAAAAAGAACACCACATCATCGGAAGTCCCAAATGTGTTTTTGGGATCTACGGCCAATTTTTTGTCCAATATTTTATAGGGGATGTGATAGCTTTCATCGAGGCTTACGATTTGAAAACCTAAAAACGGACCGTTGATTTTCGACACACCAAGGTCTCCATTAATCGAAAGTTCTTCCTCTATAATGCTAAACTCTTTTGCAACAGAATTTTGGAGGAGAACTATGAATTTATAATTTCCATCTGCAAGTGGAAAAGAATCCTCGATAGAAATACCAGTGGCCTCCATTTGGCTGAGTTCGTCATCTGAAAAATACAATGGAAAGTCTTTGGAATACTGGAAAATGATATTGTCCAGGACTCTTAGGCTCACATCGATACGAAGGTCGCTGTAATATTGGTCATTCGGCTCATAGTAGTCAACAGAAATCTCTGTAGGTAAGATAGAAAAATGTAAGAAATTGAGCCCTGATATAGGATCTTTGATCACATCTATCCGTGCTTCACTTTCAATGAGGTTTGTCATGTACTCCGTCTCGACGATGCCTTTGTAATCCAAAAAATGTGTGGCATAAGTGGGAAGCACCTCTTGTTTTGCAGAGTCGAGTATATTCGCCATAATAAAAGTACTATCAAGAGAAGGTTGAAAACCCAGCGGTATATCACCCGGTATTACAGATAAGCTCGAGAGGGCTAAAATTGGCGCCACTTCATGAATTTTCTCAAACAGGGCTTCATAGTCCGTGTGATCCATGTCTCTCCCAAAAATCAACAAACTGGCAGGCCCGTCAGAGACTGGATCGTATAATTTTAACTCTCCCGATCCTCCCCTCCTGAAAAAAACCAAGACAAAATGGCTAGGAAGACCTTTATCGACATTTCCATAATAAGACCAGAGTTCATTAGGAAAAATTTCTCTGGATGAGGGATTCCTTTCAATGCTGACAGGGGGACCGAGAATCATATAGATCCGCCCTTGATCTGTCATCCAGCCCGGTCGGCCCGCACCAGAGCCGAGACGGAAGTTGGCATAATCGAAGCGTTTGATTATTTCTTCTCTAAATTCGTTTTGAGGTGTGCCGGGAGTGGGATCTCTAAACCTCCAGAAAGTATCAATAAATATATCGCGCTCTCTATTATCGGTCAGCTGCATAAAGACATCCAATTCCCCTGGATGGATGATGTACTTCGAGAGCTTTAACCAATCCTGGTATTTCTCTGGAAGATCTTTTTCTTTTACCTTTTGTGGTGAAGACGCTAACGTTGTTAGCAGGAGGAAGCAGGAAAAAATAATTGACGTTTTAATTTTCATGAAACTATCCCTTATTTTTATTTGTATCGAGGCATCGAGTGCGTGAACGACTCAGTCAATACAGGGATATTAACAGCATTTATTTAAAGTCAAGTTCGGGTTCTTTTTTTTTAAATACTCAATGAATCCCTCGACTTGAGCCGCTCTTTCAGATTCAGAATCATATCTTAGATATTTTTCAAATTCAGCCAATGCAGCCGCATTATTACCCGAAGACAGATAGGCCAGGCCTAATTGATAGATCACATCGAGAAAATCTTCCTTGAGTTCTAAAGCTTTTTTATAGTACTCCATAGCATCTTCGATTTGAGAACTGTTGTAAAAATATGTACCAATATTGTAAAGAACAATGGGATCTTTTATGTTGTCGATTTCGATTTTCTTGTACCACTCCAAAGCCTTGTCATTGTTCCCTTGATTGCTGTGACAGTTTCCTATAGCAAGCAAGACATCATGGTTTTCAGGTTCTTGCTCTAAAACAAGAAGGTAGAATTGTTCAGCCTGCACATAGTCTTCCATTTTAAAGTAACAGTCCCCGACACTCATGTTGACGATGTAGGCATCTGGATAATCGACTATCACATTTTTATAAACTTCAATCGCCTCTATAAAGTTGCCTTGCTCGTAGAGTGCATACCCTTTATCGAATTCTGCCTTGACAGACTTGGTCATGAGGACTTCTTCTGATTTTTCTAGAAAAGTAGGAATCTCGGGATTTTTTGATAGTTCTGAGAGCTCTGTGCTGATATTTTTTGGCAGATAAC
>CAZLLG010000344.1:0-4060 GCA_964560275.1 uncultured Eubacteriales bacterium | reverse complement strand
CCCAACAAAATACCGCAGGTCTCCGAATCTGTCTTTTTTATAAATAACTTCAAGTTTTTTTCCAATAATATTTTCAATTTCTGTAATGCTTTCAACTAAGGATATCATTGTTTCCTTTCCTCCGCCAATCGTGTAGATTCCAGGAATAGGTTTTAAAAAGAATGCATCAAAAGCTTCGACAACATCTGAAACATAAAGAATGTCTCTGAGCTGTTTCCCGGATCCAAAAATAGTGATGGGTTTATCAACAATGGCTCTGATTGAGAAGTTTGCAACCCAACCATGATCTTCTCCCCCAAACTGATAAGGACCGTACATTCCTGTCAATCTGAAACATGCGATTTTCAATTTATATGTATCGATATAACTCTGCGTATATATTTCTCCGCATCTTTTCGATGCGTGTAAGGGTGTCACCACGCCTTGAAGAAGCGGTTCATTTTCATCAATCAAAACCGGATTTCTTGTGTATCTGGTCTCAAATTCTTTGAGTTCGGAATTTATCTTATCTGGCCCATAGGTATGGATGCTTGAACATAAAACTGTTGGGATATCAAACTCACGGGCAGCTTCTAGGACATTAAATGTTCCCCTTGAGTTAGTGGAAAAATCCAACTCAGGATTTTCCCAGGATATTGTCATAGCCGGCTGTGCGGCGGTATGGCAGATAAAATCGCAGCCTTCTGCATATTCCATCAAGATTTCTTTGTTTCTGATATCTTCGACAACAACGTTTATGCCGGCCGTTTCAAGAGTCTCTTTGTTGTAGTACCTTGCCGCGGGTTTTATGGTATCCATTCTGGCAAATTCATGCTTTGCCAAATTATCATAAGAAACAACATCCCAACCGTTTTTCTTATAGGAAAGACAAAGGTTTGTTCCGAGAAATCCGCAGCCTCCTGTCACTAATACTTTCATAAATTACTCCTGTAGCATTATAAATCTATCAAATTTAAAGTCTAGTTTTATCTTTAGTCTTGTTGAGCAATTCTCTCTTGTAGTCCTGCATATTATCGATATCATGCAAGATACTGGATGTACTTACTGGGACTTCATACACATCATTTGGGTGATTGTACACAATTCCTCTCAAACCCACTTCAGCTCTCAGGGCGGCAACTTCACTTTTGTACTTCATGTCTATAAGCACAGGATGTCCCCTCTCTTTTCTATAAGTGGGGAGTATGATTCCTTTGGACGTCAAAGAATATGCCTCGATGATCTCATCGATAACTCGAAAAGATATAGACGGCTGATCACCCAGCAAAACCACTGCCGCCTGTGCTCCTTCGGGGAGGGAGCGAAATCCCGTTTTGACCGACGACAGCATTCCCCGCTTATAGTCGGGATTAAAAACGGTTATTGTTGGGAATCTCTTTGTTTTTTGTATGATTTTTTCCCTGAATCCACCTGTCACAAGGAGTGTGTAATTTGCTTTGGAAGTTGTGGCATTTTCCATAACCGTTTCGATGATAGTTTGTTCTCCGAAAGGAAGAAGCAACTTGGGTTGGACCATCCGCCTGGATTCTCCGGCGGCAAGAATAATTGTCCAGATCATGTTTGTTGACCCTCCCTTTGTGTTTGACTCCGCACGAGAACGAGCTGTGCGGCTATACTGACCGCAATTTCTTCAACAGTTTTCGAGTTGATCTCCAATCCAATTGGAGCGTGAATTCTGTCAATCTCCTCCGGTGTTGCCCAACCTTCAGAGAGAAATTCTTCTTTTAGAAGAGCAATTTTCCTGCGGCTTCCGATCATTCCCACATAGGCTGCCGAGGAGGATATGCAGTTCTTTAGAACCTCGGCATCAAACTTGTGTCCTCGTGTGACGATGACGATAAAAGTGTCTGAAGAAACAGAAAAATCTTTAATGGCTTGACCGATATCTCCGACAATTATTTGATCTGTATAGGGGAACCTGTTTGAGTTGGCATATTCAGCCCGGTCGTCAATGACTGTTACATCAAAATTTAAGAGAGTCCCCAAATGAGCCAGCGCCCGGCCGATATGTCCGGCGCCTGCGATAACAAGTTGAGGGAGAGGAAGAATGGGTTCCAAAAACAACAAATTTTCCAGATTGGCCTCAGGAAAAAAGTTGTCCTTCATTTTCAGCAGCTTAGATTTTTTCTGAGAGAGCACATCTAGCAATTCTTTTCTGGGGATGCTCGGAGGGAGGTCGATATTCAAGTTGTCTAACTGATTTCTATCGATCCAATATCTCGAAATTTGAGCTTTGTCATTGGGATATTTACCAAAAAATGTGGCCAGAACACCTGGAATTCTTTTTTTATAAGAGTTTGAAAGATCTCTGAATATTTTAAAATGTTTTTCCAGCAGGGCGTCAATCAGAACTTTAACTTGCCCCCCGCAGATAGCCTCTTCTTCTGAAAGCGTGTCTGAAGTGAGGTCAAATTCAGCTGTAAAGGAATATCTGTTTTTTAGGGCCTTCATGGCCATTTGCTCACAACGGCCTTCTAGGATTCCTCCTCCCAGTGTCCCCATCACAAGCCCTGAAGTCGAAAATACAGCGGAAGCGCTCGGGATTTGTGGCGACGATCCCTTTGTCTCAACAATAGTCGCCAAGGATAAAATGTTGTTTTTTTCCATTTCCTTAAAGAGGGCAAAGAAAATGTTTTTTTGGGGGAGTGAAATCATCATCCCATAGGTATCATATTCACTGAAAAATGAAAACCCTCTATGCCAATTGACAAATAATGGCCAAAATTATAAATAAAAACACAAGCCAAATTGAAGGAGATATCCATGAAAAACACCATCCGTTGGACGTGGAATCAGATGGATATGTTCAAATCAAACGAGTGGTGTGTGCTCAGGATATGGGATTGGTCATCAATCCAAAAGGCGCACAAATTCAGATGGAGGGGTGCATCACGATGGGACCCGGATATGCTCTGACTGAAGAAATCCGATTTCGCGGCGGAAATATTCTCGACAACAATTTCGACACGTATGAAATCCCACGATTTTCCTGGCTCCCTTAAATAGAAACAGTCTTTGTGGAGAATAAAAAATTATCGCCCAAGGTGGGGGAGAGCCGGCCATTGTCATTATGGGCGGGGTTGTGGCCAATGCCATCCATGATGCTGTTGGAATTCGGATGCTGCAGCTGCCGATGACAAAGGAAAGAATCAAGGCTGCAATGGAGGGATGATACGTTTTCAGATTTTGACTTGAAATCTTTCCTGTGCTATAAGTTCTTATCGAATTTAAATAGACTCCTTGATTGATATGAATACTCAGAGACGATCACAAATGAAAAATCTTATATCTGGTTTTTATAAGAATAAAACAGCTTCAAAAATAACAACAGGGTTTTTTCTTTCATTTTTAGTCTTGGTTTTGTCTGATTTGCCGCTGATGTCCACAACCATCACTCTAATCCATACCAATGACACTCACGGCCGTTACCTTCCATACACCATCAAGAGAGAAAACAAAGAGAGATTGGTTGGTGGAATGGAGGCTCTCAGCCACTATCTCAACGAGATCAGAAAATCGGAAAAGAATTTACTGGTGATCGATAAGGGTGATATCATGACCGGCACTTTAGCCAGCAATATCACATATAAAGGTGTGATTGGCGGTGCGATGATGGAATTCTTGAACATTCTCGATTATGATCTCTGGAATTTCGGGAACCATGAATTCGATAAAGGAAAAGAAAATGCCCTAGGACTGGCAGCTTTGGCCAATTTTCCCACAATCCAGGCCAACATCATCAACACTGAGGATGAGAAACTGCTGGGAAATAATCCCTATCATATCTTTGAAATTGATAGTTTGAAAGTTGGCGTGATCGCTGTTATGGAGGAAAATTTCCTTCTTGAAGTGCATAAGGATAGGGTCGAAGGATTAGCCGTTCTGCCTATTGTCCCCACACTTAACTCCTATATGTCAGATCTGGAACGAGCAGCAGACTTGATGGTTGTGATTGTTCATTCCGGATTTAATGATGGATTGAGGATCGCACAAAAGGTGCCCGGGATTGATGTTGTTTTGTGTGCTTCAGAGGACGGGCGCTTTCAGGAAGAAAATGGAG
>CAZLLG010000343.1:0-4068 GCA_964560275.1 uncultured Eubacteriales bacterium | reverse complement strand
ATGGATGTTTAGGATGAGCGGCGGGTTTGTTCCCTCAGTATATCCCGAAGGAAGCTGAAAGAGGCCTTCGATTTCGAATCCATTTTTGCTCGGCCACTGGATAACTTTCATATCAGCTAAAAGTATGTCTGTTTCGATCCAGGGATTGGCGTTTGTGAGGCGCTTTGGATCGAATTTGTCTATAGAGGAGATATAGATATCAGACGGTGTTTTGTAGTCAGAGAAGGAATAGAGGACCTTCGTTTTATCTTTTGAGATGGAACTGACCCTTAAAGAGCCGGTGATGTTGGAGATGTTTTCATATTCTCCGGTATCGATGTCCATTTTGTAAAGATTTGAGTTCGACCCCTGCTGTCCGTTTATGAGAAGTGTTTGGGAATCTTCGGTCCATGCGATCACCCGGGGACTGCCCTCAAATTTTCCGGAGACCTGCCTATATTTTTTCGTATCTGGATCCATGACATAGATTTTAGAATTTCTGTTGAGCCATTCCTTATCATCAGCGGCCGAAAATATAAAGCTTTTGCCGTCTGGAGCCCACATCAATCCTCCTTCGGGAGAATTGTTGTCAGTGAGCTGGATTTTTTCTTTTTCTCCGATATTTATTAAGTATATCTCGCTCTTAAATCCATCATTTCGCCTGTTGGAATACCGTGCTGTAAAGATAACTTTTTTTCTATCGGGAGAGATATCGAAGCTCCCAAAAAGAAATTTTTCATCAGTTATTTTTGTTTCTTCTTTTGTCTCTAAATCGAACATCCAGAGATTTCTCCAGCTGCCTTCTCTTTGTCCATTGGGGCCTTCGTCAACAAAAATGATGTCATAGCCGTCCTTGTACTTCTTTTCGTCCTCTTTGCTTCGAGGCTCGGTTGCTGTGAAATAAATAGTCGAGGAATCCAATGACCATTTGTAAGAGCCAACGCTGTTTTTGTGTTTTGTCAGCTGAACGGCTTCTCCCCCTGAGGTACGCATGAGGAAGATCTGGCTGAATTTTTCGACAGTTCTTTTAAACGTGAAATATTTCCCATCGGGTGAGAATTGAAAAGAGCTTCCACCGGCTTCTCCAATATACTGGAAGGGCTCTCCTCCTTCTGAAGATATCCTGTAATACTTTGTCTTTCTGTTGTTTTTGGCCCAGTCCAATTCTGATTTGGAATAGAATACCCATAAACCGTCAGGGGACAAAATTGCATTCCCGATTCTTACCATGTTGAGTGCATCATCTGTGGTCAAGGGGCGGCGCTCCTTCTCTTCTGCAAGAGAAGGACTGACTGTAAATAAAATAAAAAGGACAACCGTCAGTATCTTTTTCATGTTTCCCTCCGTTTTATCCATCCGTTAAAAGTTCGTTTGGAGACTTTTGTGTCTGTCGGAGACCATCTTATTATTTTCAATTTGTTTTTTGCAAGACTTTAATCTCATAAAGAAGGGATTGAAAAGATTAAGGGGAATACGATAAGATACAGATTCGTTCTACAGGAGGGAGCGATGGAAAATGCACAGCAGAATATAAAAAATCGAGAAACTGAAGTGCTCATCATAGGAGCCGGTCCGGCCGGTTTTACAGCGGGTTTATACACGGCTCGGGCCGGGAAACAAACAATTATTTTGGAGGGGCGATCGGCATCCCGGTTGGACTTGGGATATGATATTGAAAATTACCCTGGATTTATTTCTATCGACAGTCTGGAGCTAAGAGATAAATTTAAACAACATGCCGAATATTTTGGAGCGGAAATTATCACGGGTGACGCCATCGATTTCAATCTGACCTTCGATCCGAAGATGGTCACCACGCGGGATCTGTTCATTCAAGCTAAAACTGTTATTTTGGCAACTGGAAAGCCCATGGCAAAGGGGAAAATGATTCCTGGTGAAGAAAAGCTTATTGGCTTAGGTGTGAGCTACTGCTCCACCTGTGATGGACCTTTATACAGAAATCGACAAGTTCTTGTCCTGGGCAATTCGGACGAAGTCCTCGAAGATGTCTTGGCCTTAAGTCAGATGGGCTGCAAGATCGTTTGGGTAAGCGGTGACAATCAAGAATTCATTCTCTCAGAAAAAAATAAGCAGGAATTAAGAGATAAAAATATCGAGCTTCGGCCTAAAACCGTCATGAAGGGAATTTTGGGTGAACAAAAAGTGGAGAAAGTTGTTATGGTGCAAAGGAACATTGAAGAGGAGTTCGCGGCGGATGGCATTTTTATCTTTCGAGATATTCCCACGGCTCCTCTTTTTACTAAAGCAGGGATTACTTTGGACCACAGACAGTGCGTCAAAACTGATCGTTCTCAGAACACGAACATTGAAGGTGTGTTTGCAGCAGGAGATCTGACATGCGGAGGTATGCAGGTCGTCTCCGCCGCAGGCGAGGGGTGTCGTGCGGCTCTGGGGGCAATCAAATATATCAGGACGCTCGAATAAAAAGGCAATATTTTAATCAAAGGAGAAAAAATATTGAAGACAAAATATTCGTATAAAATAATAGTTGTCGTTCTTTCTATGGCCCTGCTTTTCCCTGTGTCCTGCAAAAAAGAACCAGAGGTTGTCGGCCGGAGTGGCATGGTTGTCTCCGTTGACCAGTATGCCTCTCAAGTAGGGATAGATATCTTAAAAAAAGGGGGGAATGCTGTGGATGCCGCTGTGGCTGTGGGATTTGCGCTGGCTGTAACCTTTCCTGCTGCGGGAAATATTGGAGGTGGGGGATTTATGATCATCCGATTTCCAGAAACAGGAGAATCCGTGGCTGTCGATTTTCGCGAGATGGCTCCCGGACTTGCCACTCCCACTATGTATCTGGACGAAGAAGGAGAAATAGTAAGGTCGAGGAGTGTTGTTGGACATCTCGCTGTTGGAATTCCTGGTACAGTTAAAGGTTTTGATCTTGCACTCAAGACATACGGACGTCTCTCATGGAAAGAGGTGATCGAACCCGCTATTCGTCTTGCGAGTGAGGGATTCGCCCTGACTGAAGGCCGTGCCTCTTCGTTTAACAATTTGAAAAGGAGAACTAACTCGTCTGGAAGAGCAGAAGAAATCAAAAATAATGCTGAGTTTATTAAAGTGTTTTCCAAGAAAGATGGAACGGATTTTGAAGAGGGCGATATTTTTGTGCAGCAGGAATTAGCCGAATCTCTCAAGCAAATAGCTGATGAAGGTCCCAATGCGTTTTATGAAGGCAATATTGCTGATCTGATTGCCAAAGATATGGAAAAACATGGAGGATTGATCTCAAAAGAAGATTTGGCCAACTATAGAGCACACATTCGAATGCCGTTAAAGGGGAATTACAGGGGATTTGAGATCGTCTCGATGCCTTCACCTAGCTCTGGAGGGACTGTGCTTATTGAAATGCTTAATATTCTCGAGGGATTTGAGATGGGAACTATGAAGAGATATGCACCTCAAACCCTGCATTTGATCGCCGAGACCATGAAGCTGGCATTTTTAGATCGAGCCCGCCATCTCGGGGATGGTGATTTTGTCAAGCTTCCGGTCGAAAGACTGACTTCAAAGGAATACGCCGAAAAAGTGAGAGAAAAAATTCGACTGGGAGAAGCTTTGCCCAGCGAAGAATTGGGGGAGGATATTCTTACACTGGAAAAAGGGAACGATACAACACATTATTCTGTGATCGACAGCGATGGTTTAGCTGTGGCCACGACCTATACTTTAAACAATGGATTTGGAGCTAGGGTGGTTGCCGAGGGGACAGGGATTCTTCTCAATGACGAGATGGATGACTTTAACTCAAAGCCGGGGTACACAAATGATCGGGGTTCAATAGGCACCGATGCCAACTTGATCAAACCCTACAAAAGAATGCTGAGTTCAATGACGCCAACCATCGTCGTCAAGGATGGTAAAACGTTTATGATTACGGGGAGTCCCGGAGGAAGAACCATCATCAATACGGTTTTAAACGTCATTATCAATGTGATCGACTTTAATATGAATATCCAGGAGGCCGTAGCGGCCGCACGGATGGATCATGAATGGATGCCCGACTCTCTACGCATCGAAGAATTTGTAATGTCAAAAAGATTGGAGAGGAAACTGGAATCTATG
>CAZLLG010000342.1:0-4125 GCA_964560275.1 uncultured Eubacteriales bacterium | reverse complement strand
ACAACATCCGTTCCTATTTCATTTTTTCTCTCGAGAACAACAACATCCAAACCTTTCTCGGACAGTCTCCGGGCTGAATTGAGACCGCTGGGTCCTCCACCTATTACGATGACATCATGTTCTTTTATCATTTGATTAGAGAAGTCTGTTTGAAGCATATCACAATATATCTTAAAAAACACCCCAGTTTCGAATAAATACTTGTGATTCTCTCTCTATTTCCCACAGAACAATACAACATCTAGCTATCAGATCCGAAAAAATACAACATATAGAACTGGATGTCAAGTCTTTCTGGCATGTTTTTTTTTGCCTTTTTTTAGACTTTTTGCCCTTGACTTTCCCACTTTGCACGAAACGTAATCCAGAATGAGAGACACATGAGTTTTATGTCAAACCAGAAACTCTGCCGCCTGATATACAGAGAATCGTAACGGAATTTTTTTCTCCTGGGAGCATCGGCCGGAAGAAAAATTTGTGCAAGTCCCGTTAATCCAGGTCGCACCCTGTTCCTTTCCTGAAACCCGGATATTTGAGTGATATCCACAACAGAACCATCCCCATTGACCTCCTTTTCCTGAGGCCTGAGAGCTCTAGGGCCTACAAAACTCATATCTCCTTTGAATATGTTAACAAGCTGTGGAAGTTCATCCATAGCAGTTTTTCGCATATATTTCCCGACTTTAGTCACTCTGATATCGTTTTCTGTCGCTTGAATGGGCACATTTTCTTTTTCGGCATCGATGTTCATAGAACGAAATTTCAAGGCCATAAAGATATGTCCAAACCTCCCCATCCGTTCCTGGTTGTAAAATATTGGCCCTCGATCCTCTATCCAAATGAGAAAAGCGAACACAATCCACAGAGGAGATGATATCAAAATCCCAAAAAATGAAAGCACAACATCAAACGGCCTTTTGAGAAAATTAGCCCTTTTGATCATAACATGGATTTTTTTCATCAGAATCCTTTTTTGCCTTACTGCCTATCATTCCTAAGGCAGCAAATACACCTGCTGAATTGATGACACTGTCGAGAATCGAACCGTTGCGAGTCGGAACAAATGTCTGCAGGAATTCATCCAGAAATCCATAGCCGACTGTGATGACTCCAGTATAAATAGCCCACCGCATATCCCATTTCTTGGGATTTTCTCCCCTGAAAGCACGAAACATGAGAAAGGTCAATATCGCGTATTCAACAAAATGGATCGATTTCCGAATTATGATATAGGGCATGTGGATGGTCGAAGCACTGACATCTGGATTAAACAGTTGGAACAGACTTAGAAGTACTCTGTAAATGGCAGGACTTCCTAGGAATCTGTTGAGTACAGGGAAAAAGAAAATCATCCATAAAATTGGAGGAAGCCAGTACTTTAGAAATCGATTCAGATTCATATAGATTTTATTTAGTCTGCTGGTTGGTCTAGAAAAGTGTCGCTTTTACTGCATCGATCACAAGGAAATGATGCTGTCTTCATACATTTTTAGCACTTTTTCCTTTGAATAAAACTCGACACAGTACCTCCTCGCATTTTTCCCAAATTGCTCACACTTAGGCAAAGAATTCTTCATTTCCATAATTTTTTCAACAATATTGTCAACATCCTCAGGATCGGCTATCAAACCACAGTTTGCTTCATTTATTATTTTGGCCACTTCAGATGTGCTGTCTGTTAAACCAAGAATCGGTCGTCCTGCAGAGATATAATTGTAGAGTTTTGAGGGGACTGATAACTGTGTCTTTTCTTTGTCAAGAGGAACGAATAAAACATCGCTGGTCGCAAGAAGGAGCGGCAAATCCTCATAAGGTTGGAATGGCAAAAAAGTCACATTATTCAAATCCAATTCATTGGCTTTTCGAACCAGATCTGGTTTTTTAAGTCCTTCTCCAACAAAAACAAAACTCAATCCCGTCTCATTTTTAAGAGCATGCGCAGCTTCTAAAATCTTTTCCAAACTCAAGTAGCTGCTTAACGATATGGTTCCAGAATACATCAAAACAAATTTATTATTCAGTGACAGCTTCAAAGAGAGTGGATTGTCCTTAGGATGCGGTTGAAGAATATCTGTATCAACCCAATTGGGAATTACCTTTACCTTTCCTGGAGACAGATCCTTTTCTTCCAGATTCTGTTTAAATCCGTCGCTGATGACGACAATCTTATCGGAATTACGATAAATCCACTTTTCAAAACGTTTAGCCAATCCAATAGCCCAGGACATCTTGAGAAGGCCGGATTCAATAGATAAATCAGGATGGATATCCTGGACACTTTGTAGAATTTTAGCTCCTCTTAATGTCTTAGCAATAAAACCTGTAACTCCCAGCTGTAATGGTGGTAGACGAAGGAAGAGAACATCGCCTTTTTTTACAGCCAAGAGGTTTAAAATTGAAAAACCCGTATAGATCGACCAGGCGATAAGCCGTCCGATATGATGGACTGTAAAATTTGTTCTAAATCTTTTTACACAAAAACCATTTTCTAATTCTTTTTGATATATCTGGCCTCGAAAATTCTTGTGGTGTGGAGGCCTCGGGATGGTCGTGACCACTTCAATATCATAACCTCTTGAGGAAAGGAACGATGCCAATTCATTCATCAAAATTGGGGCACTCCCAAACTCTGGCAGATAGTACATGGTATGGATAAATATTTTCACTTTTTCACTTCATGAAAATTATTAAGCTTGAGATTTGGGCGCCGGCTCTTGACGTATTCTGTCGTGGAGATTTGGTTTTCCTCTTCCTCCTGCAGTTGGACTTGCATCCAATTAAATATATACACGATCGCCGGCAAAAAGAGTAAAAGATCAACTCCATAGAATGCGGCTGTTGACTCAAAAAGGCTACGGGAAGAAAAAAAACCTATCAAAAGAACATTCCCAAAAACTAAAGGCTTGTCCTCGCCCTTATAATACCTGATCCTTCTAAAAATATTCATCCGAAAGAACAAAATCCAGATACTAGTGACAGCAAGAATAAAAAAAATTAAACCTAAAATTCCACTCTGGATAGTGGCGTGGAGATAAGAATTGTGAATGTGTTGGGATTTAAGCATGATTCGATCCGAGTGAAATCCCCATCCTAAAAAGGGTGACTGACCAATGAGGGAAAAGGCTTCTCCCCATGTGGATTCTCGTCCAGACAGATTCAACAGAATATTGATCTGTCCTCCGGCACGCTCTTTATATCCTGCCGTCCAAAGGACTAGGGCGACAAATGGCCCCATAAGAACATAGTACCAACGAAAACCACTTATCAAAACAAACAACATACTGGCCAATGCCAATCCAAGAAGCGCTGTGCGTGACTGAGTGAACATCAGCACAAAAATGCCTATGAGACAAAGTCCAAGCCAGGCAAAACGAACTTTATCCTTTTTATAGAAAAACCAGATGCCTGAGATAATGATGACCACCAAGGAAAACCGCCCCACACCGTTGGCGTTCATCTCCCCAAGTCCAAAGGGCAGATCATAATACTGTCGTCCTTGAGCACCAAAACCCATCGGAACAACTTTAGATGCAATAATTAAAAATATGACAATGGTGACCGCATAATTGACATAAGTAATTATTTCCAGGTTTTTAAGCGAATCTTCTTTTTGATAAAAAATCCAAAGCACCATGACTGTAGAAAAAAAGATCAATCCCCAATACAGTGATCTTAACACATCGGGTGAAAACAATGATGTTGCCAATCCCACTAGGCTGTAATAAAAAAATAAACCTAGAGGAGTCTTCGGTGAAGGGAATTTCAGCTTTCCTACAAAAATCCACAACAAACTGATATAAAGCGCAAGAATTGGAAGAAAAGCCCTTATTCCTTGAAAAAGTCCAAGTGGATTTCTGTACCAACCTGCTTCTTCGATATTATAAAAGCCTGAAAATAAAGAACCCCATACCAAAAGCCACATACCGACTATGAATATCATTGACCCCTTGCCTTCCAGAAAAGGAATCCCCTCACACGCCGGCCCCGATCCCAATTAACAGGCCCGACGGTTAAAATCATTAGAGTCTTTATGAAGTAGGTCAACCTAAATTTATCCCTGGAGAAGGAACGAATAAACAGTTTTAAGGCAGAAAAGCGTCCTTTCAAAATGAGCTCTGAATGAAT
>CAZLLG010000341.1:2729-4126 GCA_964560275.1 uncultured Eubacteriales bacterium | reverse complement strand
ATAGAAGAATCCCTCCCCATCTCTCATTCATGGCTGTAATTTCATTGGGATTTAAATCATAACCCCGGCTTATAGATTCATGATGGTAGAGGGCTGCATAGGGTGTATATACGATTAAATATCCATTTTTTCTAATCTTTAAACATAGATCCACATCATTGAAGCCAATCGCTAAATTTTCCTCATCGAAACCACCCACTTCTTCGAATACTTCTTTGCGAATCATCATACATGCCGCTGTAATGGCACTATAATTACGAATTGTATTCAGAGATCCAAAATAACCATTGCTTTCTACAGGTAAATGTTTGTGAGAGTGTCCCGCTGTGCCTCCCAGCCCCACAATTGTTCCTGCGTGCTGGATCGTATTGTTGGGAAAGATCAGTTTTGCCCCGACAGCGCCAACTTCTTTTCGCAGCGAGTGTTCAAGCATTGCAGTGAGCCATCCCTGGGAAATCACTTCTATATCATTATTTAGAAACAGGATGTGTTCACCCTTTACCTGACTTACGGCAAAATTGTTGATTTTTGAAAAATTAAACTCGCTCTTATACTGGTGTATTTTGATAAAATCTTTCTTTTCTATACTCTTTAAATATTCGAATGTATCTTTATCTCGGCTGTTGTTATCCACAATAACTATCTCATAATTCTCATACTCAGTTTTTTCTTCTATGCTGTTCAGGTTCTTCATGAGATAGGAGATCTTATCTTTCATGGGAATAATGATCGAGATCAAGGGTTTTTGTTTTAATTTTCTTTTTACCCTGTAACTCTCGAACTGGTTAAAGTTGATCCCTTTTTCCACCGTTCCTTCAATTTTTCGCCTCTGTAAAGTTTCTTGTAATGCCTTTATTGAATTATTTATATGAGTAATTTTTTCTTTATGGACTGTTGCTGTGGATCCCTTTATCTGTCTCCAGTGGTACAGGATTTTTGGGATATGATAAATCTTCTCAGTTTTTTCAGTGACTCTCAGGAGTAAATCGTAATCCTGACTTCCATCATATTCACTCCGGAAGCCCTTAATTTTATCCAACATTTTTTTTCTGTAGACTGAGAAATGGCTTATGTAGTTGTAGGAGAACAGCAGATCCGGAGACCAGGAAGGTTTAAAATAAGGCTCTATTCTTATTCCTTCCGGATTTATTTTATCTTCGTCACTATAGATAAGATCCGCCTCCGGGTATTGGTTCAGAATTTTGACATTTTCATAAAGGGCGTCTGGAGAGAGTTCATCATCATGGTCTAACAACCCGATGAACTCCCCGGCAGCCAAAGACAGGGCTTCATTTGATGCTTGAGAGATTCCTCTATTTTCTTCTAAAAATTTCAGTTTAACTTTTTTATTGTTTTTATATTTGATAAGGACTTTATGGATATGATTTTTTGTTGAG
>CAZLLG010000341.1:0-2719 GCA_964560275.1 uncultured Eubacteriales bacterium | reverse complement strand
CCCGGGAGGTTGCGCCGTTTTTTCTAATGATTCTCTGCATGATTTTTCCTGTTTTCCCTGTCATTTCAAGAAGATCGGCAGCGGATAAACTCTCCCGGAGGATGGCGTCTACGGCTTTTTCCAGCCAGATTTCATCTGTATTGTACACCGGCAAGAGAATGCTGATTTTCGGCTGGTAGGGGAATTGATCTATCGCTTTTATGATAGCATTCTTTTTGGCCTTGTTTAAAGTATTGATTTTAAGCCAAATATCATAGAGGTTTCCGGGTGTGAGATCTCCGGGTTTCATTATTTCTTTCTTTTTCCAGAATGAGCGAATGCCCTCTCTTGTTATCGTCAAAATAGATCGTTGCAGCGCAGGAAAGAACTTTAATATTTTCATATAAAACAATTTTCTGAAGAATTCAGCAGTCCGCCAGACTTTGGAATCTGATATCATATTCAATTTTGTTTGAATAGTTCTGATGTGAACTTCCTTTGCATGCACTTCTTTTATGTAATTCTGGATATGAATCTTTTGATTTTCAAATTCTCTAGTCATAACCTTAAATTGCAGATCTAGTGCATTCAATTTAGACGTTTGTGCCACAAGAATTTTAGAATATTTTTCCGCTTGTTCTTCTTGAAAATAAAGATGATATATCCAATCAGAAAGGGAGGAGGGTTCGGGGAGATCGAGAGTGCCCTTTTTGGTGTATAAATTATAGATCCAATCATAGAGTGGGCTGCCGTCTGGAGTATTATCCTTCATGAAACGCTGTAGATCATTACAGTTCTCACAAATGTCGAATTTAACCCCTTCTTCTGCAATATGAGTTTTTCTCTGCTGAATTGTATCGATCTCTTCTTTCTCCAAGTTTCCTATAATATTGGCTCCGGCTAAGTCATGGCAGCATGACAAAACATCGCCTGTCCAGGAGACGAACATCGTGCTGGTAAAAATATCACAGCGAAAAACATCAAATGAGGGTGCTGGTGTCGAACATATGAGATCTCCCTTGAGAAACCCACCCCGATTATGACATTTAGCTAGGTAAATCTTGTCTATGCCCGTATCTTTCAAATAGTCGATTATCTTTTCCAGATGCTCCTGAGTTTGTTTAGTCACAATGACATTGGCTCCGACTTCTGTTCCTGTATCCCTAGTCATCTCAACCGCGACTTTAAGGTTCTTTTTGGCTTGCTCAAAGTTGAGCCCCCCCATCATTAACTCATATACGGCTTTATCAGCTCCATTAAAACTCACGGCCAATTGTTTTAAGCCGGCATCAATAAGCCTTTGAGTATTTTCAGGCGTGAGTGCTGCTGCATTTGTTGTGAGAGAGGCGACACCTTTTTCTGAGACGCATTTGATGAAATCATAAATGAAAGGATTGAGCAAAGGCTCACCCATACCCGAAAACTCAATAGAAAATTCAGCAGCGTTATCCGTTATCCTCTTAAAAATGGCCTGAAAAGTTTTCCGGTCCATTTTTCCTGAAGGACGGGTGATGGCTTCATGAGGACAATGTAAGCAGCGAGTATTGCATATATTGGTGGCTTCGATTTCAACATGAAGAAAATCTCTACTCATCTATCTCCTCCCAATCCGGGGAAATCCTCAATGTGCCCTCCATTCCGCAGAGATGAGCACAACGCCATTTTTTTCCCTGACCTCTTCATTTTCAATAATACGTAATGTTAAACATCGATGCCAGTGGTCATAATCATGCAGTAATGAATAGTCCAAAATGGCCGCAGTCAAATAATAAACACCCGGCTGAAGAGGAATTGAATCGATCACATAATCAATAATTCCCTTCCCTTCGACAGAATCAATGTCGTAATCGCCTGATCTTGTATTTGGTCCGTTTATATGAACGCCATCGTCTCTATACAGAGCTATTCCGAAAACAGGTTTTTTGATTTTTTTCTTGGCAACATAGTGAATTCTTATTTTTAGACAATCTCCAATTTTAAATATGTCTTCGGGATTGTCTTCTTCATTTAAGAATTCAATTCTTTCTATTTCGACTTCTTTGGTCCCCCATCTCCTTGTTTCATCCTCTTGAGGAGTCCCTCCTTCCGACGGTTCTTTTTGTTCTGAGACAGAATTCTTTTTTTCCTTTTCATAGAGGAGTTTGTGATACTGGGATATTACCCCTATGGGATTTCCTTGCGAAACCAACCTGCCTTGATCGATGAGGACAACTCGATTACAAATTTTTTCTATCGTTGTGAGATCATGGGAAACCAGAACTATTGTTTTTTGTTGTTTGCGAAACGTGTCAATTTTCTTTAAACATTTGAGTTGAAAATTTTCATCTCCAACAGCTAACACTTCATCTATGAGCAGAATATCAGGATTAACATGGATAGCGATAGAAAATCCTAATCTGACATACATTCCTGAGGAATATGTCTTTATGGGATTATCGATAAATTTCCTCAACCCTGAGAATTCTATGATCTTTTCTATGTTGGCATCGATCTCTTTTTTCGAAAAACCTAAGATCGAGGCATTGATATTGATATTTTCCCTTCCGGATAATTCAGAATGAAAGCCGGCTCCGATTTCTATTAGAGCTGCAATTGTCCCTTTTTTTAATATATCACCTTTATCGGGATACAAAATCCCCGTGATGATGTATATCATAGATTCTTAATTGTAAATGAAACAAGACAACAAAGGTCATTGGTGAACATTGCCAGATAGCTGACATCATAGCCTGAAGTTGAT
>CAZLLG010000340.1:0-4126 GCA_964560275.1 uncultured Eubacteriales bacterium | reverse complement strand
ACCGGAGGTTCAGAGGCCATCCATTTTGCCATCAGCGCAGCGGCCGATTCAGGCAGTGAAATCATCATCCCGGAGCCGTTTTACACCAACTACAACGGATATGCAGCCTTTGCAGATGTGAAAATTGTTCCTTTGACGATGAGTGTTGAGAAAGGCTTTCGCCTTCCTTCCAAAGAGGCCATCGAGGCCAAAATTACACCTAAAACTCGAGCCATTCTCTTGAATTCTCCCAGCAATCCAACGGGAACGGTCTATACACCGGAAGAACTGGAAAGAGCCGTTGAGCTTGCAAAAAAACACAATTTATTCTTGATTGGAGACGAAGTGTACAAGGAATTCGTCTACGATGGCTTGACACACAAGAGTCTTCTTGAATTTACGGACATCCAGGACAGAGTCATTGTTGTTGACAGCATTTCCAAACGATTCAGCTGCTGTGGGGCTCGTATCGGGGCTGTTGTCACTCGAAATCCGGATGTCTATTTTGCTGTTTTGAAATTCGCACAAGCAAGACTCTGTCCGGCAACCTTGGAACAAAAAGCTGCCATTTCTCTCTATCGAATGGAGATGGACTATTTTGATCCCATTCGGGAAGAGTACCAGAGAAGGCGGGATGTCCTGTTTGAAGGACTGCACGAGATCCCCGGCATAGTGATGGATAAACCCCAAGGAGCCTTCTACATCATTGTCGGGCTTCCCATCCAAGACAGTGAACACTTTCTCCGCTGGATGTTGACAGATTTTCGTCTGGACAATGAGACCGTCATGGTGGCTCCGGCTCAAGGTTTTTACAGCACTCCCGGAAAAGGAACCAATGAGGTGAGGATTGCCTATGTTCTCAATGAGTCCGACATGAGAAGGGCCATCGAAGTATTCAAAACGGGGTTGAATAAATACCAAACACTTTTTCCTTAGACAATATGGATAAAAGAATCATGAAGAAGCTAATGACTCATATTTTATTCATCACTGCCCTAAGTGTTCTTCTCGGCTTCGGAACAAATTTCAGGTTGATTAAACAGTTTCTCGGAGGAGAATTTCAGTATAGCTTTATCTCATCTGAGGAGTACCCTTCCATCTCCTTTATCATGCTTCCGGAAGCGGAAGGACTTTTTTCAATGAATGAAGCCTTGTTTATCGATAGCAGGAATGAAGAAGTTTTTAAAGAAGGGCGCATTGCCGGGGCTGTCAACATTCCCTATGAGGTACAAAGTGACGTTCCACTCCTAACTGAACTTCCGATTCCTAAAGAAAAGATCTTGGTCGTCTATTGTGACGGGAGCGACTGCCAGTCCAGTGTGGGGTTATCCAGATTTCTTCATGAGCAGGGATTTTCAGATATAAGGGTTTTCTTTGGTGGCTGGAAGGAGTGGAAGATGGCGGATCTTCCAATAGAAACTGGCGATGATAAATAACCGTTATTTTCACTATCTCTTCCGACTCATCCTGGGAGGAGTTTTCATTTGGGCGGGCATAATTAAAATCACAAATCCTCTTGGCTTTGCACAGGACATCGCCAATTATCAAATTTTTCCTCAAAGCATTTCATTTTTTATGGCCCTTTTCCTTCCCTGGATAGAGGTTATCTGTGGAGTTTTTGTTTTAACGGGCCTCTATTTGCGGTCCAGTTCATTGTTTTTGTCCAGTCTTCTTGCGGGATTTCTCGTCCTTATTCTCGTCACAATGATCCGCGGCATAAATGTCGAATGCGGTTGTTTTGGCAGTCTCAGCAGTAAGGTTGACTATAAACTTCTTTTAACCGACAGTGCTCTCCTCTTTTTCTCCCTCAATATCTTCTTTTATCGCAAATCCTGAATTAAAGGGATTAATTGGGGACAGTCCCCATTTTTTCTATAAAAAAATGGGTAAAAAAATGGGGACTGTCCCCAATTAATATCCCAATTATTGTCCCCAATTAATTTCAGAGAAGGTTCTTGAATTAATAGGGGGGAGCGTTTATATTATGGGTTATTCATAAATACGACAAAAATGGTACATAGCGAGAGAAAGGAGTGAAATCATGAACGATAAATATGTGTACTTTTTCGGAAAAGATAAAACGGAAGGGCACAAAGATATGAAAGACATCCTTGGAGGGAAAGGTGCCAACCTTGCAGAGATGGCAGGAATTGGACTTCCCGTACCTCCAGGTTTTACGGTGTCTACGGATGTCTGCAATCTTTTTGCGGAATCGGGGGAAAAGATACCCTCTCCGGTTGAAAAAGAAATCCATCTCCATTTGGAAAAACTAGAAAAATTGACTGAGCAAAAGTTCGGAAACGAAGAGAATCCGCTCCTTGTGTCTGTTCGTTCCGGAGCCAAATTTTCAATGCCGGGCATGATGGATACAGTTTTAAATCTTGGTCTAAATGACAATACAATAAAGGGATTGGCAGCCAAGGGGAGCAGCAGGCGTTTTGCGCTGGACTGCTACCGGCGGCTGATTCAAATGTTTAGTGACGTGGTACTGGAAATCTCAAAGAAAAAGTTTGAAGATATCCTTAAGACAACAAAAACAAAGAATAACATTGTTCAAGATTTTGATCTTAGGGAAAATATCCTTGACGAGCTTATCTCAGAATACAAAGCGCTGGTGAAATCAGAGTCAGGACTCGATTTTCCCCAGGATGTCCATGAGCAGCTCCTTATGGCCATTTCAGCCGTATTCAAGTCCTGGAATAATCCCAGGGCGATCACTTACAGACGTCTCAATCTTATCCCTGACGATCTAGGGACAGCTGTGAATGTCCAACAGATGGTGTTTGGCAATTTTGGTGAAGGATCAGCCACGGGAGTCGGCTTCACACGGAATCCTGCTTCCGGAACAAAAGAGCTGTATGGTGAGTTTTTAATCAATGCCCAAGGTGAAGACGTTGTAGCCGGAGTGAGAACTCCTCTGCCTCTTAAAACCCTGGAGGAAAAAATGCCTGAGGCCTACAAGGAGCTGTCGGAAATCACAACAGAATTGGAAAAACATTACAGGGATATTCAGGATTTTGAATTCACGATTCAAGAGCAAACGCTTTATATGCTCCAGACGCGCAGTGGAAAAAGGACTGGACAAGCGGCAGTCAAAATTGCCGTCGACCTGGTCGAAGAGGGATTGACTTCAAAAGAAGAAGCCCTGATGCTGGTCGAACCAGAATCCCTCAACCAACTTCTCCATCCTGTCTTTGATATTAAAGAAAAAGCAAAACAGGATGTCCTTGTGAGAGGATTGGCTGCTTCACCCGGAGCTGCAGCGGGGCAGGTGGTTTTCACAGCCGATGAGGCTGAGGTCTGGAGCAAAGAAGGAAAAAAAGTCATCCTTGTGAGAGAGGAGACTTCCCCTGATGATATTCATGGGATGAGCGCAGCTCAGGGGATTTTAACAGCTACAGGTGGGATGACGTCCCATGCGGCCGTGGTTGGACGGCAGATGGGAACTCCATGTGTTGTTGGGTGCAGTGATATCCGCTTGGACGAAGACAAAAAAACGTTTAAAGCCGGCGATTTGGAGTTCAATGAAGGGGATTGGATATCCATAGATGGAACCTCTGGAGAGGTTCTCCAGGGTCAAATTGCGACGCAGCCTTCAGAAATCATCCAGGTGATCGGAGGAGAAATACAACCTCAAGAGAGCCTTATCTATCAGGATTTCACCAAGCTGCTTTTTTGGGCCGATCATATAAAACGGTTGAAGGTGCGAGCCAATACAGATACTCCTGAGGACGCTAATATGGCTCTGGCCTTTGGAGCTGAGGGAGTGGGATTGGCCCGGACAGAACATATGTTTTTTGAACGGGAACGACTGCCCTTTATAAAGGAGATGATTCTTTCAGAGACTGAAAAAGAACGGCGCTCTGCACTAAGTCATTTGCTTCCGTTTCAAAAAGAAGATTTTTACGGGCTTTTCAAAGCTATGAAAGGCCATCCTGTAACCATTCGAACGCTTGATCCTCCCCTGCACGAATTTCTGCCCCGAAAGGAAGACCTGATGGTTGAAATAGCTGTACTCAAAGCATCTCACAGCGATCAAAAGGAAAAAATCCAGGAATTGGAGAAACTTCTCGACCGGGTCAAGGCTCTTTCCGAATTTAATCCCATGCTTGGACATAGAGGCTGCCGTCTTGGTAATACATACCCG
>CAZLLG010000339.1:0-4163 GCA_964560275.1 uncultured Eubacteriales bacterium | reverse complement strand
AAAGAGGCAAAACTCCGCTGTTCTCTTTTTTTCCTGTGATATGTAATGGCAAATCTGTGGGCTTCGTCTCTGATCCTCTGCAAAAGCTGGAGTCCTGGGGAGGTTTTAGCCAGTTTGAGTCCGTTTTTATGAAAAAGAGAAAATATGACTTCCTCTTTTTTTGCTAGAGAAACAATTGGAATATTCTCAACATTAAGCTCTTTTAGGGCTTGAATGGCCGCTCCCAGCTGACCTTTTCCTCCGTCAACCAGGATAAGATCAGGCTGCGGTTCCATTCCAGCCTGAACTTTTACGTGCCGCCTGTGCAGAACTTCTTTTAAACTTGAAACATCGTCCGGCCCTTCAACGCTTCTGATTTTAAATTTCCGGTAGTCGTCTTTTGAGGGCTCACCATTCTGAAAAACAACCTGCGATCCTACGGACTCTTCACCGCCTGTGTTCGAGATGTCATACCCTTCAATCCGCCTGGGTAAAGTGTCCAGTTTAAGTTGATTTTGTAATTCCATTAAAGGATTCAGCCCTATCTTTTTTTTGTGAAGCAGGCTGGCCGCGTTTTTCTCGGCCATCTCTATCAATCTCTTTTTATTACCCCTTTGCGGTATCTGAATAGTTATATTCCCCTGTTTCAACCGCATCAGCTCATCCAAAAGTTTTTTCTGTCCTTGAGGAGAGAAGGGGAGAAGGATGACTTCCGGGAAGTCCAGCCGGATTTTATAGAATTTTTGAACCAACTCTGCGAGGAGATTTTCATCTGAGGCGTTTTTCTCCGCCGATTCCAGTAAATTATCCGATTCAATGACTTTTCCTTTTCTCATCAAAAAGACGTAAAGAGAAACTTGGGCATTTTTTTTGGCATAACCAAATATGTCTTCATTTTTCTCTTGCAGGGAAATCAGTTTCGGTTTTTCCTTGAGTTGATCGAGTGCAAAAAGAAAATCTCTCCAATGTGCCGCCCGTTCGAACTCCTGTTTTTCGGATGCAGCTTTCATCTTATTTTCAAGAATGTTTGACAATTTCTCCACTCTTCCTTCTAGAAAAAGAAGGGAATGGTTCACATTCTCTCTGTATTCGTTTTGCGAAATGAATCCTACACAGGGTGCTGAACAGAGCCCTATGTCGAATTCAAGGCAAGGCCGTTTTCGTTTTCCTGGAATAGCCTCCTGACATGTCCGGATTCCAAAGTATTTGGCCAAAAGATGAATTGTTTTTCTGGCTTGATGAGTGGGACTAAATGGACCAATATATTTTGCGTTATCCTTTTTAACGCGTCTTGTCAGTTCTATGCCCGGGTATTTGAGCTGAACGGTTAATTTAAGAAAAGGAAAGCTTTTATCATCCTTGAGATTTATGTTGAATTTTGGCTGGGATTGACGGATGAAATTATTTTCCAGAAATTTTGCTTCTCTCTCAGAATCTGTCAAGACAAAATCAAAGTCTTTTGTTTCAGACATGATGTTTTCGATTTTAAGATCGGATGTTGGAAGAAAATACGATTTGACTCTATCCCTTAAGGATCTGGCCTTCCCGATGTAGATGATCGCATTATTTTTGTTTTTGAAAAAATAGATGCCGGGTTTCTTCGGCAGGTTCTGCGCTTTGGCTTTTAAGGTTTTGAGGTTCGATTCAGCCGACAATATCCAGCTCCCCTTTTTTTAATGCTTTGAGTTCATCTCTGAATTTTGCTGCTTTTTCGAATTCCATATTCTGTGCAGATTTATTCATCAGTTTTTCCAACTCTTCCATCCGCCTCTTTCTTTTCTCTGGAGATAGATAGATATCTTTCTCTTCAGAGATTCGCGAATAGTCAAAGTAATCTTTTTCATAGACACTGGTCAGGACCTCGTCGATCCTTTTCTTTATGGATTGAGGGGTGATGTTGTGTAAGTCGTTGTATTCTTTTTGGATTCTGCGTCTGCGTTCAGTTTCAAGAATTGCCTGTTTCATTGACCGGGTTATGGTGTCTGCATAGAGGATCACTTTTCCAGAAACATTCCTTGCCGCTCGACCAAAAGTTTGAATGAGCGAGGTCGAAGAACGTAAAAATCCTTCTTTGTCTGCATCTAAAATAGCGACCAGTGAAACCTCGGGAAGATCCAGCCCTTCTCTCAGTAGATTGATCCCGATGAGTGCGTCAAACACTCCTTTTCTTAGGTCTCTCAATATTTTAACTCGATCTAAGGTGTCTATATCAGAATGGAGATACCGTGTACGCAGTTCCAATTCATGGTAGTGTCGGGTCAAGTTCTCTGCCATTTTTTTAGTCAAAGTTGTGACAAGTGTCCTCTCATTTCTTAAGGCCCGCTTTTTGATTTCTGCCATCAGATCGTCAACCTGGCCTTTAATAGGGCGGACCTCAATAGCAGGATCGATGAGTCCAGTGGGCCTGATGATCTGATCGATCTTCTTGTTGTGGGTTTTATTCAATTCGTATGGACCGGGAGTGGCAGAGATATACTGAACCTGATGAGCACGTTCTTCGAATTCTTCAAAATTCAGAGGACGGTTATCCAATGCGGAGGGAAGACGAAAGCCGTGATCAACCAGAGTCTGCTTGCGGGATCTGTCTCCGTGATACATCCCTCTGATTTGTGGAATTGTCACATGTGATTCATCTATGATGATAATAAAATCTTTAGGAAAATAGTCGAGAAGTGTGTAGGGCGCTTCACCGGAATTTCTTTGACTGAGATAGAGAGAGTAGTTTTCAATACCTGGACACCAACCAAATTCTTGCAGCATCTCAAGATCGAAGAGAGTTCGTTCTTCAATCCTATTGGCCTCAATGGTGCGGCCTGAATCCTTAAAAAAGGGAATCCTTTCTTCAAGTTCTTTTTTTATGCTGCTTACGGTGTTGTTTAGGATATCCGGAGGAGTAGAGAAAAAAGTTCTCGGATAGATAAGCACAGACGTGAAAGAGTCCTTCACTTGCCCCAATAGAGGGTCTATGGAGGAAATATTGGAGATTGTATTGTCTTCCAGTTCAATCCGGTAGGCGAATTCTTCATAGGAAAGGAAGAGTTCGATGATGTTTCCCCGAACCCGGAAAGTTCCTCTTTTAAAATCTGTGTCTACCCGTTCATATTGGATTTCGACAAGCTTGTTTATAATTTTTTTTCGCGTGAAAACCTGGCCTTTCTGAAGAGGAAAGCTCATTGACAGGTAAGTTTGAGGCGAACCGATCCCATAGATACATGAGACTGAAGCTATGATAATGACATCCCGCCTCTGGAAGAGAGAATTTGTCGCACTCAGCCGCATCCGGTCGATTTCGTCGTTGATTGTGACTTCTTTGGCTATGTAGGTGCTGGAGGAGGGGATGAATGCTTCGGGTTGATAGTAATCGTAGTAACTCACAAAATATTCCACGGCATTCTCGGGAAAATATCGGCGAAATTCCTGGTACAGCTGTGCGGCGAGTGTTTTGTTGTGCGAAATAACAAGAACCGGTCTCTTTGTATTGGCGATAACGTTGGCCATGGTGAAGGTTTTGCCAGAACCTGTCACTCCCATAAGGACTTGATGTTTTTTTCCTTTTGTGATGCCCTCACTCATCTGATGGATTGCATCGATTTGATCGCCCTTGGGTTTATAGTCAGAACAGAGCTTGAATTTTTTCATCCCACCTATTATAGCAGAATTCAGTTTAGGGAGATGAGGGATTGGAGCTGTCAATTTTGACGCAACCTTTAAACAAAGCGCCATCATCGATAGAGATTTGAGAAGCGAATATGTCTCCATTCATATGGCCGTCTTTTTGTATGTGAACCTTTTCTGAAGCGAATACATTTCCTTCTACTCGTCCTTTGATTAGCACATTGTGGGCATGAATTTCGGCCTTGACAGTGGCACGGTGCTCTATGACAACATCATATTGATCCATGCTGATTTTTCCTCGAAACCGGCCTTCAATCCTGAGGTTTTCTTTTCCGGATATCTCGCCTTCTATATCAAGAGTCCTTCCAATTTTTGCATATTGTTCTGGAAATATATTTTCTACTGCTGTCGGTCTGCTGTTTATATTTTGCTCAGGCATGGGATTTCGACCTCCAATATTCCCTAGTTTTGCAGGGATTATAAATTCTGATTCCTGAGTTGTCAACAGACATAAGGCTCTATAACAAAAAGTGTGATGGATAATGATGGAAGATATTGAACCGTAAGAG
>CAZLLG010000338.1:0-4194 GCA_964560275.1 uncultured Eubacteriales bacterium | reverse complement strand
CCAAAAGAAGCACAACAATATTCCGGTTGACCAGCCTCCTGGAATTTCTGGTATGCAGGAGATCAGATTGCTAAACGATTTAAAAAGAGAAGTTATATCCGTAGATGAGATTTTTTGTTAAACGTGTTTCCTTGTCACCGAAAATAGATAAACGAAACAGCAACGCCCAATTCTCTCTCGTCTGAGGAATCGGGTATGATATTGGCTGGGATAAACGTTTTATCCGTCTCTATAGACAGATAAAATTCATCCTTATCCCCAAGCATTTCCTTCTTTATGTTGTAGGATTTCTCAAAAATATCCCTCTCGGGTGTAAACTCATCAAGGATTAAATCATTGATTTTAAAAATGATTATTTGTTCGGGGATTGCGTTTGGATTTACCCCCCCCTTGATGATCAGAAGAGCATCTCTATGTGGATTGTCAATGATACATCTGGCCTGCTGAACTGTCCATCTCCACTGCATGAGATAAGCATCCGGATTGATCTCCAGATCATGCCAACCTTCTTCATAGATGACTTCGGGTGTATCCGGAGGTGGAGGGAAAACTTTTAGCTTCACGACCAGTATTTCCAAATCGGATTCATCGGGACTGTCTAAAGGAGGGGTAAATCCAGCCGATAACTTCAGGGTTTCCTCTCCCTTGAAATTCGGATCAAATTCATCGATAAATGAGGGAATGTAGATTGTTCTTGTATATGTGTATTCGTTATTCGGCTCCCACTGAGATGTGGAAACTTCGGGAACATGGTCATCTTGAAAAAGAAGTTTTTTCTTGTGCCAAAAATCTACAAAGATATTAAAATCCTGGCTTAATTTCAAAAATTCACTGTTGGTCTTCCATGTGTACAGGACATCCGTGACCAGTTTATCTGATAAATTTTCTTCAGAAAAAGTGATTTCAAGTTCTAAACCATTGATAGCAGCTCCTTTCTTGCAGCTAGACAAAGTAATTGAAAGGACCAGAATAAAAAACACAATCGAAACTTTTCTCAACATTTTAATCCTCCTCTCTAGGAAAACACGAAATATTATAAAGAAAGCTCAAAACTATGTAAAGATAACAAATGGAAGCACAGTGGGATCGTCTTAGTGGGAGTTATTCAATGGGAAACTATTCTTAGGCAAAATGTTTTATGTATATTCTCTTTCTCTTGTGCTGCCTGGAGTCATAATATCTCCAGAAATTCTGGACACTGACATTTTCTTCCATTTCTGCATTGGATTCAGCGATACGGACGCCTTTATTTATGCAGGTTTCTGTTAGATCTGTCATAAAAATCGCATTTATCCCCTTGTTTTGAAAATCAGGGTGGACTCCTACTAGAATGATATCGACACAGTCAGGTTTTTTGTATGCCTTGAGGAGGTGGATAAAGCCAAAAGGAAATAACCGGCCACGAGCTTTTTGAAAAGCCCGTGAGAGAGAAGGAGCAGAGATTTGAAATCCGACGACTTTTTCGTCTTCTCCGAGCACGATCGAAATGTATTCCGGTTTTACGAATGAGACAAATTTTTTGATTAAGAGATCAACTTGTTTTTCTGTAAGCGGCACAAAACCAAAAAGGGGGCGATAGGCGGCGTTTATGACATCGAACACCTGGGTGGCATAGGGCAAAATCGCTTTGTTTGATGTCGCCTTGAGAAGCTTCACCTTCATCCTCTTCTTTATGACATTGTTGAGCCGAATAGCCTTTTCCGGAACTGACTCAGGTGTCTTCACTTCATATTCGACGTAGTCGACCTCTTTGACATAGTCCCTCTTGTCCATATGAGTTTGATAATACGGGTAGTTATAGGCAGAGAGAAAAGTGGGCAGTTCGTCAAAACCCTCGATCAGAATACCTTGATGTTCGAATGTTGTGAAACCCATTGGGCCTAAAAGAGCGTCCATGCCCTTAGAAAGAGCCCATTGTTCGACTTTATCAAGCAATGCCGCCGAAACCTTTTCATCGTCGATAAAATCAAACCAACAGAATCGAGCATATTTTTTCTTCCACAGCTCGATAAAACTCCAGTTTATAATACCAGCAATTCTTCCTACAATTTTTTTGTTTTTATAAGCCAGATAATAGACCGCTTCACAGTGATCGAAAGACGGATTTTTATCTGGCCTCAATGTGTGGAGATCCTCCTTAATCAGAGGAGGTATCCAGTATTCGCTGTTTTTGTAGAGAGAAAACGGAAAGCGGATAAACGTCTTGACATCCTTAAGTACCCGGGCTTCTCTAATTTCAACTGTCATGGATTGCCCTTTAAGAGGATAACGTTTACTTACCCAGCACAAATTTTTTGACCATCTTTTTGCACTCGGACATCCTTCTCAAACTATTTCCATAGATAGCCACTTTTTCCGCCTCTTCATTTCCTCCGCCGTGTTTAGATCCGAACTGCAGCAGCCCTGCTTCATTAGAGGCTGTAAAAACACGGATCCATTCATTGAGTTTGTAGTGATCGTCTGCAGAAATCCCTTTTTTTCTGGCAAAAAGTGGTTCCACATGAGATCCGTATTTTTCACTCTTAAGAAGTTCCGGATAAGGTAGGTTGGTCGGTAAATTCCCGGACATATCTTGGAGAATACTCATGGCTTTTGGGAAGTATTCGCTGGCGATATATTTCCCCATGTTGGAGTAAACAGGATCAGGAAGAATGGCACCGCTTTCGGTGACTTTGGCCGCGGTGATGGCGGATTTGGCCATCGCACTCACGATAATCGATTGTTTGTAAATATCAAATATCTTTTTAGATGTATTGCTTAAAAAGTATTCTCCTTTTGTTCCGTTGTACTCGGAGATCAACATCGCTGTGCCGGTCATAGTGTCGTAAATCGCCGGTTTGCACGCCAAATAGGAAAATCTATGCAAAGTCGCAAACAAATTCGCATATATCGCCGCAAATCTATGCTCTCCTTTGAGGAAGATTCTTTCATTTGGAACAAAGACATTATTGAAGACAATCATTCCTTCTTTATTCAGATATTTTATCCCATGAGCTGGGCAATATTCCCCACAGAGAGTTTTGATTTCTGGGCCCAGAACATACCTCTCAATCCCTTCTGCATCACCCGGGATAGCAAAAGCCACGGCACAGTCCTTGTCACTCTCTGCGTATTGGAGACCAGGAAGAACAATAATCTCTTCAGCATAAAGACTCATGGTGATCGGAGTTTTAATCCCGCTGACATAGATGCCATCCTCGGTTTCTTTTACGATATGGACATAGCTGTTTTTATCCAGCTGCTGTGATGGCGGGAGACTTCTATCCCCCTTGGCATCGGTCACAGCTGTCGCCGGCGCGATATCATTGCCCTGGATGTAGCGAAGATAGTTGAGCAGACGTTGATGGTAATCCGTTGTGTTCTTGTTGCTTTTGTCCAGCTGGGCAGTTCCGATATGTAAAGCCCATAGACCATCACCACCCACACAGCGCTGCGCACAGGCCACTTCACAGGAAAGTGTATAGATCATTTTCAGCCGTTCCGAAAGCTCTTCTTTTGTCTGAGGAATATTATTGAAACGGTTGATGATTTTTCCATTGAGAGGAGACTCAATGGTCATCAAGTCTTTATGCTTGGGATCTTGTGCATAGTCATAGCTTAAAGAGACCACATTCATTCCTTTTTGAATATCCTCATCTCCATAAGGCTTTTCAAGGAATTCATCCTTGATAATGTTCGGCTTCATCGCTTTAAGCGAATTTTCATATTCCTTCGATGTCTTTAAAATTTCCTTTTTATCCATTCATGAACTCCAATCTTTTGATACCTGGAGAAGAGATTTCGTAGAAAAATAACCATAGCACAACCAGAGGGATAGTTCAATAATGGACATGGTGGATTTAACTAAGTTCTTAGATTAAAAAGCAGATAGAGGCCTATTAATCCGAAAAAGAGATTGGGCACCCAGGCCGCCAGGAAGGGGCTCAGAAAATGGATATACCCAAGGCTTTTAAAAATCCCCATAGCCCCCCAATAGATCATGGCAAATAAAAGACTCATGCCCACGCCTACAAGAGTCCCTCTTTTCCCCATTGAAAATGCAAAGGGTATCCCAAGGAGCGTCATGACCAGACCGGCAAGAGGGAAAGACAACTTGTAGTTCAAATCCACTTTGTATTGGATTGTTTCAAATCCCTTCTCTTCAATGTCGGCTATATAAGTTGAAAGCTCTCCATAGTTTAACTGATCCGAGTC
>CAZLLG010000337.1:0-4229 GCA_964560275.1 uncultured Eubacteriales bacterium | reverse complement strand
TTATTTCCATCGATTCCCTCAGGAACCTTAACAGCTGTCAGGACATTGCCAGGATACGTGGGAAGCAAATCGAGCCCTAAAGCTTGAACGCCGGATCTCGTAGCATTCCCTAAGATTTGGTGGTGCTGAATAAGGTTTTCGAGACCAATGGATTTTATAATATCTAGAGATTTATTTTGCTGTAAAATGAGAGATATGGCTGGGGACCAAGGGCTTGTTTTGTTTTTTAAGCTTTTCCTGTATTCCCTGGCATCATAATAATATTTTGGCATGGTGGATGATTCCACAAGATCCCAAGCTTTCTCGGAAAATGAAATGTAGGACAACCCTGGAGGAGTCATGAAGGCCTTTTGTGAGCCCGAAATGAGAACATCGATATTCCAATCATCCATCGGACATGGGGTGGCCCCCAATCCAGATATTCCATCGACAACTAGAATCGCTTTTGTGGCAGACACAGCTTCTCCAAATCCTTTGATATCATAGAGTGCACCCGTTGATGTTGCAAAAAGAGTTGAAAAAACTGCCTTTGTCTCAGGGACCTCCTGTAAAATTTCAGTCAATTGTTCTTTTGAGAAATTTTCGCCCCACTCGAGGACAATTTCTTTAACATCTGCACCATAAGCTCTAGCAATGTGAGCCCATCTTGCCCCAAATTTTCCACAGTTTATGCAGATAGCTTGATCCCCCGGGGACAGAGTGTTGACCACAGCGGCTTCCATCGCCCCAGAACCTGATGAGGCCAAAATATAGACATCGTTTTTTGTTTGGAACACATACTTCAATCCTTCTGTGACATTCATGTAGATCTGTGAAAATTGGGGAGTCCTGTGGTGAAAAATGGGTTCAGAAGCCAAGGAGAGGACTTCTTCCGGTACCGGAGTGGGTCCGGGAGAGAGAAGATATCTTTTTTTTATCAAGAAATATGCTCCATTCAGCAACTAGAGACGGCAAAGAAGTTCAGTCAAAAAAGCCGTCCGTTCGATCAAAGAGGGGAGGATGAGATGTTCGTATTCTGCATGCATGCCCTCTCCGTCGGGCCCCAAACCATCCAGAGTGGGAACTCTCATATTGGAAGCGATAGACGCATCTGATCCACCTCCAGCCTTGCCCGTTTCAAATGCCAAGTTGAGTGATTCCGCGATTTCTTGGACTTCATTCAGAAGCTTGAGAGACCCCTTGGTTTGTTCCATAGGAGGAGTCAGGCTTTCCGCTTTATATTTGATTTTCGCACCTTTTAGCTGAGGAGCCAGGTTCTTGAAAAAATCAAGGATTTTCTCTTTCTGTTCATTCTTCCAGAAACGGATATCCAGAACGGCGGATGCATGTTCTGGAACGATATTGGCTTTTTCCCCTCCATCGATCAACCCGATATTTACAGAGATATTTTTTGTTTTGAGTTTTTTCAATAGGAGACACTGCAGCATCAATTCTTCAATGGCATTTACTCCTTTTTCGGGATCTCCTGCATGTGATGATTTTCCAGTGGTCGAAAGACGGATGACCAGCCTTCCCTTACGTTGAATCTTTAAAGCCCCACCCGGAATTGCGGGTTCCAGACACAGGACAAGTGCAGATCTTTTAGCGAGTTTCTGGATGATTTCATAGGAATTTTTGTGGCCAATTTCTTCGGCCGAATTCACAAATAGTGCGATTTTTTTATCTGGAATTATGTTGAGGTCATTCAGTGTTTTCAAGGCACTTGCGGCCATAACGATTCCAGATTTCATATCCAGCACTCCAGGTCCGGACAACTTGTTCTCGGAGAGGTAAAAAGGCATTTCGTCAATTTTACCTACCGGCCAAACCGTATCGATATGCGTCAGCAATAGTATCTGTTCTTTTCGTTCCTTAGTTTTTTTAGGCGGGTATTCTGCCAAATAGAGATCACCAATTTCGTCCTGTGGATAGCGAGTCACCCTGGCTCCATTTTTTTTCAATTCTTGGACTAAAAAGGAGGAACATTTGTTTACTGCTTTTTTATCCGTCGATGGGGATTCAAGCTGGACGAGCTCCTTCAACAGATTGAGCATTTCGCCCTTACGGGATTTATAGTAATGAAAAAAATTCATGAGTTCTCCTTTCGATGAGCATGACATTAATGTAGCATATCTCAGGCGAAATGGGTACAATAAATAGCGTTCAAATGATACATAAACGAACCTTGTTGACTTTTATTCTGCTCTGTTTTTTTCTCCTTGTTCAAAAAACGATAGGACAGGAAGAATCCAGTTTGCGTATCCATGGATCTGCCGGGTTATCTGCCATGTCAGAAAAAAGTTTCGGTTCTGGCTTCTGGTCAAGCCTTGGATTTTCCATTCCAATTAAAAATGATTTGTTTCTGTCCTTCAATTTTGGAGCATGGAAAACTCAAGTTAATGCACATGCGGATTTACTTCAAAACGGCAGCCTTTCGGTGAGCCCTTTTTTTGTTTTGCTTCAATATCATTTGGTATCCAATCATTCGATTTATCCCTACCTTTTTATCGGAGGAGGCTATATTTTTTCTAGCTTTAGAATGGAAGATGTAGACTCGATTCCAGAGACCATTCTATCTCAGAAAGTCGACAACTCACCTGGAGGACAAGTGGGTGCTGGGATCCAGTTGAACGTTTCAAAACGGATGTCTTTAAATGCAGATATTTCTTACTTCATTAGTAAAACATCTGGTACAACGACAATTCAAGATCCAAATTTCGGGACGACAACAGATGATTTTTCTTTAAACCTCAGCGGTTTGAACCTTCAGTTTGGGATAAAATATCTTCTCTAAATTAAAGGATCTTTAACAAATAATAACCAAAATGATGATTTTTTGGGAGATATTAGGAGAAATTGCTTTTGTCTTCATTTTCCTCTTTTTCCTCATTTTTGCTGTTGTCAGTCTAATAGAAAAAGAAAAAAGGGCATCTATTAGAAGTTTTTTATTGGCCTGTATAATTGCCGCTGTGAATGTCTTTTTATTCATTATCCCTCAGCCTTTCAGAAACTTGTCTTTTGCGGGTGTTTTTGTCTTTTGTTTTGTTATTCTGCTATATGTTGCTCTTGCTCCAAGACCTAGACATCCTCTCCAAATAGTTGGTTCAATAAAGAAAATCGATGAGCGAGATGTTATATTTGCACGGTTCGATCTGGAGGAGAACAGCCCTCATTTCGCTGAATATTACGATCGACATCCTGAGAACAAATTAAAAGATGACATAATCAGAAAACTACCGGATATCTTATCTCCTTTTCATAGTATAAAGCATCCGGTGAATTTTAATCTAGCTGCAGCTGAGTTCGAGTTTCTCGAACAGCAGCTGCCTAATGTCGATGGTGAAGTTTTTCCCAATCAATCTGAATATTCGCCTAGAGAAAACACGGTGAATATTAAAAACATAATCTCTTATCTGGGCGCGGATATCTGCGGCGTATGTGAATTGGATCAAGCTTTTGTGTATTCAAATGTCGGCCGAGGCCCGGAGCCCTACGGAAGCAAAATTACTCTCAATCATGCCTATGCAGTAGTCTTTGCCATCGAAATGGATCGAGAGATGATTGCAGCGGCCCCCGGATCTCCTGTGATCATCGAAACAGCGAATAAATATGTCGAGGCAGCGAAGATTTCAATCATTGCAGCCAAACAAATTCGCAAGATGGGTTATGCAGCTCGAGCTCATATTGCTGGGAGCAACTACCAAGCTATGCTGCCTCCTCTGGCATGGAAAGCGGGATTGGGTGAACTTGGACGATTCGGAATGCTTATAACAAAGCAATTTGGTGCCCGCATACGATTGGGAATGCTGACTACAAACCTTCCGTTGTTATCGGATCAATCATTTGCTTGCGGCATCCAGGATTTTTGTGAAATTTGCAAAAAATGTGCAGAAAATTGTCCGTCACAGGCAATTCCCCATGAAGGGAAAACAGAAGAGAATGGAGTGATGAAGTGGGTTTTGAACCGCGAAAACTGTTATCAATACTGGATAAAAGTGGGGACAGACTGCGCTGTCTGCATATCTGTTTGTCCCTACAGCAAAGCCGATAATGGACTGCATCGTTTTATCCGTCACTTTACCTCTTGGTCAAAAGGAAGCCAATCCCTCGCACTCTGGGGAGATGATTTTTTCTACGGCCGTAAACCCAAGCGAAAACCTTCCCCTTTTTAAAGACAACACATTCCCATTTCCATGATTTTTTTTAGTTCTGTATAGTGATGAGAAACCAAATTGCGTTTTCCCCAGGAG
>CAZLLG010000336.1:0-4251 GCA_964560275.1 uncultured Eubacteriales bacterium | reverse complement strand
TATTACTACGTGGATACACATCTGAAAAAAAATGGCCTTCTAGATGATTATCGGATGGAACCCGTCTGTGGATATCTCTGTTCTCGCTCAAGACCCTCCCACCTCACCACCATTAGCTTCAAACAGAGATATTCCACAACGTCCATCCGACATTAAGATAGATAAGGAATATAAACTAGATGTTTCTTTTTATTGATCTGCCGTTTCTCTAAGAGTTTGGACATGGGATTTCGGGGTGTGGGGGGCGATGGAGCAGGCTGTGCTGAGGATATATCCTCCGCCCTTATTTCCGATGCGGATCTTATCTTCTGCGTCCTTTTTGATAATTTCCGGTGTTCCTTTAAGCAGAACATGAATGGGGTCGATGTTTCCCTTGATGAACACTTTGCTGCCTATCCTTTTTTTTGCCTCGGCGAGGCTCACGTCTCCTAATGGAGGAGGATCCAGGCATTCCACCCCTGAAACTCCTGACTCGATCATCATCTCTAACCGGTCTCCAATGGCTCCGCATGTATGCGTATAGATATGAACATTTTTCTTGCGGACGGAATGGGCGATTTGTCGTTCGTAGGGGAGGACAAAATTTTTGTAAAAATGCGGTGAGATAAATCCCGAGCCGGCGAATGGAGACGAAATTTTTATGGCATCGATTCCATGTTCCGTCATTTCACCAGCCAGTTGAGTCACTCCATCTGCGTAACGCTGAAGCAGAGCCTTTGATTCGATTGGATTGGACACAAGAAACATCAAGGCTTTTGAAATCCCGAAAAAATGGAGAAAGTAATCGAACGGAGATGTGACTTCACCATGAATAGAATACAAAGATCCAGTTTTCTCGACAACGCTGTCGAAAACGTCAAATTTGTGCTCAGGGTCGATGGGAAAATTGAGGCCTACAGAAACGGGAATGTATTCGATTTTGTCAGGAAATGTCTCCAGATCAATTTCTGTAATGGATTTAAGCGATTTGTGTCTATGAGGAATGTGAGTGGGGAGATCATCACATGGGAAGATAGTTTTATCTCCGTTTTTCCAAAAAACCACTTCTTGCTCTTCGAACCTTTCAATCCTTTTGATGGATTTTTCCCATTCAGGAGAATGGCCGTGGAGACTTATGAGGATTCCATCAAAATCATAAAGTCTTCTTAGGTCGAGGAGTCCTTTGGCGAAGTTTTCTCCGGAAAGCCAGAACGAGGCAGGGGAAAATTCTGTCTGAAGCAGCATAAATCCGAAACTCATTTGGCACATGAATGGAACACGGTCAGGGATTCCCCTGTCCATGACCTTTTTAATTCTATCTTTTGATGTCATATGAAGTTATTTTTTGACTTCCTTGCATGGACTTTAGAGTGGGCTGAGATTCTATATAGACAACTCTTTTATCTCTTCGAGAAGTTCAATGCATTTGGACAGATAGAAGACATCTTCTTCTTTAGCTGTTTCAACAAGGGGGGACATCAGATCAAGGTAAGTATTGAGAAGGTTGATCGCTGTCTGTCTCCTTTCCATGTTGAGGAATGAGAGTGCAAGATAATAGTGGGCTCTGCCATAGGTCGGACGGAGTTTTATGGCCTCTTCGAGAAGTGAGACTGCGTCTTTGTAGGCTTTCCTTGAAAATTTATAAACGCCTTCTGCTTCCAGACTGCCGGCTTTAAGATTGTTATCCCGTGCGATAATGGCATCCATTATTTCCTTATCGGTTTTGGCGTACTCATCTTCATAAGGGGTGAGAACCCGGTTAATAGCTGTCATGGTTTTTTCGATCTTATTGCCGGTGGAAATAAGCCGGGCATTTTCGGATTCCATAATCAGGTAATTGAGATTATAGTTGGAGGGGTAGTATGAGGACACGCATTCGAAGATCACCTTTCCTAATGTGGAATATACCATGTCTCTATCTCTGCTGTTTTTCATCCCCATCCAGAGTCTCATAAGCGATTGGGCATGATTGAACTGAAGGAAATAGATTTCGATCTCTCTAAACATGCGTTCGGCCTCTAGATCGGTCGAGGCCAGTTGTACAAGGTCATCGAGGGGACCCATGAGGAATATCTGATGTTTTGTGAGTTCAGATGTGTCCTCGTTTCCAGATCTGGCAATCACATCCGTGATGATCTGGTGCACTTCATCGTTGTCTTTTGAGTAATAGAACATCAAACTGCGCAATTCAAAGACGATCAGTTCGATCACACGAACGATATCGTACACATCCTGGTATTTTATGGTTTTGAGCATGCCTTGGAGTGTCTCGCGCATCCTGTCACAGCGTTTAACAAATTGGAAGGAGGCCTGATTCAAGTGAGCGAAAACCGCTGACCGGTCGTCTTTATTCCTTGTCCCCAGCCAGAGATCGTAAAAATCGAGGACAATATTTAATCTCCAAACAAAAGGGCCGAGCGCCTCATCTGCTCTTTGGGCATCCGGATCATCGGGTATGAGTTTTTTTAATTTGACAATATTGGCCTCGAGTTCGGCTGCACTGGCGGAAAGGGTTCTTGCGTCTTTGAGTCCCTCCTGGATGTCTTCTTGAGGGAAGCAGGTCAAAACACAGATCAGAAGAACAAAAAATACCGTGAATATTTTCCTCACAAATTGTTCCTTGTACTTTACATATTTTTTCTCATCATACTAAAATGGATATGTGAATCCAAGAGTTCAGAAATTTCCATATATTTTTTTCAGGAGGTCCTTATGATCAAAAAAAAATATTTCCCGGTGATGTTGTGTGGAGTTGTATTCGTCATTTTTGGGATCTTGCTTGCTGGCCATCTCTTGTCTCGCGGAGTTAATGCTGTAGCACAAGACAATTCAAAAATCCTGGGAGTTGTTAAGGGAGGAAAATTTCAACCTCTCTGGCCCGAAAAATCAATACTGGATTCTGTACGTTTGACAAAAATGCAGATGCAGGAGGCGCGGTCGCCTGAGAGTGGAGAGTTTGATCTCTCGAAATATGAGGGGCAAGCGGTTATGGTCAGTGGACATGGTGGCGGAGGCGGTTGGGTGTATGATGCCAGGATTGTCGATGCGGCCGGCCCGATTCTCACTTTCCTTGTTTTAGAGAAATTTTCTAAACAGTAAAAAAGAAAAAGCGTTATTCCCAGATTTCCACTTCGAGACAGCAGGATTTGGACTTTGCGCCTAAGTCACCGGAATATAAGATTTCGAGCTGCCGAATAAGTTCCCATCAACCCCCGATTCGCTGATCTAAGGGAACACCATAATTTGTCTTATTTCATACAAAATGAATTTGCAGGAATAATTTTTCTTTTCGAAACTCCCTATATATATGACGATTTGAGTTCCTCAATATTGTCAATTTATAAGCCTATTTATTTTTCACCTTTAACTTTCACTTTATTATTTTTTGTAATAAGATGAATTGAGGCCGAGGCAAAAATTGCCTGAGTTCAGTAAATTTAAAATGCGGGTAAAGGTAATTTTTCTTGTTTTATTTTTTTTATCTTCGTTTTCAATTCTTTCTTCTTTTATTAGCCAAAATTTCAGTCAAGAAAAAATAGATTCTCTTCTCACAATCGGAAAGAATCATCTCAAAGCGGGAAGTTTCGAATTAGCAAAGAAATCATTTGAGGAATGTCTAAACCTGGCAATAAGGAGAAATGATAAACAAATACAGATGGAATGCTATGAAAATTTGGGATTACTTTCTTGGAATTTGAACAAAGTCGAAGATTCTTCTGATCTCTATTCAAAGGCTCTCGCTTTTGCCGATGAACTCAACCTCCCACAGACAATTTTAATCTGCAAATCCGCCATAGACATTAACGATTTGTTTCTTAAGGGAAAGGAACTTCGTCACACAAAACCTCAAGAGTCGATTGACAATTTTCAAGAGGCCATAGATATAGCAAAAGATATTAATAGCCGGGCTCATGAACTCAAGTGCCGTCGTTTTTTGAGCATGAATTACCTATATTCAGAGAGTCAAAAGTTTTTGGACTTGAATATGCAAGCCCTTGAATTGGCGCAAATTTCAAACCATAAACTTGAGACAATGAAACTTTTTAATAATATAGCAACTTATCATGGTATGAAGAATAATCATGCTTATGCCTTATCAAATTACTTTGATGCTTTAAGAATTGCCCGAGAAATTGATTTTAAGGATTATATTGAGACGTATTCTGGGAATTTAGTAACGATCTATCTGCTATTAGGGGATTTTCAAAAATCACTTAAGTATCTCATCGATTCCTTAGATTATGCTAGAGAGGAAAAAAATTATTTTAAAAC
>CAZLLG010000335.1:0-4266 GCA_964560275.1 uncultured Eubacteriales bacterium | reverse complement strand
GTCTAGAAAGAAACTAAGAGAAAATCTGTTTGTGCTTCAAGAGGGACGTTCTTTCTAGACACATCCTCATAACCTCGAAACTGGATATTACGAACAAAAAGGTTTTTTGTGAGAGAGAATGTCAGGTCCAGTTTAGGACCATCTCCAATAGAGACTTGGACATCCGAAAACAGCCCCGATTGATAAATATTCTTGACGGCATCTCTTATGACCTTCAAGGAAAAAAAGTCTCCCGGAGTGATCGGAATGAGTTCTTCCAATTCCCCTTTTTTAGGTTCACCGTCTATCATCACTAAAATGTTGTTTATAAGTCTATTTTCAACTCTGACCTGGCAGAATATATGGAAAGGTTTGATAGAGAAGAGCAGGACTAAAAGACACAAGCTCATAGTGAAACGATTTTTTCTTTCCATGTCAGAATCTTTTATGAATTTTAATATCAAAACTGATCCTGCCCTTTTCATCCCGTGTACTCACGATAGACAGGTCATTTGTCAGCTCCCATTCTATTCTTACTATCTCCTCCCTCTGAGTTGTCAGATTCGTCGAGTAAAGAATAAAAAAGTTTCTGGAAATTCTTTTTCCAAGGGTCAGTCTGGCTGCCATTTCCGACGAAGATCCCAAAACAAAAGGATCGATCCTAAAACGGTCAAGACGAAAAAGTTTGTCAGCACTTTTTTTGGCCTGTTCTGAGAGTTGGAAGCTCACTAAAGACGCGGTGCTCTGCTGTGTACTCCTATCATAGTGGTAGGTGCGCCGAAATGATTCTCCCAAAGCCAGCAGGGCCAAGACATCTTCCGGTGGTAGTGGTGGGGAAGAACTGAACTCAGGATTAAGCTTATCCAGCAGTCCATCTAATGAAAAAGTGACCCTGAAGTCCTTGACATAGGTTTCTCCAGTAAAACTCAAGTAAGGTTCAATCGTCACCGGATTCGAAAAGCTTACTCTTCCTCGAACAATATCAAATTTTCTGTCCTGGAAAAAAACCTGACCTTCCAATGCATCTATATCCCCGAGCACAATTGGCAATCTCACATTCCCAGAAACAGTTAAATCAAACCTGCCTCTAATCCGGCCCAAAGTGTTTTCCATCCAGGCATTGTCATCCGCATGCAGGCGAATATTTAAATTGAGATCATCAAAAAAGCTTTCCTCTCTATCAAATTGGAAATAGGGAGTGGAATAAAAAACAAATCTTTCATCAAACTCCCGCTGCCAGGACAATCTTTGGATATCAAAATCTCCGTTCAAAACAAAACGCTCTGAATCCTTGATTAAATTCAAGCTCCCTTGGGCAACCACCCGTGTCCTTTCAAGAGGAGAAAGGAGAAGATTTTTTCCCTCCATTTTCAGGTCGATAGTCTCAACTCCGCTTCCCCCCAATTGGACTGTCCCTTGTCCCTGAACATCTCCTCCCCCCATTTTCCCCTGCAGCGACCGGAGAGTCAGCATTTCATTTTCAACAAAGATGAGGCCGGAATAATCACGTAAAGCATGGGCAAACTTGGGAATGGGAAAAACAGATCCCTGAAAATCGATCGCTCCTTTAACCTCAAGAGAGCGACGATAATTTTTTATTTCTCCAAGATAATTGATGCGGCCTTGAGCTCCTTTCCATGGAATAATAAGGTCATAATTGCTGAAAGAACCTCGAATGTCACCTGTAACCATGTTTGATGTCAGAGGAATATCCAATGTGACATGAAATTCATTATCTCCAGGAAGAAAATTCCCATCAAGGGACACATCGATTTTTTCTTCTGAAAAACCCAGCTTGACCTCACCTTCCGCTTCTGTCTCCTGGAGGGGTTTTAATAACAGAGGTTTGATGATAAATTTTCCTGAGGAATAATCCTCACCAAAAACTCCCTCGCCTTTGAGATCCAGTGAGAGGATTCCCTCAATGGAAGGAAAAATTGATGTCAAATTAACATTTTTGGTCAAAATATCCATCTTGAATTCTTGTTTTAATAACGCCAGAGAAGTCGATCCCTCCACACGGCCCCCATGAAACCGGCATTCAAAATCTGAGAAACTGAGGGTGTTGTCCCTCCAATCTATTCCCCCCTGGAGCTGAGTTAACGGCTGGCCCATAAAATCCACAGACGGGCTTGAAAAGCGACCTTGAAAATTAATGGTATTGTCTTCTCCGAGAAATTTGAATTCGCCCGCTGCAACTCCTTGAATGGGGAGATTAACATTAAGTTTTGGCAAAATGTGTTCTACAGCCCCCCTCTCAATATAAATATTCCCTTCAACCTTTTTGTTTTTTGCTGAAACTTGGACTTGTCCTCGTGCAGAAGCATCGTCAAATGCAAAATTTCCGTAGAACTCATTCCCGATAAATTCAGCCTCTCCTGTTACATATTGTGAATCAAATTGTGCAAAACCCGCCGGCGACAAAAAAAAGTCTCCCCGTACATCAGGGGCCTCCATTCTTCCAAAAATATAAATGTTTGTTTCCCCTGCTCCCCTAATCTCTGGAAATACAAATTCCTGATTCAATATTTGTGAAGTGAACTCGCGTGCCTGTTTGACATCAGACACATGTCCCTTAAGCACAATATCAAGGGTTTGTCCGATTCGAACATTGGCCTGAGCTTCTAATTCGGCAAAATGAGTGACAATGTTTTCAGAGGAAACAGCCACATCATCCCGGCCATTCCATTCCACATGCACTCGCCCCTGAAGAGGATATTCAAAAGGATCTTTCTCTTGGATATCTCCCCTGAATTCTGCATCAACCGTCAATGTCTTATTCTCAACAGTAAAATTTCCCCATGTCCCCGAAGGCACTGGCCAGGGTAATAAGAGAAATTTCATCACGGGATCAATGTGGACGCCTGTTGCGACACCTTGGATTTTTTTATCCTTAAACCTGATCTCCAATTGTTCTGGAGCGAGCCCGCGTCTCCGTATATTGATCCCCACTCGGCCGCCAACTGTGCTGTCAAAGTTGACCGTCCCATCGACCTTTCCCATATTCACACTGTTTAAGTCAATAGTATGACTGGAAAAATTTGCATCAAAATAAAATTTTTCGTCTTTTCGGACAATATTCCCCTTCCCATCTGCCTCACCATCCCATACAAAAGGGAGTTTTAGAAGACGGGCAATCAATTTCGATTTGACATGAAAGGAACTCGTCAAATTGAATTCTGGATTCAAAGGATTTGTCAGACTCCCCTGAGCACGGAAAATAATAGAGGGGCTGTTGATTCGCAGCTTTTTGATATTGACATTCTCTCCCTGTCCTTCAAGAGAAAGGCTCAATGTCCCTTGGATAGGTGTCTGATTCAAATTGGAGTAATAAACGGCTTCACTACTCTCCACCAACAGAGAATACAAATCTCTCCGTTGACTGAGCATTGCATTTATTTTTTTAGCCTGCAACCGGTCTTCTTTTCCCCAATAATACAGCTCCCCATTTTTTATCCATCCAATTTCCAAAGCAAAAGGAAGGCTGAATTGAGAGGGTAGCTGTTCCTGGCTTTCTCTCGTTATCGATAACTCATAAAACCTGAAGATGGGATTTTCAATGAAAACCCGAAACGGTTTCTCTCTTGATAAAAGAGCTTGAAAGGATATTCGGATAGAAATCTTACTGGCTGAAAAAAATGGCGAAGACGAAGTGGATCTCGCATCTTCAATGATCAATGTAGGAGGAAAAATATTGAGATGAAGGCCGGTATATCCAAAACTGGCTTGAATTTGTTTTTTCACCTGACGGAGAAAGATGTTCTTTACGACTAAGCTTGCTCCAATCAGAATAAGAAGAATGACACCCAGGATGATCAGGGACTTAAATTTCCTTTTTCTTTTCTTTTTCCGATTCATAAGATTTACTATTTTGTGGGCAGGGATCTTCTTTCACTCCACAGAAAAAAGGATTGCTCCTGTCTCCACAGATTCTCCCGCGCGTGGAAAAATGCGGATAATCTGTCCTTTTTGAGGAGATTTTATTTCATTCTGCATCTTCATGGCCTCAAGTATCAATACAGCCTGGCCTTCTTGAACACTCTCCCCTTCGTGGGCCATAACCTTTATGATTTTCCCGGGCATTGATGTTTTGACATCTCTTTTCTTTTGCTCATTGTTTCGATCTCTCAGGATTTGATGAGTTGACTTCTTTTTTATGTTAAAACTTTTTCCATTGATGAATACAGAATGAGCGGTCAACTTGGAATGAAAAACGACCGAATGAATCTTTCCATCTACGTTCAAAAGAACTTCGTTTGCACCTAAAAACTCGAAAGACACCAGATG
>CAZLLG010000334.1:0-4268 GCA_964560275.1 uncultured Eubacteriales bacterium | reverse complement strand
TTTAATACATTTATTTTAACGGAAGAATCCGGTGTTGTTGGTTTTCATGATGTTGTTTTGGGCATCACCATGGAGGAGACTTTGGATGAGGGTACGGGCAAGATTGCTCCTGTTATCATCGATCCAAAGGATGAAAAGATGCAGCCTCATATAGTGATCAAAGATAAAAAAAAGAATGTCCTTAAGAAATACTATCTTCCCTCAGGGGCAAATCTTGAGGTTAAGGATAAAGAGATGGTCTTTGCGGGTGACGTTTTAGCCAAGATTCCTCGAGAAGCTGCACGGACCAAAGACATTACAGGAGGTTTGCCGCGAGCTGAAGAACTCCTTGAGGCCAGGAAACCCAAGGTCCCAGCGGTTATTTCTGAAATTGATGGAGTGGTCAAGTACGGGGGATTGGTCCGAGGCCACAGGAAACTGACCGTTCATAACGAGCGTGGAGGAGAGAAGGAGTATTTTATTCCCAAAGGAGCTCATTTGAGTGTAGGAGAGACGGAGAGAGTCAAAGCCGGAACTCCCTTGATGGACGGCTCTGTAAATCCTCATGACATTCTCCGTGTTCTTGGAGAAAAAGAACTGGCAGAGTATCTCTTAAGGGAAGTTCAGGAAGTCTACAGGCTCCAGGGTGTTGCAATCAATGATAAGCATGTGGAAATCATCATTCGTCAGATGCTGCGCTGGGTAAAGGTCGAAGAAGTTGGAGATACGGACTTTTTGGTCGATGAACAGCTTGACAAGTTTGTTTTTCAGGCTGAAAACGAAAAAATTATTAAGGGAGGTGGGAAGCCTGCCAAGGCCCGTCCACTCCTTCTTGGTATTACAAAAAGTGCTTTAAGTACGGAAAGCTTTATCGCCGCGGCGTCCTTCCAGGAGACAACCCGGGTCCTGACTGAGGCCAGCCTCTATGGTAAAGTGGACTATTTAAGAAGACTCAAGGAAAACATAATAATGGGAAGGTTAATACCCGCAGGAACGGGTTACAAATTCTATCGTGATGTGGATTTGAAAGACGATGCGATAGAAGAAACAAGCGAGGAAGTAGACCTTCAAATTGGCAGTTAGATTTGCCTCTAACTGTATTGAAATCCTTGACATAGAAAGTGAGTTTTGCTATTATCCGGACATTCGTCCATAGGATTCTGGCAAAATGGGATGAATGAAATTTTAAAGTAAGGAGACGAGTGTTGCCAACTGTTAATCAGCTAGTTCGAAAAGGGAGAGTGGCGAGGAAGGACAAGAGCAAATCTCCCGCTCTAGAGAAGTGCCCCCAGAAACGAGGAGTGTGTACTCGAGTCTTTACGACAACGCCAAAAAAACCCAATTCAGCCATGCGAAAAGTGGCCAGAATTCGGTTAACAAACAATATCGAAGTGACTGGCTATATTCCTGGAATTGGCCATAATCTTCAAGAACATTCGATTGTTCTCATCCGAGGTGGAAGAGTTAAAGATTTACCTGGAGTACGATACCATGTCATTCGAGGAACTCTGGATTGTGAAGGCACACAGGAGCGGAACAAAGGACGATCCAAGTACGGGACAAAAAGGCCCAAGGAGAAAAAGTAGATACCCGTGAGGAGTTTGATATGCCCAGACGCGGAATTATAAAAAAGAGAAAGCTGAAACCGGACCATCTCTATAACAGCACGCTCATTTCAAGATTTGTCCGAGCAATAATGGGAGATGGCAAAAAAAGCACCGCTGAAAAAATTGTGTATGGTTCTATGGAGAGAGTCAAGGAGATGTCGAAGGGAGATCCTCTAAAGATGTTTGAAAAAGCCATCGAGAATGTCCGCCCGTTTCTTGAGACCAAATCCAGAAGAGTTGGTGGTGCGACATATCAGGTGCCCATCGAGGTTTCCGGGAACCGATCCAATTCCTTGGCTGTGAGATGGATCATCAAGTATTCCAGAGATAGAGCCGGTAAAAGCATGATTGAAAAGCTCTCTGCTGAAATCATGGATGCGGTGAACAATCGTGGCGGTGCAGTTAAAAAAAGAGAGGACACCCATAAAATGGCAGACGCCAACAGAGCGTTTGCCCACTACCGGTGGTAAAGCCTTGAGTGGTGGTCTGACGATAAAAGGTTTATCCAAAGACAAAATGGAGAGAAGAATTGTCACGAAGAAACGCGATCGAACGAGTCAGAAACATCGGTATTATGGCTCATATCGATGCGGGGAAGACGACCACGACGGAACGCATTCTGTTCTACACAGGTATCACCTACAAGATGGGAGAAGTGGATGAAGGCACGGCAGTTATGGACTGGATGGAGCAGGAACAGGAACGTGGAATTACGATAACGTCCGCAGCGACAACCTGTTACTGGAACGACCACCAAATCAACATAATTGACACTCCCGGCCATGTTGATTTTACTGTAGAAGTCGAGCGTTCATTACGAGTCCTGGATGGTGCCGTCATCATCCTCTGCGGAGTCGGAGGTGTTGAGGCGCAGACAGAAACTGTCTGGAGACAGGCTGACAGGTACAATGTTCCTCGTATTGTCTATGTCAATAAGATGGACCGTTTAGGTGTCGATCCGGACAAAGCCGTCTCTGCCATGAAAGAGCGGTTGGCGACCAAACCTTTGGTCATTCAGATACCGCTCGGGAGAGAAGATACGTTTAGAGGAGTCATTGACCTTATAGAGATGAAAGAGATTGTCTGGAGTGACGAAGCGTTAGGAACACAGTATGAAACTAAAGATATTTCCGAAAAATATTTAAAAGAAGCAAAAAAAAAGAGACACGAGATGTTGGAACAATTGAGTGACACGGATGACGATGTGATGCGTATGTATCTAGATGAAACCGCTATACCTCCAGATCATATACGTCGTGCCATCAGAAAAGGGACAATATCCCTTCAATTTGTTCCTGTTCTTTTTGGAGCTTCTGTCAGAAATAAAGGGGTTCATCCACTTCTTGATGCCGTGTTGGATTACCTCCCTTCGCCCTTGGAGGTTCCTGCAGTTATAGGGCATCACCCCCGAACACAATTAGAGGAATCAAGGGCTGCTTCTGATTCTGAGCCTTTTTCTGCTTTAGTGTACAAAATCATGAGTGATCCCTATGTCGGCTCGCTGTCTTTTTTCAGGGTATATTCCGGGAAAACCAGAGTAGGCTCAATGGTCTACAATTCATCTAAAGGCGAAGAAGAGCGGGTGCCAAGACTTCTAGAAATGAATTCGAACAAAAGAAAGGATATCAAAGAGGTTTATGCCGGAGATATTGCTGCATTTTGTGGCATGAAAACTCTCTCAACCGGTGACACGTTATGTGTGCGGAATCGCCCTATAGTCTTGGAATCCATCACGTTCCCCAAACCTGTTTTGTCTGCTCATATCGAACCAAAATCCCGGACTGGACACGAAAAGCTGGCGAGTGCATTATCCAAACTGACTAAAGAGGATCCCACATTTAAGGTGGTTCAGGATCCTTTGACAGGGCAGATGCTGGTTCAAGGCATGGGAGAACTCCATCTTGAAATTCTTATGGACCGCATGAAAAAAGAATTTGGGGTTCAGGCTAACTTGGGCAAACCTCAAGTGGCCTACAAAGAGACGATCACAACTGCTGCACAGGAAGAGAGCGAATATGTACGGCAAACTGCAGGAAAGGGGGAATATGCCCGTTGTGTTATCCTAGTAGAACCCTTAGATGCAGATCAGGGATTCGAGTTTGAAAATCGGAGTCAGACAGAAATTCCAAAAGAATTCATCTCTTATATTGAAACGGGAGTCCAGGAAGCCATGGAAGTAGGACTGCTGGCCGGATTTCCCATGACGGATATCAAGGCCATACTTTTAGATGGCTCTTTTAAGGAAGAAGACAGCACGCCATTGGCATTCAAAATTGCAGGTTCTATGGCATTTAAAGATGCGGCAAAAAAAGCCAATCCTGTTTTATTGGAACCGGTTATGAATCTGGTGGTTGTCGCCCCAGATGAATATCTTGGCGATATCTCCGGGGATATCAACGCAAGGCGCGGTAAAATAATACACATGGATATGAGAGGGGGATCTCGGATTGTTAAAATTCTCGTACCCCTTGCAGAAATGTTTGGATACGCTTCATCTCTAAGGACACTCACTCAGGGGAGAGGTGTTTTTTCTATGGAATTTTTTCAGTTTCAACCGACTTCACTTCCAATAATGGAAGGGATTATTGCACGTGTTGAAGGGAGAATCCCTGCACATTGAGGGAAGGAAAAAAAGCTTAGATTTAGGAGGCAAGGAAAATGGCGAAGGAAAAGTTTGACAGA
>CAZLLG010000333.1:0-4290 GCA_964560275.1 uncultured Eubacteriales bacterium | reverse complement strand
GTGGAAAACCCTATTTGCTGGTACGGGTGCTAAGAGCGCGCCTATATTATCACCCCATTTTTTGAAATTCAAGATAATTGTGAGTTTTTTTAAAAAAAGAACAACAGGAGTGGCTTAAAAATCAAATCCAATCCAGAGCTTCGCCTTTAGTTTCCCAACATCTAATAATTCCCCGAATCTATCCCTAAAGTCGTTGAATTGAAACGGGTGGCTCCAATCAGGAATCTCGAGCCTTTTGACGAAATCGAGGTGGATCGGGAATCCCAGAAAAAAGAACTGGAAACCGAATCCATACGAGCCGACGGCATCAAATAGCACCAAGGGAAAAAATGGATTACTCTCGTCAAATCTATACATAGATGGAAATCCTTGGACTTTTGCTCTTCCCAAATCAAAAAAGAGAGTTCCGCGGATTGGCCCGATTTGACCGATCGGCGTCGTCGCTGAATTGAATACGGGGAAACGGAATTCGAGGTTTGCGTACCAGCCCTCGTTGGCAATTTGAGAATAGTAGCGGAGCGAGCGGACCTCATTGTTTCCACCAAAATAAAAAATGTATGGATTCTTGCCCCTGCTTGCAAAACCATAAAAGCGACCGGCAAAAAGAGCGTTAGGGCCAAGATTGAGATATTTCCGTGCATCAAGTTGGATTGTGGTATTCTGGATGAATTTATCGCTAACCGGGAGGGTCTGGGCCAGCGATATCCTGAACGTGTGCCCAGATAGAGGCCCATATTGGCTGAATCTTGTGGTTTCACCTGTGACAGCAAGGGAAGCACTGAGGGAATTTCCGCTAAGAAATCCTCCGAATCCAGACTCTTGAGACGAATACTGTTGCAGTAAAACAGGATCAAAAAAATCTTCATCATAGTTCATGAATCCAAGCGAGCCCTCAGCTCGATAGTATCTGCTGAATGGATAGAAGGCAGCAACCGATGCTCCCGTGATCTTCCTTGTTGCGATGGCATCTCTATAGTTGAGGAATTGATACAGAGAGGGATCGTAATACGCCAATTGTGGATAATAGAACATTGTGTACTGGTAGGCGCTTGCCTGGTACTGCAGGCGAGACTTCATGTTTGTGTAGGCGAAATAGTAGGAACGAAATTGTCTCACTTGGTATGCCATAAGATAAAAGTTGTAATCCCCCATGAGGTCAGAGAACGAAATCGCGGACCCTCCGTAAATGGAGCCATCGGTGGAGAGGACGGTATCGATGGGTGGTCTAGAGGTCAGGTACAACTTGCCTAGGCCCTTATATGCCTTGATATCTTCCTTATTGATATCCACGGTCACGATAGGTTCAAAGCGTTGAAATTCATCTTCTGATTCGATTTCTTCAAAAGTGATCGTCTTTTCAACCTCACCCTCCAGCTCGCTTTTAAAGATTTGGAAGGCGCCCTTATTGAATGAAGAAAAAAGGATCTCATCCGTGTCGTTAGGGAAGACAACCGGTTGAAAATTTCCGGTCCTCACGTCCGTGTAGATCAAAAGCTCTCCGGATACTAGATCGAGAGAATAGATGTTAAATGCCCCTCGCATGTCTCCGGAAAAATAGAGTTTTTTTGCATCTGGAGTGAAAGAGGGCGTTACGGTGTTTCCTCTTCCGAAGGTCAATTGTGTCTTTTTTGAAAAGTCATCAACAGGAGAGAGAAACATCTTGTCATAGGTGTCGAGGCGTATCGTGTAGGCGACGGTTTTTCCATCAGGAGAGACTGCCGGGGCTTTTTCAAAGAGATCATTGGATGTCATGTTGAGAATGTTTTCTGTCTCCAAGTGAATCCTAAAGATATCATGGGTTCCCTGTTCAAAGGCGGTAAAGAGGAGTTCGTTGCTGTTTGTGAGAAATTCTGGGGACGTGGGTTGATCATAAGGGATTTTTATTTTAGACAGAGTCTTGCCCGAAAGGGCGTCTAGGACAAAGAGGGTGTACTTTTGAGCAGCTCGGCCGAAGAATGCTATCTTGTCTCCATCGGGAGACCAGGCCACAACACCTCCTCTGGTCGGATCGGTCTCAAGGCGGATGTATTCGTACTGTGTGGTGTATCCCCGAGTAATGTTTTTGATAACACTTCCGTCTTTTGTGGAGACGAAAAGGATGTCCAGGTCTCTCGCCAACAGGTTCTGAGTGAGGATGGCCACGATGTCGCCAGAAGGAGACAAGGCATGAGAAAAGGAGAAGTAGTAGGGATTAAGGGGAAATTCGGGGCCAATCGCGTTGCTGTAGTCTTCTGGATTTTCCCGTGTCAGATAGTCTTTAAACCTGGTGCGGAGATATTTCTTAAACGAGTGATTAAACTCTTTTGGCGTCTGATTGAAAACTTTTTTTATAGGATTGATCCGGCCGATCAATGGAGAGTTTTTCATGGACTGCCACAATTCTGTGATGCCCTCCCGGCCGTACGTGTGTTCTATATAATCATAAATGGCATGGCCAAAGTCGTAGGCGAGGGGCCGGGGGGAGGGGAACTGCGAAAAAAGCGCCCCTGTCTGAGTAAACATAGGCATGCGGTCGCTGAGAACGGCATCACGAACGATGATCTCGGACCAGGTAGACCAATTCTGTGTGTTGTATTCAGCAAATCCCTCAACGATCCAAAGAGGAGGCTGAGAAACGGCATAGAGGGCACCTCCCGGGCTGCCCCATAGAAGATCGTATTCAAAGATGTGAGTCACCTCATGTTCAAAAAGATCCTGAAGTTCATCTATGGGCAGATCTCCCTGAAGGATAATGCGGTAGAGGACAGGATCGGCGGCCCCAAGGGTTCCGGCCGAGTTGAAAAGGTTGGTTTGTTCGTAGTCTGTCGTGGACGAATAGAAGAGGATGGGGACAGTGGCCGACAATTCGTGCTTGAGATCGCGGCTTAATCTCAAATATGCGCTCTCCGCCAAGGCGGCGATTTTTTCTAATGTTTTGATATCTTCATCATAATAATGAAGATCAAAATGTTCCGTTTTGTAGTGGTTCCAATCGAACCGTTGGTACATGATTTTGCTCTTCCCGTAATAGGGGATGGTGATGACCTGGGCTAAACCCTGAGCGGATAGGGCACCCAAAAAAAGAAGCACGAGAATCAGTCTTATGTGATTTTTCATAGAGAACTCCTTATTGCTCTACTTAATGACAAGATATCGTTCTTGAACCTGTTCAAGCCCAAGGACTGAGCGGAGAAGCTTTTCCTGTATCTGCTGCATGAGGTCAAAAAAGGCAAAATAGGGTGTTTGGTTGGGATTTTCATAGTTTTTAGTTTCTTTAAATTCCCTTTTGAAAACGGCCTCGCCAGAGTCTGCGTCGATGAGAAAGAGGGTCATATTAAAAGTGTAAAATTTCCGCTGTTCGAGGTTGGTTTCTGTTGGGAAGGGATCTTCATAACGCTTTTTTGCTCTCTTGAGAATGGCTTTCCTTGTTTCTGACGTGTACTGAGCGGTTCCGGTTAAAAACAACGTGTTCTTACTTTCATGCTCCTGCTTTTTCCAAAAATCGGAGGAATCGAACAAGGCTTCATTCTCTACAGTAAGATCTCTTGCCGTAACCGCGGTTTTCGTTTTTCTCTTGAGCATCCCTTCAAAAAAAGTGCCGATTTCTTTGCTGAGATCAAAACCTTCGACCTCCTTTTCTACAAGAAAGGGCGTAATAATGACAGCGTCGAAGGCTTCTATGTCGAGTTCCGTTTTTCTCGGGATCTCTATCTTCATTTTCCAATATTCTGTAGTCACACAGGAGGACAAGACCACAAGACTTATAAGTATAATGAGGCTATTTTTTATCATTTTTCTTTTTTCCCGGTTCTTTCTTTTCAGGAGGGTCCTTGCGTGTTTTGAATTTTTCGTAGTTCGCTTGGATATACTTATTTTTCGGAGCGAACTTCATGGCGGCTTCATAGGCCTTTTCCGCTTTGTCCCAGGCTCCTTTTTTTTCGTAGGCTACGGCGAGGTTGTTGTATGCGGCTCCGGATTCTGGTTTGATTTCCAAAACTTTTTCCCACCGAAATATCGCTTCATTCCACAGCTCTTTTTGGGCTGCCTGAATACCAAACTGCATCTGACTGTTTGTCATGACAGGGGCACATCCGGAGAGGATGAGGATTACGGGGACAAAGACGAGGAGCGAAAACAGTTGTTTTTTCTTCATTTTAAATACATTCCTCAATATTTAGTCTTCCTTTATTATACTTTGATATGGTTCATCCGTCTATACGTCGAAGAATAAGACAGATATGCAATTTTTATGCCAAAATATTTGCCTTACAGACGGATTTTTTTTTGTTTTTATTGTTACAAAAAAAGGAC
>CAZLLG010000332.1:0-4291 GCA_964560275.1 uncultured Eubacteriales bacterium | reverse complement strand
CTTTTATTCCAATAGCTTTGCTCCCAATATCATCACACTTTTTGTTATAGAGCCCAGACATAAAATCATGAAGTTTTCTAAAAATTGACCAGCTGATATTATTATTAAGATGATTGCTGACTAGGAACTTATTCAGAAGCCTGAAAAAAAATTCTTATATATTTTTTAGACAAAATTAATTAGTATTGTTATCGAGGCACACGAATACGTAAAAAGTGATGGAGAAAAACATGTTGAAAGTGATAATTGCTGATGATTCCGATGTGTTTCGGGCCCGGTTAGTCAACCTATTGTCTGAAAATCCATCAATCGGAATTGTTGGAGAAGCGAGAGATGGGATGGGTGCCACAATTCTGATTGAAAAATATAAACCCGATGTTGTCATTCTTGACATCCGCATGCCCAGGGAAAACGGTTTTGATGTGCTCAAACAAGTCAAAAAGAAAAAATCCTCACCTGTCGTCATCATGTTGACAAACTATCCGTTCAAACAGTATAAGGCGCGATGTGAAAAAGATGGTGTCGATTATTTTTTCGATAAAGCCACAGAATTTGAGAAAATTCCTATTGTACTCCAAGACATAGCAAGTTCTTCTTAATCAATCCCCCATTTCCTGAAAAGCAATTTATTGAGGACTTAATCTTTCCTGAAGTCAATAAAATGCTTTTTTAATTCTTGCAGATCTGTTGATTCGATATTTTTCAGTGTTTTCACCAGGTTGGTTCCTGGTTCTCCGATTATCACCGTATAAAGGCCCTTTTTGAAGACTTTGGGTCTAAAAGAGTTGGTTTTTGTCCTCAATGTGAGAATGATTTCATTGTTGGCTTCATCGATGACCTGAAAAACCGGATTTGTCATTCCTTCCACAACAAATTCAGGAAGATAGGCTTTCGCTGTTCTCCCATAGCCATCTTCCTGATAAAATTTGACCGGCCATCCGGGATAGGGGCCGTGTTCCGGATTAATCGGATCCGCCCAACGCGGCCAGTTTTCAAGAGAAATTTCACGACTTTTCCTGTTGAATCTGGCAATGGCGTATCCAGGAGACATGTCATGCAGTCTGGCCGGCTCTTTTCCTGAAATATGCGGATTGGATACGGCATGGACAGTGATTTTGTTCCCAAATCCATCTTCATACTCTCCCGTGTATTGAGGGGATTCCGGGGCCCTGTTCTTTCCCGGAGTGTTCGGATACCACCGGCGAGGCCAGAAATTGGCGATTGATGGAGTGCAGAGAGCATAGCCGGAATCATCCCAATCGTCCACTCCATATCGGACAGTGCTGCCCAGATGCTGATCGCCTGAAAGATGTACGGCAAATCCTTTCCGGATGGTTTTTATCGCCCTGTTCCGGCCGGATTGAGGCCATCCGTTAGAATCCATGTCAGATACAGGATTATCATTTTCCGCATATCCATCGATAGGAAGAACTTCAAGGCTGGGTATGATCGATCCGCTTAAGGCTCCTTTGGGAAGTGTGGCGATATTTGAAAAAAGAGTCTGAGAGAGAAGAACTTTCATCCATGTGCCGCTGCTCCAGTCCGCCGCCCATTTTTCGAGAAATTTCAGTTGTCGATCCCCCAGCAGTTTGGCTCCAGGGACATCGGCCAACTTTTTGGCATTAAAATTGGGATTCTGAGCCCAACCGTTTTGGACTTTGGCTTCGGGGATGAGCTGCTTGGGTGCGGATTTGAACTTCCTGTCCTCTACAACCGCAAAACTGATTCCTCCATAAAGAATGCTGGAGTAGTACACGCCAATTCCCTGTTTGACCGGTGTTGGATCAAAAGGATCAGGCAGATGGCTCGTCTGTGTCCGCTGGACCATGTTCACGAATTCCGGTGGCAGTTTATAACCTCCACTATCCTGAGCATTGGCTCCACGGAGTCCAATATCCGTGGGCTTTCCTTCTGCACCCCAGATATTTCCATGGAATACATCGTGGTCATCCGGAATGACCACGCTGGGGATGTCTCTGGTCAAATCACGGAATGCCCAGCACCACAGATACCATTTGAAAAGATAATCCAGGTAGGGAAAAGAGAGATCGGCTCCGGTCGGACTGGCTCCTTCATAAACCTGGTCTCCACTGAAGAACAAAAAATCGGGATTCTGTACAGCCACATGTTGGACGATGTCCAGATGCGGAAACCAGACTCCATCACTCCACGGGAAAGATCCTCTTTCAACTCCGGGTTTTGATACGTTATGATTGCCGGTGAATGCCGCCACAACCATTTCTTCCTTTTCACTGGGATCGTGCCGGATGGTTCCTTCGTAAAAATATTCTTCCAACATGTTTTTTCCATTTTTCAGTGTATAGGCCACTCGATATTCGGTATCCTGATTTGAGTCCCAATTCCTGATTTTGAAGGGAGCCGTAAATCCCGGTTCACGAATACGTGATGTGGAGATGGTTCGCCATTGTTCGTCTTTTTTTATTTGAAAATAGACATCTTTTGTATCATTTTTTCCCAGAGGCATGAGCTGTGCAGTCAGTTTGAGGATGTCTTGACTTAGAGTGTATCCTGTACTCAAAATGGGTCCACAAAATCGCTCTTCAAAAACATCAATTTTGTCCCCGGCAATGAGCCAATCTTGAAACCAAAATTTTGCCCTACTTTCACCTGTTCCGGGATGTGAGACAAGTGCGATGTTTCCAGTCAGGAGATGATTGTCGATTCCTTTAACAGAAACACGCCCCATCTCTTCATGGGTGACCAATTTCCGGCTAAAAAGCGTAAGAGAATATCCTTCTTTTTCAGGCTCCACTTTGAGTTCCAGTACCAAACTTTCTGGGAAAATTGATGAAGTGTCTTGAACAACAAAAAAAACATTGTCTTTATTAAAATTTCTGATGAACAGTTTCCCATCACCGTTTATTCCGGCAAAAAGACCGGCGCCATTCCCTGAGCTCGAGTGTATAAGGGCGGCGGCTCTGTAGTCCATATCAGCACCAGCTCCAATCAAAAAACCTGCTGCTGCATCGGGTGATGGGGGAGTAGTGGAATCTATAAGCCCTGTATTGACCGATGTAGTGAAATCTCCTTGTCTTTCTGCAATCCGCCTGGTGAGCAGATGAACAGTTCTCATCGGTTTCCTTTCTCTGATTTCCAGACATTCCAGTCTTCCGTCTCGTATCTGCCAGTCCTGTAGCCTATTGGCCCAATATTCCGGGCCAATCCAAGAACGTTGAGTGTTTGTAGGAATTTGACTCTGAAAATCTATTGTATTCTCCTTTTGAATTGATGCGGATTTTATTTCTTCTTGTTTTTGGTCCAGTTCTTTTAAAGTGAATCTTACACTTTTGATGTAGGGCTGTTCTCCTGCGGTCCAATGGCCGTAAGTTGTAGTGACGAATGTTCCATCCGGGAGAACTTCAAGTCCAGGGTAAGCACAATCGGCACTTGAAGTGTTATCCAGGAGTCGCACTCTGTACTGACCCTCCCGTCCTTTCACAATATCCTTGTAGGTGCCGACCCATCCCACCCAATCTCCCCAAGTTGGACTGTTGTGTGTCCTGTCCCGGAAAGTGATGAACAGTCGTCCATCAGGAGCATATTTTCCAGTGTGCCGGTCTCCTGTCAGCGATCCCGGGAGCTCTCTCGGTTCCGTCCATGTCTCTCCCTCATCCTCTGAAAATATAACAAATGCGTTGAACTGACGGCTGTTTTCCCTCAGCAGTACGGCAATCTGTTTTCCATCCGGAGAACGAACGAGTCCAGGTTCACAGAGATGGGCTTCTGGATGTTGGGCGATCACAACAGGCTGACTCCACGTCAAACCACCGTCTATTGAGATGGTTTTATAAACTTTCATCACCACTGGATTCTGTCTCTGACCTCCTCTTCGGAAAAAACGGCCGTCGTCGTGGAACAAGGCCATGTAATGTCCATTTTTGAGTCTTTCCACACAGCCCATCACTACAATTCCCCCCCAATCACCGACTGGCTCCAACTCAGACCATGTGTTCCCATCATCCTCACTGAAGGCCATCCGAACAGGAAAGAGGCCAGAAAATACGATGAGGCGTTTTTTTCCTTTTGGATCGATAACCCTGTGAATTGTGGGCACTTCTAAAGACGTCTCCCAACTTTGGGGAGTGGGAAGTCTTTCTGACCAGGTCAATCCACCATCCGAGCTTCTCTTCATCACAATCGCTCCTCTGCCATGACCTTTAGGATATACTGCGATCATCGTTTTGTTGTCCTCAAGCAAAACAGTCGTTGGATGGCCCAGGTACTGACCTGGTTCTCTGTCGACTTCAACCTGGCGGAAGTCTTCTTCTGC
>CAZLLG010000331.1:0-4300 GCA_964560275.1 uncultured Eubacteriales bacterium | reverse complement strand
ATTTCATCATATTCAAAGGGAATGATTCAAAAGGTTTTAATTGCCGCAGCGCTTCTTCATAATCCGGAAATACTTCTTCTGGATGAACCTCTGTCTGGTCTAGATGTGACAACGGGTATGATTTTAAAAGATCTTGTTCAAGAATTATCCAATGAGGGAAAAATCATTATATATTCCTCTCACATTCTCGAGATCGTAGAGAAAATTTGCTCCCGTGTGATCATCATCCATAAGGGGTGTCTTGTGGCCGACGATTCCGTTGAAAATTTGCGGAATTTGATGGAACTGCCATCTCTGGTCGATATTTTTAACCAACTTGTCGAGTTGGAGAATACAGAGGATATTGCTAAGGGAGTTATGGAGGCCATGAAATTTGGCGTCTGAAATCCCATGAATAAAACCAGCCCGTTCCCCATTCTTGTTCGACACTTTTATTTGAGACTCTTCAATAATGATTTTATTGCTTTTGAAGACCAGATGAAAGAAAAGACCATCAGTTTTCTGGCTTTAGTCGCCATTCTCTCTGCTCATATCGCAAATTCGGTTTTAATGAAATATATGTTTGTTCCAGATGAAGGGATTTCTTGGGTGGAAAAATGTTACTTCATCTCATTTGCCATGCTCCTTTTGGGCTTCATCACAGTTTTTGAATGGGATGTTATTTTTCCGGATGCCCGCGATTTTGACAACCTTTTAACTTTGCCGATCAAGCTTAAGATGATTTTTGCTTCCAAATTTACCAGCCTCTGCCTGTTTATTAGCTTGTTTGCCCTGGGGAGCAATGCGATTTCGATGCTGGCCTTCTGGTTTCATCTTATTCGATGGCAGCCGGAGAAGGGTGTTCTTTTTTCTCCATTATTCATCTGTGTTCATCTGATCAGTTTATTGGCCGCATGTTTTTTTGTCTTTTTTTTCTTTGTGTTTGTCATGGGTGTACTTATGGTCATTTTCCCCACAAGACAATTTCGAACCTTTTCTCTGTTTTTTCGGACAGTGCTTATGATTTTTTGTGTTTTTCTGATGATCTATATCGTATTGAATTCTTTTTCTTCAGCGTCCATCTTCAATTCTCTTCCGGCCTTGAAGGCGAATAATTCGTTATTGTTCTATCTCTTTCCACCGATGTGGTTTACGGGAATGTATGAGTCCCTATTGGGAAACTACGATCCCCAATTTGGGACGTGTGCTTCCATAGCCCTGATGTCACTTTTTTTTGTTATGGGAGGATTTTTTATCAGTGCAGCATTAAGCTATAAAAAATACTGCAGAAAAATAGATATAAAAAAGAGAAGAAGTTCCTTGTTCAACCGACCAAAAAATATTTTACGTCGTTTTCTCCATTCGTTTTTGCTCAGGAATCCCATACAGAAGGCAGTGTTCCATTTTGTGGGGAAAACTCTCAGATACAGTAAAATTCATAAGATGAGACTCGCGATATTTGCAGCAATTGGCATAAGTCTAGAGTTGATCCTTTTGGCATCGAATGCACGAAATCTAGAATCCTTTTTTCAGCTGAACACAACACTATTGACTGTCCCGATGATATTGATGGTATTTCTCCTCATCGGGATGCGGAGTGTTGTGAACATCCCTTTATCCCTTGAGGCCAATTGGATCTTCCGGATAACCGAAGAAGACAATTTAAACCATTATGTCTCGGGTCTCAGAAAAGGGATTTTATTGTATGTCCTCTGTCCTCTTTTTATTTTTGTGTTTGTATTTTTTTCCCTTCTTTACGGATGGCAGATTGGATTCATGCATTCTCTATATGGATTGATATGGGGTGGATTATTTATTGAGATTTTGTTCCTCAGGTTCCACAAAATTCCTTTTGCCTGCTCCTATATGCCCGGCAAAGCAAAAGTTCATCTATTCTGGCTTGGGTACTTTGTTTCTTTTATTCTTTATGTTTCACTGATCAGTGAATTAGAGCTTGCACTCCTGCAAAATCCATTATCACTTCTATTGTTTTGTGGATCGAGTTTATTCGTTTTTCTTGGTCTGAGGATTTATCAAAATACCTATCTGTTTAAAAAATGGCAAATAACCTACGAAGATGAACCGGTTCCTGCTATGGTGACGTTGAACCTAGATGAAAATTAGCATTATTTAGGGAAATTAGCGATTATCTGCAAAAATATGACAATTTTAGAAACTTTTTTCCGTTTAATTTAGTAGAATAGGGTAAATCAACAAAAATAGGCAGAACTAAAAAAACTATGAAAATTACAAAGCTTTTTGTCAAAAGACCGGTCACGACATTTATGTTTTTCCTGGCTGTGGTGCTTCTTGGGTTTGTCTCTTTGCGCGAATTGAGCGTTGATCTTCTTCCCAACATCAGCTATCCACGCCTTTCTGTTGTCACCCAGTACCCTGGCGTGGCTCCCGAGGAAATCGAGGCTCTTATAAGCAGACATCTGGAAGCGGGAGTCTCTAGAATTCCAGGATTACGAAGAGTGGAATCCGTCTCCAAAGAAGGCGTGTCCTACATGATGCTCGAGTTTTCCTGGGGGACCGATATGGATTTTGCGATGCTTCATACTCGTGAGAAGCTGGACAGTGTTCAACTGCCGGAGGATGTTGAAGAACCGACAATTATTCCCCAGGATCCGCAGAGTAAACCGATAATGGTGCTGTCTGTCTCAGGAGAGGGATCGCTTTTAGAGATGAAGGAGTTTACTGAGGAGCTCATAAAACCCCGCTTGGAACAGATCGAAGGAATTGGTTCGGCCGAGATTGCCGGAGGGGTTGAGAGGGAGATTCAAGTCGAGGTTAATCCTCAGCTATTGGCTCTATACGGGCTCACCATTCAGCAGATATCACAACGTATTGATGCCTTCAACAGGAATCTTCAAGGAGGCACCATTAAAAAAGGCCGTTTCAAATATGCGCTGAGAGTAGTCGGGGAATATGAGATGGTGAGTGAAATCGGGGAGATCAGCTTGAAGACTACTCAGGAGAGAGGTGTTATCCGGCTTAAGGATGTGGCCCAGGTCATCGATACCATAAAGGAAAGAGAGGGGATCACTCGGCTCGATGGGGTTGAAAGTATTGGCATTCTAGTGAGAAAAACGTCCGGTGGAAATACCGTTAAAGTGACCCAATTGGCTAGAGATGTGTTGGATGAAATAAAGGAAGAGTATTCTGAGATTGATGTGATGGTTGTCTTTGAAGAAGCCAAATACATTGAAAATGCTATCTCATCGGTGTTTAAATCCATCCTCTACGGAGGATTTCTAGCATTCATCGTGCTCTTCATCTTTCTCCAGGATTTTAAAACACCAATTATCATCGCGACGGTTATTCCTATTTCCATTATTGCCACTTTTGTCCTTCTCTTTTTCTGTGGGATTTCTTTGAATATCATGTCTCTTGGAGGATTGGCACTCGGGGTTGGAATGCTTGTGGACAATTCGATTATAGTCTCAGAGAGTATCTTTAGGCACAAGGGTTTAGGCAAGAGACTTCAAGATGCGGCCTTGGTCGGGACCAAGGAAGTGGGTATGGCTGTTACGGCATCAACTTTGACGACTGTTTCGGTCTTTCTTCCTGTCATTTATGTGCATGGTGTAGCCGGCCAACTGTTTAAGGACCAGTCGCTCACTGTTACATTTGCCTTGTTCTCATCACTTCTCGTTTCTCTAACTCTGCTGCCTGTATTGGCCTCGCGAAAAATGCGAGATTCAAAGATAAAGACAGATGATGACGAGGAGCAGAAAACAGAAACAGTCCATCCTGCGGAGCAAAAGGAAAAATCAAATTGGCAGATTTTGGCCTATCCATACTTGGCGGTGCGTTTTTTAATAGTATGGACATTTAAAATTTTAGCCTTTGTCCTAAATTTTATTTTTAGTTTTTTTGCCCAACTGTTTCTGTTCATTGGACATTTGTTGTCCATCCCCGTGAAACCGGTCGTCCGAATAATATTTAAGGGCTACAATTCCTTTTATGAAAGTTTTTCTGTCAAGTATCACCGGATTTTGATATGGAGTTTAGACAACAAGGGAAAAGTGATTTTCGTATCTTTTCTGTTTTTGATGTTGACCTTTTTTATGGCAACAAAAATTCCGAGAGAGCTGATGCCGAAACCCGATGCGCTTTCGTTTGAACTCAAAATGAGAACGCCTATCGAATACTCCCTCGAACAGACTTCAGAAATTGTAGAGGAACTTGAAGTCTGGATGAAAAATAATGAAAAAATCAATGCCTCCTTTTCTCAGATAGGAATAGTTTCTGGTATGGAGAGCCTGAATCCCGATATTTCACTGAATTCGGTCAAAATCTATGTGGAATTATTTAG
>CAZLLG010000330.1:0-4333 GCA_964560275.1 uncultured Eubacteriales bacterium | reverse complement strand
CTCTTTGTGGATTTGTGATTGGCCCCTTTATAATGAAATATCCAGATTACATTGAAGAACTAAAGAAATGGACGTCATCAGAAAACCGGTGGGAGCGCCGGGCTGCAGCTGTCTCCATGATAACTCTCGCCAAAAGAGAAGAATTTCTGGATGACAGTTTTGCGATCACAAATCTTCTTTTGCTTGATGAGGACGATATGGTTCAGAAAGGCTACGGTTGGCTATTAAAGGTAATCAGTAATACATTTCCCGATGAAGTCTTTGCGTATGTGATAAAAAACAAAGCCATTATGCCACGAACGGCTCTTCGCTATGCCATAGAGAAAATGCCCGCTGGTTGGAAGAAAGAGGCAATGTCCCCCTAAAATCTGATTTTAAAACCAGCTCTGAAGGAAATCCCGGTCAGGTCAATAACAGCGTTCCGTTCTCCCCTTAAAGAATTAAAGCTGGGCACGTTATTAGATCCCGATCCGACGATTCCATTCTCATCGATCGAAACAAGTGGATACCACTCATCAGTCAGATAATTATTGTATTCAAGATATTTTAAAAACGCATTTTCATAGGTTTCAGTGATTTCGCTGCCAAACCAATTTTCATTGATGATTAATTTCCCGGACAAACCCTCCAACTTAACATATCTCCCAGCGCCTTCGATAAAGAAAGCAATACTTTTTCCCAGATTGAAATCAATTCCCAAACTTCCTTGATAGCCGACTGCATTTGATTTTGTCTCCCAATCCATTTTGTTATTTGTGTATTTTGTCTCCTCAAAATAATCCCAAACAACCGTACCTAAATAATAACCAATCCCTCCAGAAAGCCTGAGTTTAACAACTGAACCCAAGGGAAGACCAAAGTTGAGGTTGAACGTCAAAGGTATGGCACTTATTTGAGGAAAAATTGTCTCGACGATGTTTAAAAAATCGGGATCATCCACAGGAGAACAATAACTATAGGTTCTGTTGACTTCGCTCTTTTTTTTGACCTGAAAATAGCCTGCTCCGATACCAATCCCGATATGAGGAGTAAAATCAATAAAAAATTCTGCTCCAAAGCTGTATCCAAACTCTAGGGGATCATAACTTCCCACAACCTCAGTGATGCTGGAATCGTCTCTAAGATAATCCTGACGTCCCTGAAGATAGTCATTTAAATCACCGATAAGAAAATAATCCCCGCCACCCATAAATTTTAAACCGAATTGAACTTTTGAATCTCGTAAAAGCAGATACACCTGTTCTTCTTCTTTCACAGGCAGCTTCTTTGACTGGACTTCCGGAACTGTAGTAGAAACCTGGGCTATTTCAGGTTTCTGAGTGGTTACCACTTTAACATCAGTTGAATGGATATATCCCTCCACCACAAATCCTTGCTCATCGGGAGGAAGGGCCACTTTATACCAATCTCCTATCTTTTCGGATGCTTCAAGAACAATTCCAAGAGCAACCTGCGAAATGATCATGCTGTCTATGCTTGTCTTCAGCCTCACATAAGCACTTTCAGTAATCACTTTCACGGTTATTCTTTCAGCATTCAGAATATCTGTAGAAAAAATCAAAAGAGATAGACAAATGATCAGAATAATCCAAAGACCTCTAGCTCTCATAAGTTATTTCCTTTTAACATACTCGGAACAGATTCTCGTATTATATCCATAACAATAAAGCTTTCAAACCGCACAACCTGAAAGTCCTAATTCATATACCTCTTGACTGGACATGGTTCTTCTATTTATTATCATAATGTAGAATATATTTAATTTCTTAGCCTCTGACTTTTGAACCCAGCAGGGTTCCCCCTATCAATCCCAGGATCGTAACAATACCAAATAAAACAATGCTGAAGGCCAAAATCAAAAGATTGTAAAACGATGGATCAAGTTCCAGTACGAACTGAAGAACAAAAAGTGAAGTCGAAATGACTATCAATAGGACAGATAAAAGAATCTTCTTTTTAAGGAGAGGTGTGTTGATTTTTTTAAATCTCAGTTTCCCGTCGTAGAGTCCGGACAACATCCCGATCAGCGTGACAAATGGGAGCAGCCACACCATAGCTTTAAGTGAGGCCACAAATACAGAGTGCCACGGAATAATTTTAGTCAAAATAAAGAGATTGATAATAAAAATGTAGGTGATCACGGCTATGGGAAAATGAACCAGCGCTGAATGGGCATGCAGCTCGATCGCTTTTCTTCTTTTTGGAGAGATGGTTGGCTCAAATTCTTCAAAAATCTTCCCCTTAAATCCACAGGCAGGGCATAAATTTTGAAGAATTTTTCTTTTTGTCACAAAACCACAAACTTTGCATTTGTAAAGTTTATTCACTGTCGTCTCCTTAAAATCCGTTCAAAATATTTCAGAAACTCATCAAACTGTTTTTTTTTATCCATTTTTTCCTCGACAAATTTACGGCCGTTAACTCCCATTTGTCTACATTTGTTTGGATCGGCCCAGAGTTTTTCTATTGCTTCAGCAAACTGATCCACATTACCTGGTTCAACCAGATAACCGGTTTTTTCGTTAATAACAACTTCAGGGACACCGGCTATATCTGATGCAATTGACGGCAGATTCATGGACAGGGCTTCAAGAATAACATTGGGAAGACCTTCTTTATATAGGCTTGGCAGAGTCAAAATGTCGATACGATCGAAAACATAGTTTGGTTCAGAGGTAAATGGAAAAAAAGTGACATTATTTTCGATCCCCATCTCCTTAACTTTTGCCCTAAGCATCTCTTCATCAGGTCCGTCTCCAACAAATATTGCATGCACATTGGGCAATGATCCGTTGGATAGTTTTTCAACAGCCTGAAGTAGAATAATCTGTCCCTTTCGTTCTTCGAAAGATCCAACAGACGCAAGAATCGGGGCTGCGTTTTCCGGAAGGGGATACCGCTTCAGAGCCTCTGCTTTCGATTCCTTTGTTGAGACGAATCGATCGACCTCTGTTCCCTGGTAGATAAGTTCAACCATATCTTCGGGGAGTTTATATTCTTCAATAAGATAGATCCTAGTAAAGTTGGTGATACTGATTACCTTTGATTGAATTTTCGGTTCCGGATAATAAAATTCACGTATGTATTCAGGAACAATTGTTCCAGACTTTGGAATGAGAACAGTGTCTAGGTTTCCTTCCCAGATACAGAGCCCGCCAAAGACAGAACAGTGAAAATTATTTCGTGGCGGATGAACCGTAGTGATTGCGACATCACAAGGAGTCAAACCATCGATCCAGATTTTTTTGTATTCATCTCCCATAGAGCAGATACCATCCCAGTCATATGTGACCACCCGGGCTCCGCGTGAAGCACACTCTATCGCTACCCATGTGTCGGTTGGCGCCAGGACACTGACCTCATGTCCTTTTTTGATAAAATCACTCGCTGCTTCTTTAACCCAAATCTGTGTTCCGCCATGAAGCGGAGTATCTTCAATAAACCCGATGTGCATACGTCCTCCAAAACAGTACATGACGTGACCGAAATTGACTCATTTCAATGTCCTTAGTACTTGAATAAATTTTTCAAATTTAAAAGCGATTTTCTCGCTGCTGTAGCGATTGAACACCGCTTTCTTATTCTGGTTGATCCATTCAGTTCTTTTTTTAGTATTAATAAACAACTCCGCTACTTCATCGAGATAATCAGATTCCAATACAACACCCGGTTCGGGAAAGATAAGATATCGTATGCGTTCATCCATCGGCAAGTGTGCTCCCACAACTTCTTCAAAAACCTCATGGGGTTGAAATTTGCTGCAGATGATTGGAATACCGCATGCACTTGCTTCGACAATGGGTAAACCCCTTCCTTCAGTTTCACTGGGAAACAGGAGTACTGTGGCCATGCGGTATATTTGCTCAATAGAGAGGGGTTCAAGATTATTTTCCTTAAAGCTGGGATGATTTTCTGTGCCGACCGAAAAAGTGATGAAAATCCGCTTGGCTGAAGATTCCGGAATCGATTCACACAAGTTTATGTATGCATTTATGACCACCTCAAGATCAGCCTGATGTTCGATGGGAGTTGGTCCGGAAATATGTACGACAATCTGATATCCTCCGTTTGACTCAAAAACACTTTTGAACGAATCCTGCAGCAAAAGCGCTTTGAGGAGATGGAAATTCATCTCAATTCTTTTTCGGGTGATGACACGAGTTGGCTGCAAACAGAAAATAGTATTATTTCTACTCGGATCAAGCTCTAATCCTTCGACATACCCACAGGCAACCGGCGTTTGATTCAACATCCAAAATTTAAGAACGTTGAGGTGTTTCTTTACAGAAACGGGCTTAATTTTTGGAAAACCATCCGAAAGAATATATGCCAT
>CAZLLG010000329.1:0-4366 GCA_964560275.1 uncultured Eubacteriales bacterium | reverse complement strand
CCGAGGATCCTCCGATCACGCCTCCTCTCTCGAGAAGTTTCCATAACTCATCATGTGTCCGAGTATGAAGATAGACATCGGCCAAGCGCCACTGCCGGCCGCCACCAAAAAAAACGCCTCGGGCTTTCTGAATCGATTTGACGAAAACCTCTGAATCCGCCACTGCCCGGTCGGTTGTGTGAAGGACGGTTAAATTAGTCGCACCGATTTCCTTAAATTGAATCAGACGGGATTACAACAATAGGGGCATCTTTTCCTCCAGCCAACGCCAGGAAACGCTCAATGATGGCTGGATCGCGCATGGCTCCCCCGACAATAACCAAGGATCCGTTGGCCGGGCCGACTTCAGGTCCTTGAGCCAGTCCCTGGCTGCAGAAGATACTTATCATTAAAACAAAAAGCCAACAAAATGAAATTCTCGTTTTCATCTCTCCTCCACAATAATCAGTTTTTATTTTTTTCCTGAAAAAGCAATAGCACACAATACTTAGGAAGTCAAAAACCTAGGCTACTATTGAAAGCATCCTATTTCGTGATTTTAAGAACGAGTTTAAAAAAGTATAAGTACCAAGTGGTGTCTTACATAAAGAGGCGGTACCGCGCAAGTACGCGCGGAGTATCTTTCCCCACGGGCGAAAATCGCCTTCCTAGCCACCTCACCACTATTCGCTTTGGGATAAGATACATCTACGCCATCCACCCCTTTTGCTCCAAGGCCTTCCCGTGTGGATTTTTTCATCATCTTTATATAACTCAACAAACTAAAATCACAGAAATAGGGATGATTCTGCTTGTATTTCTTCCCGGTGTGAGTATGATTTTAGAGAATATGTGTTTGCCATCTCTTTTGTGAAGGAGGATTCTTGACCATGCTGTATAAAAAGATATCAAAAATATTTAAAAACTACTTTGTCACAGGAATCGTCGTCATTGTCCCACTTTTGGTCACCTACCTCGTTATCAGGGCTCTCGTCAACACTATCGACAAACTGTTCGCTCTTCTCCCTCCAAATCTCCAACCCCAGACATATATTCCTTTCTTTGGAGTAGAGATCATTATCGCCTTTCTCCTCATTATCTTGATCGGTTTTTTGGTGAGCAACTTTCTCGGCCGGAAATTTGTTGGAATTGGGGAAAAAATACTGGCTAAAATCCCAATCGTAAAAACGATTTACCAGGGTGTCAAACAGCTGACTACTGGAATCGTCAGCGAGAAAAAAATGTTCTCAAAAGTCGTTCTGATCCAGTACCCGGTTAGAAACCTTCACCAGATTGGATTTGTCACAGGAGAGGATAAACATTTTATCAAAAATAATCAGGGCCAGAAGATGCTGAAAATATTCATACCGACAACTCCCAATCCCACGTCCGGATTTTTCTGTATTGTCCCTGAAAGTGAAGTACAGTATCTCGATCTCACAGCTGACGAAGCTTTCCGACTGATCATCTCAGCCGGCTCGGCCGAAACTGAAAAAATCGAGGCTTAGACACTCGCGTTTTTTTGATTTATTTCAAATCCCCCAACAGAGGATCTTCGCGGACAACAACAACACCCTTTTGTGTGAGTCCATTTATTGTAAGCGTCAGGATGTAGGCACCGATTCCGGCAGGTGGACCCTCCAGCGCCGACCCAAAAGACTGCCGGCCTCGGCCATACATCCGAAATTCCTCTATAAGCTGGCGTCTTGTCCGGTTATACCCATCGGGTGTCTGATCTTCTTGGAAAGCCTTGTACAGTTGATTTAAACGCTTCTTCTCTTGACGATCGACCTGTTCCATCAAATCCTTGAACACTTTCTCCATTCGGCCCAACAGAAGTTTTTTCCTTTGCTCGGATGGTTCAAACCGAAGATCCCATCTGTAGCGGTGGATTCCAGGGGTATTTTCAAGATGAACAATCCTCTTTGCGTTTCCATCGAGTGCTTGGATTTCCAGTACAGGTTTTTCACTGGACTGAGTCTTTAGATAGTAATTGATAGTCGCCGTGTTCCGGATTTCAGATGGAGAATTAGAGGGCGGGACCTGTGACATCGACAAGGGATTCTGGCCGATAAAGAGTTGATGTCCCATCGTCGCTCCACGGCTTATTCCTCTCCAAAGTGTGGCCGTGGGATTTTCAAAGAGAAAAGCATCTTTTTCAAGATTTTCGTCGGTGAGCTGCTGAAGAGGAGAGATATCATCAAGAATCCAAACTCCACGGCCGTGTGTTCCCGCTATTAGATCCCCGGCCGTGGGATGAATCAGCAGGTCATGAACGGCGACTGTCGGTATCCCGTTTTTAAGAGGCGTCCATGACTCTCCTCTGTTGAGAGACACAAACACCGCAAATTCTGTCCCGACAAAGAGAAGATTTTCATTCTTTAAGTCTTCCTTAATCACGTAGATACTCGAACCCTCGGGAAGATTGCTTGTGATATTTTCCCAAGTCTCTCCAAAATCCTCTGTCTTGAAGACAAAAGGGCTGAAGACATCGCTCCTGTGGCCGTCAAATGTGACATAACACCTTTCCTTTTTGAAATGTGAGGCTTCCACGCGGCTGACCCACATGCCTTCAGGAACGTCTTGGATATTTGGACGAAGATTCGTCCAGCTTCGTCCATCCGTCTGTGTGATCTGGATATTGCCATCATCTGTCCCTACCCAGAGCAAACCCGGCTGCAGGGAAGATTCCGAAATAGTCACCATCGTACAATGAGTTTCAGCGCTTGTCACATCCCTTGTCAATCCGCCGCTTTCTCTATTGGTCATTTCAGGGTGATTTGTGGACAGGTCAGGGCTGATAATCGTCCAGGTTTCGCCCCGATTGACACTTTTGAACAGGAAGTTTGCCCCGTAATAGAGCGTGTGGGGATTAAAAGAAGAGATCAAAAACGGAGTGTTCCAATTCATTCGGACAACAGGACGGTTGGGATCTTCCTGTTGAGGAATTCTCTCGTCCCAGTTGATGGTGTTCCTTCGAGAAGGAGTGATACCTTGCGAGATCTGACGAAACAAGGCATGATTCCGACGCAATCGCCCGCCCTGGCTTTCCGAATAGACCGTTGTCCAATCGCTGGGATCGACAGCCGTATAAAATCCATCACCGCTGTGGAATTTATACCAGTGGTCGTTGAAGATACCGTTGAAATCGCGGCTGTTGCTCGGTCCACCCCAGATGCCGTTGTCCTGAAGGCCAACATAGACAGTGTAGGGATCCCTTAAATCTGCCGATATCGCATAAATCTGGGCGATGCAGTAATTGTTGAAAAAATTGTAGTGCTCGCCGTGGTCGTGGGTCAGAGAAACACCTTTATCATTGCCCACATAGTAGCGGTCTTTATTCGTGGGATCGAGCCACATGACATGAAAATCCCCTGCGATTCCCGGCATCCCTGTTGTGAAGGTCTTCCCTCCATCAGAAGACACTTGGGCATTCGTTCCCATGGCATAGGCCCGTGAATCATCAATGGGATTGATATAGATTTGGCTGTAGTAGAAAGGACGCGAGTTGTATCTGTTGATATATTCCCAAGATTGCCCCCCATCTTCCGATCTGTAGATTCCTGTCCCCAATTTTTTCATATCCGTATAATCATTGGAATTGCGCTGAGGCTGGAATCCGTGCTCCACGATGGCCATAACAACTTGTGGATCACTTCTGAAGATAGAAAGACCAATGCGGCCCAAATCCCCTTCGGGGAGTCCCTTTGTCAATTTTTGCCACGTCTTCCCAGCATCTATGGACTTAAAAACGCCGCTGTTTGGCCCACCTGAATCAAACCGAAAAGGCTGGCGCAGCCTCTGCCAAAAAGCAGTGTAGAGTATATCTGGATTAAAGGGATCCATTTGGATTTCCGTGCAGCCCGTCTTTCCGTCGTCGGGAAGCCCGTTGTTCAATTTTTGCCAGGTTTTTCCTCCGTCACTAGTCTTGAAAAGGCCCCTTTCTCCCGTATAACCCCAGAGGTGCCCCTGTGCTGCAACATAGAGAGTATCGGCATCTGTAGGATGGGCAGCCATTTTAGCGATATGGTGAGATTCCTTGAGACCCATATGAACAAACGTTTTTCCGCCATCCGTCGATTTGTAGACGCCGTCTCCCCAGCCGACGCTGTTTCTGACATTGGCCTCACCTGTGCCAACCCAGATAATGTCAGGATTTTTTTGAAACAGGGCAACAGCGCCGATGGAACCCGATCCGTACGTATCGAAGATCGGCGCCCAAGTTGTGCCGGCATTAGTGGATTTCCACACGCCACCCGAAGCTGACGCCACTATCACATGCCTGAAATCGTTGTTTAGGGCCTGGATATCGGTCACCCGGCCGCTCATATTTGCCGGACCGATGTTTCGCCATTTTAAATCCTTTACATAAAATTCTTGTTGAGAG
>CAZLLG010000328.1:0-4416 GCA_964560275.1 uncultured Eubacteriales bacterium | reverse complement strand
ATAAATTGCCCAGACTGTTGTATGCTTTCCAATTGTTGGGATCTATTTCAACGATTTTGTTTAGATAAGTGATAGATTTTTGGATAATACTCCTGTCATTATCTCTCCTGGAGAGTGTCAAATAGACGTTTCCCAGATTATACAAGGCTTCTATATACTCGCTGTCTATGGCCAATGCCATTTCGAACGCCTTTATTCCGCTCTTGACATCATCCTTGTTCATATATGCGATGCCAAGGCGATTGAAAAACTTTGGATCACGTTCCATCTGGCTGAGATTTCCTGAACCTAACAACGAAATCAGGTCGTCATACCTTCCTGAATCGAGAAGATATTCCGAGAGCACATTGAGGAGTTCGGGACTGGAGGGATGCCGATACAATCCTTCCTGCAAAACTTTCAGGGCTTCTTCGATTTGACGGGATTCCTTAAGGAGCTGAGCCAGATAGGAATAGGCAAAATCTACACTTTTCTCTTCTCGAATGATTGTTTTCAATTGAGATATGCCCTCCTGAATCTGACCTGTCTCCTTCATCTTAAATGCCTTTACAGCTCTGTTGTATATGGGAAGAAGAGTTTTTATGTCATCGTCAACACCAAAGAATTCTTTTTGGGAACTCAATGCGTTACCAACATAACCAAGACTTTTAAGCTTGGCTAAGGTGGATTTATCAATTCTATTTCTTGTTCTGATGCCTTCAGTCTTGGATTGTTGAAGGATAAGCAAATCGAGTGTCTTTTTGTGATCCTTAAAGTTTGAGCTGGTAACCAAATTATTTTTTTCATCAAAATCTTCGACTAAATCGTAAAGCTCGGGAATGGGAGAATCAAAAAATTTATACTTCTTGCTGATGAAACCTCTTAAGGGCGCCCAGCCCAATGTGTTATAGGGTTGAAGCGACTCAAAGTATATCTCTCGTTCAGGAAGCTTTCTCCCTTTTGTTGTTGGCAAAAGTGACAGGCCTGGAAGAATTTGAGGTTTGGTTATCCCTAAAATGTCACATATTGTGGGAAAAATATCGATATGGGCAACAGGCCAATCGACCTTGCCTGAATTGCCGCCTGGAATGGCCAGAATCAAGGGAACCCATAGGGTTGAATTGTAGGCTAAAATGCCATGGGTGTCTTCGCCGTGATCACCCAGGGATTCCCCATGATCAGAGGTGAAAACAACAAGAGTATGATTGAATGAACTGCTTTGTTCCATATGGTTGAATAAATTGCCTAAAATGTGATCTGTGTAGGCCACCTCTCCATCATAGGGAGTATTCTTGAACCGGCTTAAAAACGGCTCCGGAGGTTCATATGAATAGTGAGGATCATATAGATGTATCCAGATAAACCAGGGGGATGACTGGTTTTTCATCCATTTTAAGGCGTTCTCCATAACTTCTTCCGCCTTTCTTTCTGCGTAAGTGTGTCCTGAAAAGCCCTTTGGTGCAAACTCATCATCATAAACATCAAAACCCTGGTCGAGCCCGAACTTAGAATCGAGAGGGGCTCCCCCGATAAATGCTCCCGTGGAATATCCGGTTTTTTTTAGATGCTCAGCCAATGTGAGAAAATTGTCTCTGACAATAAGATTAAAATTGTCGTGTACTCCATGATACACAGGGGTGGTTCCGAGAAGAATATTTGCATGAGAAGGCAGAGTTAATGAGTTGTGGGCAAATGCTCGGCTGTAAAGGATCCCCCGTTCAGCCAGGCCGTCAATATTTGGAGTTTTAAAGGTTGAATTCCCATAGCAGCTCAATCTGTCAGCTCTCAATGTATCTATAGTGATGAGAAGGACATTCTTAGGTGCTTCTTCCTCTCCATTCATAGAATATATAGAAGGCGTGAGGAAGAACAAAATTGAGTAAACCGATAACAGGAAAAGAAGGAAAAATATATGATTTTTTATCCAACAAATCCTATTGTTATTTTTCATTGAGCCGTGCTAATAGTCTGGAATTTTAGATATAAAATCTCTCATACGTCTATTCCTTAGATAGTTTAGACGATAAAAATATTTTTTCTTCCCAAAAAATAAAAAAAATTAATTAGAGGGGTGGCGCATGGAGAGGGAGATGCGTTTAAGGTCTATATCGACAGATAAAACCTTCACTTTTACAATCTGTCCGACCTTGGCCTCTTCATTGGGATCGCGGACAAATCGATCGGCCATCTCAGAGATGTGGACCAGGCCATCCTGATGGACTCCGATATCGACAAACGCCCCAAAATTTGTGACATTGGTCACAACTCCTTCCAAGACCAATCCAGGCTCAAGATCGGCAATGTCCTGAATCTCTTCGGAAAATGAGGCATACTGGAATGTTTGTCTCGGGTCTCGGCCCGGCTTCTCCAGCTCGGACAGAATATCATCGATAGTTGGCAGTCCCACATCATTTGAGATGAATTGATTCTTATCGATGGCTTGAACTAAAGTGACGTTTCCGATGAGTTTTTCCAGCGTTGTCTTTAAAGTTTTTGCCATGTTTTCCACTAGCGGGTAGCGCTCGGGATGGACGGCAGAGTTGTCGAGTGGATTTTTCCCATTTGAGATGCGGAGAAAACCGGCAGACTGTTCATATGTCTTGCTGCCGATGCCGTCTACTTTTTTTAGGTCTTTCCTGGATTGAAAAGAACCGCTGCTGTTCCTGTGGTTGACAATGTTCCTGGCTAAAGTCCGGTTGAGACCCGAAACATACTTGAGAAGTTCTTCTGAAGCCAAATTCAGATCAACTCCCACAGAATTGACACAGCTTTCGACCACTTCATCCAGAGAAATTTTAAGCTTTTTCTGATCGACGTCATGCTGGTACTGCCCCACACCGATGGATTTGGGATCGATTTTAACCAGTTCGGACAAGGGATCTTGAAGCCGCCGTCCAATGGAGATGGCCCCGCGTACGGTCACATCCAGATCAGGGAATTCCTGAATGGCAGTTTCGGAAGCGCTGTAGACACTCGCTCCAGATTCACTGATTATGAGGCTTGTGGGACGTGATTGTGAAGGAAATTCAGTCAAAATCTCCCGAATAAAAAATTCTGTTTCACGGCTGGCCGTCCCGTTGCCGATGGCGATAAGTTCGATATGATGCCTGTGGAGCATCTCCTTGATGATCCTTTTTGCCTTGTCCTTTTCTTTCTGAGGTTCATGAGGAAAGATGGCATCGTATTCGAGGAGTTTCCCCGTTTTGTCAAGGGCGGTGAGTTTGCATCCTGTCCTGAAGCCGGGATCAACCCTCATGACAGATATATGCCCGGCCGGCGGAGCGAGGAAGAGTTCTCTCAAATTTTCTCCAAAAACCCTAATGGCCTCTTCATCGGCACGAATCTTTGTGTCTTTTCGCACTTCTGTTTCTGTGGCCGGCAAAAGAAGCCGATCGTAGCTGTCGGCGGCTGTTTGTTTCAGGACTTTCGCCGCTGCGCTCTGGGGATATTTGACCAGATGTGATTCAAGGGTGTTTAGGGCTTCTTCTTCGGGAATATTTAAACTCAGATGAAGAACTTTTTCTCTTTCTCCACGAAGCAGCCCAAGCATCCTGTGGGAAGGTATGGTTTTTGTCTGCTCGGAATAGTCGTAATACATTTGGAATTTTGTTTTGGAGTCTCTAAATTTCTTCCGGACCTTAGAAGTGAAAGATCCTTTATTTATTGCCAGCTCGCGCAGCCATTTCCGGATATCAGAATCATTCGCCAGGTCTTCAGCAAGAATGTCACAAGCACCTGAAAGTGCTTTTTCAGTGCTTTCGAATCCTTTTTCGTCGTTGATATAGGAGGCGGCGAAAGTTTCGATATCGGCTGTCGTATCTGATAAATTGAGCAGCCACAAAGCGAGAGGTTCCAGCCCTGCATCACGCGCTTTGCTGGCACGGGTTGCACGTTTCGGCTTGTAGGGAAGATACAAATCTTCCAGTTCTGTTTTATTTGTGACCGTGTTGATTTTTGTTTCCAATTCAGCTGTGAGTTTTCCCTGAGCCCTAACGGTGTCGAGGATGGTCTCTCGGCGGTCTTCCAGTTCTCTGAAATAGGTCATTTTGTGGAAGACGTTCCGGATTTGAATTTCATCCAGGTTGCCGGTATGTTCTTTCCTGTACCGGGCGATAAAGGGGACTGTCGCTCCTTCATCCAGGAGTCTGACCGTGTTTGTGATTTGGTCAAGACCAAGAGCGCTTTCTTTTGACAGCAAATGGAGTATATCCATGGAATGTCTTTTTCCTTAAGTATTTGCAGTATACAGCAGCTGTCTTTTTTTTCAACGGTTCATAGTTCCAACCGGTCAGAAATTATTTACACATGAAGTTTTTTTATATAAGCTGATTGTTTATGGGAGTGAAAATTTTATGTTCAATTGTCAAAGATTAAAAAATTCATTTTTGGTTTTTTCCGTTTTCGCCGTCATGTTTGGAATAGTTCAGCTTTCTTGTA
>CAZLLG010000327.1:0-4443 GCA_964560275.1 uncultured Eubacteriales bacterium | reverse complement strand
TGTAGTGGGATTTCCGTTTACCATTGTACTAGGAATTCAGCTTACCATTTCCAGCAATCTAGATTTATTGGTCGTAGATCTAAAAAAGACCTCTCTGTCCGAAGTTCTCGAATGGAACTGTGAGATATACGAAGAAATTGGAATATCCGAGCAAGAGCAGCAGGACTCTTCGGTTGAAGATTCGTTCGAGATTCCTGCCCTGTCATCCAAAGACGCTTGAGAAAAATCAGAGCATGAAGAACACCAGATTTCGCATGAGCTGAACTTGCATAAGGAATCCCCATCTGCGTTAATACACCATACAGGCCCTGATGTAAGCCCTACATTTAGAGATAGATATGCGAGGAGAACAATAGTGGATAGAGATACATAGCGTACTTTCTCTTTAATTGGCATCATAGTTTATTCAATTTTCCATACATACTATAATCTAACGCTTTTATTTTATCACATAATTAAATCGATAGGAATAGAAAGATTTTACTTCATAAATGTGAGGAAGGCCTTGAAAACGTCTTCTGTTTCTTCAGTTCCCCAAACAAGGAATGCTTCATCCCAGTTCCCTCCCTTCTCTTCTTGCTTTAAACTCATCCTTTTTTTTTGTATTTAACATAGTCAAAAAACATATAAATGATGTTCATATTAAAGGAGAGAAGAATGAAGAAAGCCGCTCTCCTTACCATTGCTATTGTATTGATTTCCTGCACCTTATTGTCTGAAGAGGTATTAAAATTCGGTGAAAAAATCACCGTAAAAGAAAGCACGGCTATTTCGGAAATACTGGCTGCTCCTGATGACTATATAGATAAAACCGTTCGAGTGGAAGGGACCATTGTCGGTGTCTGTGAACACAAGGGATGCTGGATAGAGCTTTCTGGGGATAAACCCTACGAAAAGATCCGTATTAAAGTCAATGATGGGGATATGGTTTTCCCTTTGACAGCCAAAGGGCAGCATGCCGTAGTGGAAGGAAGTTTACAGAAAACTGAACTCTCGAAAGAACAAGTGATCGAACAGATGAAGAAACATGAAGAAAATACAGGTGAAACTTTTGATCCTGATTCAGTTAAAGAGGGAAGGGTTATTATTCAGATCAAACCCACAGGAGTTGTTATCTCGGACAAGTAAATTATCGTGGCGGATTTTTATAGTTAGTTTTATTCACAATAATTCACACATCGTTTCAATCAAAAACTCATGATTCCAAGAAAAGAAGGATATCATTATGCAGTGGAGAAAATGGAATAATATTTTACACAGAGATCTTGGCTATCTGGCAGTAGGACTGAAAATTATTTACTGCGTTTCAGGAATAGCCTTAAATCATAAACATGATTGGAATCCTAACTATGTAAAAAAAATAGAGCAGGTGAATATCGGCCAGGTTAAAGAGCCGTCCCCGGTTTCCGAAATAACGGTTGTAGATGTTTTAGATAAGATGGGACTGCCGCGTGAGTTTCGTAGTTTTTTTCAGCCTGATCCGGATACTCTTCAGATCTTTACTGATCATGGGAACATCCAAATCGATCTTAATGCAGGTCAGGCCGAGATAGAAAGAGTTAAAAAACGGACTGTGCTTATAGAACTAAATTTCCTGCATCTGAATAATCCCAGAAGGTTGTGGACCTATTTTTCTGATTTATACGCTGTGGTTCTGATTTTTCTGGCGATTTCCGGAGTATTTGTTTTAAAGGGGAAAAAGGGCCTAAGAGGCCGCGGAAAATGGCTTACCCTTGCCGGTATAGTTTCCCGATCCTCTTTGTCATCCTTTATCTTTAAAGGAAATATGAGGGCTTGGCTTTCGAAGATATAAGAATGGATTGTCAATTCCCCCATTACCTTATTCTCTTTTAACAATCAAGGGGGCTGAATAAAGTGGGCTATGCCAAAACCGCCTATAAGATTCTTACTAAGTGATATTAACCACCCCTGTCCCTCCTTGTGAATTGGGAAGGATCTATGAGGTTGGCGTTTTGGATTAGCCAGAGCTGCTGAAGAAATCTGTTTTAATTTATTAACCCCCCCCAAACCCAGCTGGTCAAAAAGGAGGAAGCTTTTATCAGCTCTGAAAAGGTGTGGTGGGCGAAACAGGATTTGACCTAGTGACTTCTACCGTGTGTAAAAGGCACAAAAAGAAAGCAGCAAGGCCTCTTCTTGAGCTGGTTCTGATGAGAACAATCCCGAATTCTGGATAACTAGCCAAGAAATTCTTGGGGGATGGCCTTCAGACGAATGATATCCTGCACTTTTTTCGGAACATCGAAACCATTTGGACAGCGGACATGGCAGGAACTACAGTCCGAACATGGTATATGGGATCCTATATCTTCGATTGTACTGTGGGCAAGGCTTAGATTTTTGTAGCCGTAAGCATACATATAACTTCTCATCAGGGAGGGAACATCCGCATTCGATGGGCACTGTTCTTCGCATGTGCCACACTGCTGGCAATATAGCCCGGCATGTACATCTCCCTCATCCAGCTTCAGGTCAGCCTTTTCTTCGGATGTCAAGGTCAGATCTTCCATCACGCTTAGATCCAGCTCCATCTGATCGAAAGTTGTGAAACCCGGGATGGATGTGTGGACGTTTTCGTTTTGAAGAGCCCACTTGAGTGCGGCCTTCATGTTGATGGGTTCTTGGCGCTCCTTATCCCAGTAAACTCCTGCCTGCGTCTTCATGGCTACGGTACCGATCCCGGCCTTAGCTGCCCGAGACATGGCTTGACCGATCTCTTCCTTGTTTTTTTGTCGGAAGTTGTAGGCAGCTAAAACGACATCGTATTTTCCGCACTCCACAGCGGCATCCAGCATTTCATGCTCGTTGCGGTGAGTCGTGAATCCGACAAACCGTGTTTTCCCTTCCTTTTTTATCTTATCAATGAATTTCAGAGCTGGCTCGAAGTTTACGGTCTCTTTTACTGAGATTCCGTGGATGTAGAGGATATCCACATAATCCAAACCCAGCCGGCCCAGGCTGATGTTGAATTCATCCTCGAAGGATTGAACATTTTTATCTGGGGGGTAAAGCCCTGTCTTCCGGTCCTTTTGGTAGGCGACTTTGGTAGCAACAACGAAGGAGTCACGTTTGCGGTCTTTGATCACCTCGCCGATCATTTCCTCGTTTTTTCCTTTCTGGTAGCCATGGGCTGTATCCAGCATGACGATTCCTGTGTCTAGGGCGGCTGCCACGAGGTTGGGATTATCGGCATTCATCACTCCCATGCTTACGATAGGGAGCTTGAATCCGGTTTTGCCCAATGTCCTGTACATGAATTTTTCTTTTTCTGTCAGAGCGTTAGTTTTGCTCCCTAAACTCGCCTTAAGGAGGGTATTTCCGGCAGCCGTACCTGCCAGACCGACCAGTCCGGTCTTCAAAAAGTTACGGCGGTTAAGTCGCTTTTTTTTCATGCTTTCTCCTTTTTTCTATGCTGACTCACACTTATCAATATCTATCATACCTATATCATCTAAAATTCTCCATATCAAATTTACAAATGATGATTTTGTAACTTCCAAGGTGAGCAAGTCAAAGAAGATTTTGTATAGCAGCGTCAAGACTTTAAACTCGTGATATTAACCCCCATGCCCTTCTGGAATACACACATCATATTCACCATTGTGTCGATAAAGATTTCAGGTTGAGTTCTTCATTTTAATCGAATATTCTGTAAAATAATAAATAAAATGACATTTTATCCTAAGAAGCGATGAACGCTAATCAATTTGCAACTGCCGTCAACTGTATGGATGGCAGAGTGCAAATGCCAGTTTTTGAATATTTTAAAACAAAGCATGGCGTAGATTTCGTAGACATGATTACAGAACCGGGTCCTATTAGGACATTATCGGAAAATAGAGAGAAAATAGTAGTTGAATCCATTAAAAGGCGAGTAGAGATTTCGCTCCTTAGGCATAATTCTAAACTTATCGCTCTTGTCGGACATCACGATTGTGCAGGAAACCCTGTGAAAAAGAATATACAGATTAAACAAATTCGCATTGCTATCAAAGCTGTGGGATCATGGAAGTTTAATGCTCAGCTGATTGGATTATGGGTCGATAAAAACTGGGAAGTTAACGAAGTTTCATTATAGCTTTTTAACGGATACTAAACTCGAGTCGGATTTGTTGCGTCGATTTATATTGAGTTTCCTGAGCTAGGCTTTCTTGCATTCCTTCCAGGATATACCCCTAGATTGCGTATTTGCTGCACTGGATTGGCCTTCCGTTAGATGATAACAAATGAGAGAGGTGACATGGTGGGCGATACTGGATTTTAACCAGTGACTTCTACCGTGTGTAAGAAGAGCAGAAAAAAGGGAAAACGCAAATTATAAGGGGTAACCTCTGGAAAACGCTGATTTTTCAGCTCGTTAGGTTTTCAATATATTTGGATATTTTTGCATATATTTCGATATTTCTGACAAATTTTGGGCACAGT
>CAZLLG010000326.1:0-4453 GCA_964560275.1 uncultured Eubacteriales bacterium | reverse complement strand
AGCGATACCCGGCAAAAAATTCCTCCATAGACCGGAAGCGTACTGGGCCTGCTTGGCCTCCATCGTGCTGGGAAGAAATGTATTGAATTGGATATAGGAGAATAGAAAAAATGGCAGACAGAGGAGTATAAAAATAATAATTTCCTTAACAGGGATCTTCTTGTTTCTAAAAACATAGTCAATAAAAATAATAGCCACAAGGATTATTCCATCGGGCCGGGTGAGAAAGGCAAAAGCAGAAAAGATAGTGGCTGGAATGAATTTTTTTTGATCATAAAAGTAAAATGCGGCCATAATCATCAGAAGCTGGAAATATGTTTCACTTCCAAAGGACTGCAAGAACCAGGGATTTAGAAAAATGAACAATCCACTGAGCAGGCCCACCAGAGGATATCCTTTCTTTAAGGTTAAGAGATAAAGAAAAAAAACAGCCAGACTCAGTGAGAGTACACTCAGGATCCCTCCCATAAGGGGTATAGAAAAACCTAGAGATCCGAAAAGGGCCAGGATTAATCCATAGAAGGGTGCCGTAGTCCCCAGGAATTCTTCCCCCGGATTATAGAAAAATCCATTTCCATCTGCGAAATTTTGTGCATACCTGTATGTTATATAGGAGTCTTCTGTTGAAAATTTAGAAAATAAAAAAATCGTTAGGATGGATATTGCCAATAGGATCAAAAGATGTACGGATATATTCAATTGTTTTTTTTTGCTCATTTTAAACCTCTAAGGAGAGACGGGAAAAACAAACTGAACAATGCTCTCCGGCCCAATAGTAAATTTATCTGATGTCCTGTAATCAACTTCTTCATTGCTGTCCAGATGATTAGTGTCAAATTTATAGCATTTGACTTTGAGTTCTTTTCTTATGTTAAGGGCCGAATCAATATCGAAACCAAGGTTATTGAACCTCTTGGTGCTTGGATTGATCACTGTAGTGACAAGTTCATTTCCTTTTTTGAGAAGGGCCAACGTCTTTAATTTTTTTTTATGATTAATCATTTCCAGCTGCTGTCCTCCCATAACTCCTCTTGCCATCAGGCGGAAAGCGAAAAAAGTTCTCGTTTTCGTGACAGAATTGGGATTTTCCGGATCGAATTTTAAGGCGCCCAGGCCGCTCTTAAAGGATTTTGGTTGAGCTGGCCCAAGATAAAGAGAGCCAAAGGCCTTCCCGGCGGCTTGAAGATATAATATCTGGGCAATTCTGAGAGCGGTTTCGTGTCTGTCCGTCTCGTGGTTCGGCCACCAAGCCCATTCGCTGTTGAAGATATATTTTTTTGCTTGAGTGCCGTAATGAGCCAATAATTGTTTTATCTCTTCTAATGTCCGTTCATCTCCTAAATTTCCGCCGACATTGTGATAGGATATTCCGTCCAGGCATGAACTACACTGAGTGAGAACCTCCTCAATCCAGGATGAATTCCAGGAGGCCAGCCCGGGGCCGATGATTTTGGCCTCTGGGACAGCGTTCTTTATCCCTTCAAACGCTTTTTGAAGAAAAAGGCTGTATTGAAGGGGAGTCATTCCTCCTCGAGGGCCCTTGTAGTCGGGGAGAAAAGATTCGCCATCGAAATACCCGATATCTGGCTCGTTGGTGATTTCAAAATACTCTGCCATCCCGGGCCAATTCTCTTCTATGGTCTTAGAGAGGTAAAAACAAAAATTTTTCCAGGTCAGAAGAGATTGGGTTGATTGTGTAATCAAAGAAGGATCCCAAGCGCTTCTGTATGATGGATTAATGCAGATGAGGATTTTCCAACCAAGATCCGAGCATCTCTGAATCGTATAAGAATAACTTGTGTCCGCACTCTTTGCCCAAGAGGCGTCTGTATTTTCCAGTCCAATTTTTATCCTATCAGAAAGATAGTCCGGAGAGTTCGTGATGTCTCTCTCAGAGAGAAAATGTTTTATGGTAAATCCCGTCCTCACCATGTTAATCCCTATCTGCTGACCATAACTGTCCCAGGAAGGCGCTTGGCAGTTCAAGGGCCCAGCTCCGGTTGGCCCTCCATCGATCCATCCACGTCCACTCCAGCCCAGATAAGTCAATCCATTTCCGATCCGTCTATTTTTGATTATGATTTTTTTAGTTTTCAACTTACGATATCTTTAAATTTTTGAGTGCAGATTTTTCTTGAGTAAAAATTCTCTAAAGCTTTTCTGCCGTTTTCTCCCATCTCTTCAATTTTCTCTTTGTTATGAAACGCCCAGAGCACTGCACCTTTTAATTCTTCGACATTTGATGGGGAGACAGTACGGCCACAGAGAAAATCCTGGACGATCTTGTCAATTTCACAGTCTTTGTCCACGGCAGCAATAAATGGTCTCCCCGATGCCAAAATACCGTAGACTTTGCTGGGAACGATATAGCCTTTCATCCCTTTTTTCAGCGTAATAAGATGGATATGAGCGGCGTTGAGAGAAAATTTCAACATATCTTTTTCCTGATAGGGGAGAAATCTCACATTGGGGAGCCCCAGGGATACGGCTTTATGGATCAACTTTTCCTTTGAGGCTCCCTCTCCTATTAAAACAAACAAAATGTCTTTGATTTCTTTGAGGGCGGCGGCCGCATAAACGATATTTTCAAGATCCTGAGAGAGCCCGATATTTCCTGAGTACATCACAATAAACTTGTTCTCGATGCCATGTTTTTGTAAGAACCTGTTATCTTTTCTTTGGATTGGATAGATCTTTTTCGGATCGGCCCAATTTTCCACGATTCCAATTTTATGGGAAGCAATAAAATTTTCCTCTTCCAATCTCTTTTTCATGTCCCTGCCAAGGACAATAATTCGATCTGCCTTTTTATAGAGGAATCCGTTAATGCCCTTAAAAATGGTTGTGATGAGAGGATTCGTCATTCCCTCATTCACAATGCCCACCTGAGGCCAGATGTCCTGGGAGTAGTAGATAAAACGGCAGCGGCGAATCTTGCTGTAGACGTAGGCGATAGATGCGAGAAGAGGAGGATCAGTTTCTGCAACGATACAATCCATCCTTTTGATCAGAAATGTCCAGAAGAAGCAGGGAATAAAGTAGGAAACAAGATTTAGCACGCGGGCAGGAAAAAACTTTTTGGGAAGAGTCGTGTTGTTGATCCTCCATATTGTGATTTTTCTGTGAGATGTTTTCTGGATGAGCCTCCCCTTGTTCTTGACTTTTCTATAGAGGGGATTGCCGCAGATGACATAGACTTTGAAGTCCTTCTCCAGTTCTTCACAGAGCTCAAACAAAAATTGACCTGTCGCTTCCACATCCGGGTAGAAACTCCTGTTTAAAAAAAGAAGACGTTTCAGTTCGCCCATTTTTTACGATGTGTTCATTCTAATTTATGTTCATATAAGTGCCATATCCTCTTATGGCTTTGAGAACTTTATCCCATAATCCATGCTTGGAGCGGAGGAAATAGTGCTCAACCCGGGATATATCTTTAAATTTATCTGATTTTATTAATGCAGTTTTCAGCTTCTTCCTTTCGCGCAGGAGATAGTCCAAACTTTTGAGAAATTGAACCTTTGCTTTCAAAAAGGGAATCCCTTTCCCTACAGACAAAAAATAGAGAAAAAGAACACATTCATAGGCACAGTGGCCCAAAAAATACTTGAAAAACAAATATCCCTGCATGTTCTTAAAAAAGAGAAATTCAATATTTCTTCTTCCGAACTCGATGTAATACTTGCTGTTCTTATCTCTTTTGTTCCCTCCATAGTGATAGCAAACTGCTTCTGGTTCATAAACACAGGTGTAGCCGAATAACCTGAGCCTGAAGGACAAATCCGTATCTTCAAAATAAATAAAATACTTGGGATCAAAAAGGCCGACTTTATCGAGTATTCTTTTTTTATACAGAGCCGCAGTGGCACAGGCTCCGAATACTTCTTTCCTTTGCTTGGCCTCTTCAGACTCCACGGGCAGGTATTTATAATCCCAACCTGCACCGAAACCCAAATATTCTGCTCCTGCCGTATCGATGAGATGTCTTTGATAGTAGTCAATATTTTTTGTGGCCACGCTGCCCACATTCTTGTAATCACCTTTTTGGAAAACCAAGACGGCATTCTTTAGCCAATCCGGGGACAATATGGCGTCATTATTCACCAGAGCAATATATTCTCCTCTTGCATGTTTGAATCCAATATTATTGGCTTCGGCATAGCCATAATTTCTTTGCAGGGCTATGAGTTTATCGATTTTGTACTTTTCCTTGACAAGTCCCAGGGAACCATCAGAAGAAAAGTTATCGACAAAGATGATTTCTCTGTTTGGATAGGTTTGAGACAGAATCGAATCAAGGCAATCGGTAACAGTTTTTTTACCATTCCAATTGACGACAATAAAACTGACTTTTGCTGTCTCCATTCTAATCAGCCTCTCTGTCACCAAATATTACCAGATGAAAGCTTTTACTCCCAGGAAAAACAGGGTGAATTCTGCAATCCTTACAAATAAC
>CAZLLG010000325.1:0-4497 GCA_964560275.1 uncultured Eubacteriales bacterium | reverse complement strand
ATAAAAGCATGGTCCGATTCGAACAATAAGGGCTTGTTTGATGATATCTGGGAATCTATCACAAATTCCGGGAATGGAGTCTTTTTAGGTGGTTTACTCGCCTCACACTACATTGTTGGAGAAATTTTCAAACTGGATAATATGAGAAAAATTGCCTTGTTGGGGGTAGAGAGCTTTGTCATCTCCGGGGTTTTGGTAGGGATATTAAAGTATTCGATAGGGCGGGCTAGGCCTTATACGGGAGAGTCAAGGACAAGCTTTCATCCCTTTTCTTCTTCATCCCGTTTTTATTCCTTTCCTTCCGGCCATGCAACGTCTGCGTTTTCAGTGGCGACCGTCATTGCGGAACACTCAAAAGAATTTCTGGTTGATCTGACTGCCTATGGTTTGGCGACTTTAGTGGCGATGTCACGAGTTCATAAAAATAAACACTGGGCCTCGGACGTGTTTATAGGGTCAGCGCTTGGTTTTTTTATTGGAAAAAAGATATCGGACTTGAATCAAGGGGACACCGCAGATCGGTTGAATATCGGTATTCAGCTAGGGCCTCAAAAACAAGCATTTTCTCTCAGTTTCACCTTTTGACCAGGGATTTTTGTTTCAAAAAAGACCTTCGGTACTCAAGTATCTCTGTCCTGTATCCGCAAAAATGCAAAGGATCAATTTCCCTTTATGTTCAGGTCGATTTCCTAGCTTTAGGGCTGCAACTGCAGTAGCTCCCGATGAAACTCCAACAAGAATTCCCTCTTCTTTGGCCAACCTGCGGCACATGGGATAAGCTTGATCTTCAGCATCGATGGTTTGAATCTCATCTAAAAGATTTGATTTGAAGATAGAGGGGACAAATCCTGGACTTGTGCCGGGAAGCTTATGAGGAGACCACTTCCCTTCAGAAAGCATCGGAGCTTCCTTAGGTTCTACTCCAACAATTCGAAGAGATGGTTTTCGTGGTTTAAGTGCCGAAGCGATACCCATCGCTGTGCCTGTTGTCCCCAATGCGACCACTATGATATCGACCTGTCCTTCGGTATCTTCCCAAATTTCTTCTGCAGTTGTTTTTTGGTGGATTTGTGTGTTGGCCGGATTGCTGTGCTGGTTCAAGTAGAATGCGTTTGGAATTTTTTCGCTCAACTCCAGGGCCTTCTCTCTCGCCGCTCTTGTGTGCTTTTTGGCAGGTGTCAGTTCCAGTTCTGCTCCGAAAAATTGTAAAATATTTTTTCGTTCTTCACTCATGGCTTCGTTCATGCATGCAATGAATCTGTATCCTTTGACCGCACAAATATAGGCAAGTGCGAGTCCTGTGTTTCCGCTAGTCGCCTCGATAATTGTTGTGTCTTTATTGATCAATCCTTTTTTTTCTGCCTCCTCGATCATGTGAAGAACGGGGCGGTCTTTGATACTCATGGGGTTAAACATCTCAAGTTTAGCTGAAAGGGTGGCTTCACAGCCGCGGCTCAGGTTCTGTAAATGTAGGATTGGTGTACAACCAATCAGATCTAAAATGGATGAGTTTATGTGCATGACTTTACTTCGTTAAAATTTTACTGGGGATTTATACCTGTGCGCGATAGAAGAGGATTTAAAGAGATCAGGAGTTTATAGACAGAAATTTCAGCTAGTCGGGCCACAGCAAAAGCAGAAATCGATTTTTCCCCTTGTGTTCCTAACAGGACGGCTTCATCTCCTACGGATACCGATGTATTTTCGGAGAGGAGAACTTCCATATGATTGGCTGTGATACTGGCAATAATACGATGGCGTTCGCCCTGGATCAATACAAAGCCTTTGTTTGCGACCGAAGTGGGATACCCGTCTGAATAACCAATAGGAAGAACGGCGATCTTTTCTTTCTTTTTTGCTTTATAAGCACGGTGATAGGAGACAGAATCCCCCGAACGCAGTTCTTTGACAGCAGCTACACGTGTTTTGAGCTGGAGAACAGGTCTTAAGGCCAATTTGTCTTGGGCCTGTGTAGCATCTGAAGGGTAATAGCCGTAGAGAGTGATACCTGGCCTGACCATATCCAGATAGGCGGAAGGCAAAGTGAAAATACCTCCGCTGCTTACTGCATGCTTCTGGCCAAGGGAGATCTCTTCTTTTTCTAACCTTTGACAGATATCGTTGAATCTATCGAGCTGGATTTTGTCATATTTAGCGTCCTCTGTGAGTGTTGTCGAAATTCCCATAATCTTTGTACCTGCAAGTCTAGCAACCTTATTGATGTAAGAGGGAGCTTCTCGAAAAGATATTCCCATCCTTCCCATGCCCGTGTCGATATGGATATGGACGAGGGCCTTCTTTCCGATTCGTAGAGCTGTAGAGTCCAGAGCGTAGATTTCATCCGAAAAGACCGACTGAGAAACCTGGTGCTCGACCATCCATGTTGTATCCGTTTCAGAGACAGGGCCAAAATTGTGGATGGGGCAGGATATGCCCTTGTTTCTCAGCTGCACGGCTTCTTGAAATTTTCCAACCATAAGCGAATCAATTCCATTCTTTTCGAGATAACGACCCACGTCTTCAATCCCATGACCATACGCGTTGGCCTTGATGACTGCCATGACAGGGACTCCTACGACATTTTTAATCTGTTTCAGATTCCATCCCATGTTGTCGAGATTCAGTTCGATCCAGACACTTGGGCTGGATGACAGGGAAGGAAATGCAGATGATTGGATTGGCTGTTGGGATCCTTGTGTCCTTCGAGTCCAGAAAGACAATGAACCTATTCCTGCTATCCCAATGAAATTCCGTCGAGTTAATTTCATCTTTTTTTCCTTTGATTTTTTGATTAATTGAAATTGCATACTTACTATATCTCATTTAATTTATAGAGTAAATTCCAAGTTGTTCTTATACAAATCTGCTCAGGAATCAATATGGTTGTCCATGACCGATGGTCTCTTTTTTATAGACTTTGTAAGGATGATTCTATATATTTTATAGAGAAACTGGAAACTAGACAAAGAGGAAAAATCATGAATCGACGTTTTACTCGAAGAGAGTTTCTTAAAAGTTCTTCAAAAATAGCGGCTGTGTCAAGTTTAAGCGGATGCGGTCTGCTGCTAAAAGGGTGCAGCAAGTCTCAGGAATTCGACCTCGTGATCAAAAACGGAAAAGTCTATGATGGTTTGGGAAGCGATCCTGTGGTTTCCGATATTGGGATCACAGGGGAAGTGATTTCTACACTGGGTAGAATACCTCAAGTGAAGGGAAAATTTGTCATCGACGCCAATGGACTTGCTGTTTGTCCGGGTTTTATTGACGCACACGACCATTCTGATATTGGGCTTATGGTCAATCCCAAGGCGGAAAGTGCTGTCCGTCAGGGAATAACCACTTTGGTCAGTGGAAATTGTGGATCGTCTCCTTTCCCTATTGCTGAGGAGATTTACGAGGAGACAAAGGAAAATTTGAGAGAATATTATGATATTGATTTAACCTGGATGGATATTAGGGGATTTTTCTCCAAACTAGAGGAAAAAGGCTTGGCGTTAAATTATGCGACTTTTCTGGGACAGGGGACCATCAGAGGGGCGGCTATGGGTTTTAACGATCGTCCAAGCAAACCCGAAGAGATGGATAAGATGAAAGCACTGATAGAGCACAATCTCAAGCATGGAGCGATTGGCCTCTCCAGTGGTTTAGAGTATACCCCAGGAAGTTTTGCCCAAACCGATGAACTCATAGAACTGTGTAGAACTACCGCAAATAATGGAGGGCTTTATTCGACTCATATGCGAGACGAAGGAGATTTTTTAATTGAGTCTTTGGAAGAAACTGTCGAACTGGCACGGCAGACTGGAATCAGAATCAAAATTTCCCATTTTAAAATTGCTTATCCTCGAAACTGGGATAAGATCGATGCAGCGATTGCCGCAATCGAAGAGGCCAGCAACGAAGGATTTTTAATATTTTGTGACAGGTATCCATATATTGCCGGATCTACAGGATTGAGCTATTATTTTCCTCTTTGGGCCAGACAGGGAACGACATCTGAGTTTTTGGCAAGACTGAAAGATCCCACCCAGGAAAGTAAACTGCGGACTCATACGGCTGAACAGGAAAAAAAGTTGGGATCTTGGGATAAGGTTGTGATTGCTTCGGTTAAAACAGAAAAAAATAGGATTTTTGAGGGAAAGAGTGTCCTTCAAGGAGCCCAAGAAACGGAAAAGGATTGTTTCGAATTTATGAGGGATCTTTTAATTGAGGAACAAAACAATGTAGGGATGGTGACGTTCATGATGGATGAAACGAATTTAAAGAAGATTCTCTCTCATCCCTTGGTCGGAATTGGCTGCGATGGATCCGCACTTGCGCCTTATGGAGTACTGGGTAGGGGGAAGCCTCATCCTCGAAATTATGGAACATTTCCCCGGGTGTTGGGAAAATATGTGAGAGACGAAAAAATTCTGCCCATGTCGGAAATGATGAAAAAAATGACGTCGATTCCCGCTCAGAATTTTGGTTTCTCCAACCGGGGTGCAATAAAAAAAG